>NZ_JBBCBT010000011.1:0-197772 GCF_037203985.1 Pseudarthrobacter sp. CCNWLW217
GAAGCTAAGACCCACAGCGCCGATGGTACTGCACCCGGGAGGGTGTGGGAGAGTAGGTCACCGCCGGACAACCATTAGGCTCAGGCCCCGACAAACACGTCGGGGCCTGACCCATTTAACACACCCCCCACCCCCGCCGGAACCCAGCAGGCACAGCCGACCCCAGGCACTGCCGTCGTACCCCACCCACACCCCACCGGGAACATCCGAACCAAACCCGCAGCAAGTGAGAGAGCGTCCTGGGTGTGAAGATTCCCACGACTGCCTGCCAGCGGACCTTTCTGTCATGGTTGGTTTGGCGACTCGCCTAGAATTGATTGAGATGTACGGACTTCGAAGCGCTTGATTTCGGGTTGCGTAGGAAACGAAACACGGATAAGAGCGGCTGCGATTGCGCCAGGCCGGCTCACAACAGGAGGACTCCACATGGCTGAGCACAATGGCGGCAACCGCGGCGGCAAGGACCGCGGTCCCTTCCGCGGACCGAACAACTCAGGCGGAGATCCTCGCGGATTCCGATCCCGGGAAAACCGGGAAGGTGGCGAAGGCCCCCGACGCACGCCTGGCTCCGGAGAGCGTAAGCCTTATGGTGACCGGGAGAACAAGCCTTATGGTGATCGTCCGCGCCGCGAAGGCGAGGGTGAGCGCCGTAGCTTCGGTGCCGGCGAGCGTAAGCCCTTCGGCGATCGGCCCCGCCGTGAGGGCGACGGAGAACGCCGCGGTTTTGGCGCGGGCGATCGTGACCGTAAGCCGTATGGTGACCGGGAGAACAAGCCTTTTGGTGACCGTCCGCGTCGTGAAGGTGATGGCGAACGCCGCAGTTTTGGTGGGGGAGACCGTAAGCCGCCGTTCAGTGGTGGGGAGCGTAAGCCCTTCGGTGACCGTGACCGTAAGCCGTACGGTGACCGGGAGAACAAGCCTTTTGGTGACCGTCCGCGTCGTGAAGGTGATGGCGAACGCCGCAGTTTTGGTGGGGGAGACCGTAAGCCGCCGTTCAGTGGTGGGGAGCGTAAGCCCTTCGGTGACCGTGACCGCAAGCCGTACGGTGACCGCGAAAACAAGCCCTATGGTGACCGTCCGCGCCGTGAAGGAGACGGCGAACGCCGCAGCTTTGGCGACCGCGACAACCGCAAGGCTTTCGGCGACCGCCAGGACCGGGCACCCCGTAGCTTCGACCGCGGCGACTCCGGCCCGCGGCAGTTCGGCCGGGACCGTGCAGAGGACCGCCCCGTGCGCGTTCCCAATGCCCGCGACCTGCGCAGCGCCAACCGCCCGGACCGTGAGCGGTCGCCTGAAATCGACGAGGATGTCACGGGCAAAGAGCTGGACCGCGCTACCCAGCACCAGATCAAGACCCTCGAACCGAAAAGCGCCGAGTGGGTGGCCCGTCACCTGGTGATGGCCGGACGCCTCATTGACGACGAACCGGAACTTGCCTTCCAGCACGCCCTGGCGGCCAGCCGCCGTGGCGGCCGCCTCGCTGCAGTCCGTGAAGCTGTGGGTCTGACCGCTTACGCCGCGGGCCACTATGGGGAGGCCCTGCGCGAATTCCGCACCTATCGCCGGATCAGCGGCTCCAACGTCCACCTTCCCGTGATGGCTGACTGCGAACGCGGCCTTGGCCGCCCGGACCGAGCCCTCGATGTGGTCCGTTCCGAGGAAGCAAAGGACCTCGACGCTCCGGGCAAGGCGGAGCTCGCCATCGTGGCTGCGGGCGCCCGGACGGACCTCGGCCAGCTCGATGCCGCCGTTGCAGAACTGGAAATTCCCCAGCTGGACATCAACCGGGCCTTCTCCTACAGCCCGCGCCTTTTCCGTGCTTACGCCGACGCTTTGTCTGCCGTGGGCCGCGCGGAGGAGGCAGCCAAGTGGCAGAAACAGGCTGTCGTGGCAGAAAATGCCCTGGGCCTGGGCGTCGACGAGGAGCCGGACATCGTGGACCTCGGCTGGGACGAGGAGGAAGAAGCCCGCGAGGAGGCCGAGCGCCGCCGCCTGATCGAGCGCGCAGCCCGTGGTCCGGAAACGGACACCCCTCGCGTGGCCGCAGCAGCGGAAGCAACTGAAGGCAGCACCGAATCGGCGAGCCATGCCGTGGACACTTCCGTTGACGACGCCGAATCGGACTACTTTGAGTCTGATGATGCCGAGTCAAATGAGGACTCCATCGAGCAGGACGAACTGATCTCAACCCCCGACGAAACCGGCGAGGAAACGGACGAGGCAGCCGACGACGGAGCCGACATCGAGCCGGAGGGACCGGAAGGGCACGGCGGGGATGACATCGAGGCAGTGCGCGCAGAACGCCGGGAAGACTGATCCGAAGATGACGGCCGTTCCCCTCATTTCGCTGTTTGACGCCCTTCTCGCCGATCTTGATGGGGTGGTCTACGCCGGTCCGCACGCCATCCCTGGTGCCGTGGATTCGCTCCAGCAACTCGAAGGCTTGGGCATTGGCCTCGGGTATGTCACCAACAATGCCTCCCGCACGCCGGCGCAGGTAGCCGCGCACCTCCGTGAGCTCGGTGCTCCCGCGGATGATCAGCAGGTGGTCAGTTCCTCGCAGGCTGCTGCCGAACTGCTGGCGTCGCTGTTGGCGCCGGGGGCCAGGGTCCTCATCACGGGCAGCCCGGCGCTTGCGCAGGAGATCGAACTTGTTGGCCTGACTCCGGTCAGCAGCCAGGACGATGACCCTGTGGCTGTGGTCCAGGGGTTCAACCCCGCGATCGGCTGGAAGGACCTGGCCGAAGCCTCCTACGTGGTCTCTGCCGGAGCCCTGTGGGTGGCCACGAACACGGACATGTCGATTCCGCAGGCACGCGGTATTGCGCCGGGGAACGGCACCTTGGTGGCAGCCGTCGCGGCTGCCACTGGCCAGACACCGCGCGTCGCGGGCAAGCCGGAGGCCCCGCTGTTCCACGCTGCTGCCAAAAGGCTTTCCGCTGACCGTCCGCTGGTAGTGGGCGACCGCCTGGACACGGACATCCTCGGCGGCAACAACGCCGGTTTCGCCACGGTAGCCGTGCTGACTGGCGTTGACACCAGGGAAACCATCCTGGCAGCACGCACCGCAGAACGCCCGGACTATGTCATCAACTCCCTCACGGACCTCCACTCGCCGTACCCGGCCGTGGACCACGCTGACGGAACGTACCGCTGTGGAACCTCAACCGCGCGGGTCAGCGGTGGCACAGTCCACGTCCGCGGGAGCGAGGACGACCTCGACTCCTGGCGCGCCGCCTGCCAAGCCTGGTGGGCCGCGGTCCCCGAAGCGGCAAGCCCCACTGCGCCCAAACTCGAGTGGCTCAGTCATTAGACTGGTCAAATGACTGAGCTGAACGAAACGCATAACCCGGTTGCAGCCCAGCCCACCCCCGCGTGGCCGGAGACAGCAGGCACCGAAACAGGGGATCCGTCCGTTGCTGCCGTGCTGGCGGCCCTGGAAGGTGTCCCCGCGATGCCGGTGGCAGATCATGAGGCCGTCTACAGCGAACTCCACGACGCGCTGCTCGAAACGCTGAACGAAGAGCCTGCGGCCGGGAACGGGGCCTGAGTATGGCCAGACTCGACCAGGCACTGGTTGCGCGCGGCCTGGCACGGTCACGTACGCACGCTGCCTCCCTGATTTCCGAAGGCAAGGTCACTTCCGCGGGCCAGGTGCTGTCAAAGGCCTCACTCCAGGTGGAGGACAGCAAGGACCTTGCCGTTGAGCACACTGAGCAGGACAGCTACGTCAGCCGGGCCGGCCATAAACTGGCCGGCGCGCTGGACGCCTTCCCGGCCATAACCGTCGAGGGGAAGAGGTGCCTGGACGCCGGTGCGTCCACCGGCGGCTTCACCGATGTGCTGTTGAGGCGTGGCGCCGCGCACGTGGTGGCTGTCGACGTCGGACACGGCCAGCTGGTGCCGCAGCTCCGGAACGATCCCCGGGTAGAGGTGCATGAGGGGCTCAACGTCAGGTATATGGCGGCTGAGGACATCGGTGGGACAGTGGCCTTGACGGTCGCTGACCTGTCGTTCATATCGCTGACCCTGGTGGTCCTGCCGCTGGCCCTGAGCACGGAGCCTGGCGGCGATCTGGTGCTGATGGTAAAACCACAGTTCGAAATCGGTAAGGACCGCCTGGGCCGCACCGGCGTAGTCAATTCCGAGCGCGAACGCCGGATGGCGGTCGAAAAAGTCGCCAATGCGGCGCTCGACGCCGGCGTGGACCTGTGCGGCCTGGCGGCGAGTCCTTTGCCGGGCCAGGACGGAAACGTTGAATACTTCCTGTGGATAAAGCGCAGGATGACCCAAGACTTGCCTAAGATCGAAGAGCGCGACGCAGCCATAGCTGGGTTGCTTGGACGTCTTTGGCCGAACCACTAGAAAGCGGAACCTGATGAGCAGGCGCGTATTGGTCCTTGCCCACACTGGCCGCGAGGAGTCATTGAAGGCCGCCTGGGAAGCCTGCGCCCAGCTGCATGCCTCAGGCATTATCCCGGTGATGCAGGAGTCCGAACTGGGCGACATGGAGCGCTTCTTCGGGCACCTCACCCAGCCGGTGGAGGTCCTGCATGACCACGTGCAGCTCCCGGACGTTGAGCTGGTGATGGTGCTGGGCGGCGACGGGACCATCCTGCGCGCGGCCGAGCTGGTGCGGGAAGTGGATGTGCCCCTGTTGGGCGTCAACCTCGGCCACGTGGGTTTCCTTGCCGAGAGCGAGCGGGCCGACCTCGCCCAGACAGTGGAATGGATCGCCCGCCGGGACTACACGGTGGAAGAGCGCATGACCATCGACGTCCAGGTGTGGGTGCGGGGCCAGAAGATCTGGCATACCTGGGCCCTGAACGAGGCTGCCATAGAAAAAGGCAACAGGGAACGGATGCTCGAGGTGGTCACCGAGGTTGACGAGCGCCCCCTGACGTCCTTCGGCTGCGACGGCGTGGTGCTGGCCACCCCTACCGGGTCCACCGCCTACGCCTTCTCAGCCGGCGGGCCCGTGGTTTGGCCGGAGGTCGAAGCCCTCCTGATTGTCCCCATCAGCGCCCACGCCCTTTTCGCCAAGCCCTTGGTGGTGTCACCGCGGTCGCGGCTGGCAGTGGAGGTCCTCAACCGGACGGATGCCATGGGAGTGCTGTGGTGTGACGGCCGGCGCTCGGTGGACCTGCCGCCAGGAGCCCGGGTGGAAGTGACCAAATCTGCTACGCCGGTCCGGCTGGCCCGGACGCACCAGACGCCGTTCTCCGCCAGGCTGGTCCGGAAGTTCGAGCTCCCCATCCACGGCTGGCGGGGCCCGGTTCCGCAGGCGGAGGCCATCCACACGGGCCCGATTCCGATTGTCCGGACGCCCAGGCCGATGGCCCCGCTGCAGGTCACGCACGCAGACCACCCTGAAGATGAAACCGATCCGTCAACAGCAAAGTGAACCATGCTTGAAGAACTGAGAATCCGCGATCTCGGCGTCATCACTGACGCTACGCTGCCGCTGGGCCCCGGGCTGAGCGTGGTGACCGGCGAGACAGGCGCCGGTAAGACGATGGTGGTCACCGCCGTCGGCCTCCTTTTGGGTGCCAGGTCCGATGCCGGCGCGGTCCGCAACGGGGCCAAGAGTGCCTCCGCGGAGGCAGTTCTCAAGCTCGACGCCGGACACGCGGCAGTGGTGCGGGCGCTTGAGGCCGGTGCCGAGGTGGAAGAGTTCGACGGCGGCGCTGAGCTGATCCTTGCCCGTCGCCTCGGTGCGGACGGACGCAGCCGGGCCTACCTCGGCGGGCGGGCCGCCCCCGTGGGCGTCCTTGCGGAGATCGGCGAAAGCCTGGTGGTGGTCCATGGCCAGTCGGACCAGATCAGGCTGAAGGGGGCACTCGCTCAACGCGGTGCCCTGGACAAGTTTGCCGGCGACGCCCTGGCGGATCCGCTGGGCAAGTATCAGGCCCTCTACAGCCACTGGAAGGCCAGCCAAGCCGAACTGGACACGCTGCGCGGCGCCGCACGGGACCGGCTGCGGGAAGCGGAATCGCTGGAGATTGCCCTGGCCGAGATCGACGACGTCGACCCGCAGCCGGGGGAGGACGAGTCACTCAAGGCCGAGGCCGTGAAACTGGCCAATGTGGAAGAACTCAGGATTGCGGCGAACACCGCCCACCAGGCACTTATCGCAGAGGACTACGGCGACGAGGGTGACGCCACCACCTTGGTGGATGCCGCCAAGCGGACCTTGGAGCATGTGGCCGAGCATGACGCTGAACTCGGCGCGGCAGCCGCGCGCCTGGCCGAGGTCGGCTTCCTGCTGAACGATATCGCCACGGAACTGGCAAGCTACCAGGCCGGCCTGGACTCAGAGGGGCCCGAACGGCTCGCGGAGATCGAGGACCGCCGGGCTGCGTTGGCCAAGCTGGTGCGCAAGTACGCCCCCAGCATCGACGAGGTCCTGGTGTGGGCTGAGAACGCACGTGTCCGGTTCGACGAACTGCAGGATGACTCAACCCGGATCGAGGCGCTGGACGCGGAGGTTGCCCGGACCGAGGCTGAGCTGAAGAAGCAAGCAGCGGCCATCACCAAAATCCGCGGCAAGGCCGCAAAGGACCTCTCGGCACGCGTCAGCGCCGAACTGAAGGCCCTTGCCATGGCCGACGCAACGCTGGTGATCACCATCGAGCCGGCAGCACAGCTGCAGCCCCACGGTTCCGACGAGATCTCGTTCCTGCTCCAGCCCCATTCCGGTGCGCCGGCCCGTCCGCTGGGCAAAGGCGCCTCAGGCGGCGAACTCTCCCGCGTGATGCTGGCCATCGAGGTAGTGCTCGCCGCCGTGGATCCGGTGCCCACTTTTGTGTTCGACGAAGTGGACGCCGGCGTCGGCGGACGTGCCGCCGTCGAAATCGGCCGTCGGCTGGCCATGCTGGCGCAGCACGTGCAGGTCCTGGTGGTCACGCACCTGCCGCAGGTTGCCGCCTTCGCGGACCAGCACATCACCGTCACCAAAACATCGGTCAGGGGGTCCGACGGCGGCACGGCCACCGGGTTCACTTCCAGTGATGTGCGGCTGCTCGACGGCCCTGAAAGGGTCAAGGAGCTCGCACGGATGCTGGCAGGCCAGGAGGATTCCGAGTCCGCACAGGCCCACGCGCAGGAGCTGCTCGACGACGCGAAGCTGCTGCCCCAGCGGGCCTAGCTGCTTCGGGGCACGGCAGTCAGCCGGCGGATAGTGCGGGCCATCATGGCGTGCACCACCAAAGGATGCAGCAGGCGCACCGGGGCGAAGTACAGTCGTCCCCGCCAGCCCTTCAGGCGCACAGCCGTGGTGACCCGCAACAGGTTGGCGCCGGCGTCGTAGGCCACCCCGCAGCGGAAGTCCAGGTGGGTATCATCGGCGCTGATCAGCGCTTCCTCGCCGCAGACCTCCGCGACGGCAAACACGCCG
Organism: Pseudarthrobacter sp. CCNWLW217; assembly: GCF_037203985.1. Classification (NCBI taxonomy): domain Bacteria; kingdom Bacillati; phylum Actinomycetota; class Actinomycetes; order Micrococcales; family Micrococcaceae; genus Pseudarthrobacter; species Pseudarthrobacter sp. CCNWLW217. The sequence goes on from NZ_JBBCBT010000011.1 coordinate 7,397, forward strand.
GCTGGAGCCCTGCTGATTCCCGCCAGGCCAACCACTGCCTGCCGCAAACCCATTAAGGCAGTCACCCAGCCCGGCATGGACCGCAGCGAGAACAGCTCTTCGGCCCAGAGGCGAGGGTCTGAGGGATTGCCGTCCGGATTGCCGTCGGGAACTGGGAGGACAATCACATCGGCGTAGTCAGGCTGGGGAATGGACTGCAGCGCCAGCGACCGGAAGACCGGGAAATTCCCTGCGTCCACGCCGCCAACAGGGCCCGATGATTTGGTTTCAGGGTCCGGAAACATGGTCACCCCTTGATCGTAAGGCCGTTCGCACTGCAGACTGGAGCATTTGGGGAACAGTTCCGGATCCGTGGAAGGTTCATTTGATGATAGGCTCGAATTCCGTGGTGCAGCGATCAAATTCCCGTGTAAATTCCCGGTTCCCGGGCTCGTCCAAGACGACCAAACACATCTTCGTAACCGGTGGTGTGGCGTCCTCGCTCGGTAAGGGGCTGACGGCTTCGAGCCTCGGCCACCTCCTGCGGGCACGCGGCCTGTCTGTAACTATGCAGAAGCTCGATCCGTACCTGAACGTTGATCCGGGCACGATGAACCCCTTCCAGCACGGCGAGGTCTTTGTGACCGACGACGGCGCTGAGACGGACCTCGACATCGGACACTACGAGCGCTTCCTGGACGAAAACCTGGAAGGTTCGGCGAACGTAACCACCGGGCAGATTTACTCCACCGTGATCGCGAAGGAACGTCGCGGCGAATACCTCGGCGACACCGTCCAGGTCATCCCGCACATCACGGACGAGATCAAGCGCCGGATGCGCCTGCCCGCCGAGGGCAAGAACGCTCCGGACGTCATCATCACCGAGATCGGCGGAACCGTCGGCGACATCGAGTCCCAGCCGTTCCTCGAGTCGGCCCGCCAGGTCCGCCAGGACGTCGGCAGGGGCAACGTCTTTTTCCTGCACGTCTCCCTGGTTCCGTACATCGGCCCGTCCCAGGAGCTGAAAACCAAGCCGACGCAGCACTCCGTGGCCGCGCTGCGTTCCATCGGCATCCAGCCGGAAGCCATCGTGATCCGTTCGGACCGCGAAGTACCCGACGCCATGCGCGAGAAGATCGGCCGGATGTGCGACGTCGACATCGACGCTGTGGTGAACGCTGCCGACGCGCCCAGCATCTACGACATCCCCAAGACACTGCACTCCCAGGGCCTGGACTCCTACATCGTGCGTGCCCTGGACCTGCCGTTCAAGGACGTCGACTGGACCAGCTGGGACAAGCTGCTCGAGGCCGTCCACAACCCAAAGCACGAGGTTGAAATCGCGCTTGTGGGCAAGTACATCGACCTCCCGGATGCCTACCTGTCCGTCACGGAGGCCTTGCGTGCCGGCGGTTTCGCCAACGACACCAAAGTCAAGATCCGCTGGGTGCCGTCGGACGAATGCGAAACCCATGAGGGCGCGGTTGCTGCCTTGGATGGTGTGGACGCCATCTGTGTTCCCGGCGGCTTCGGCATCCGCGGCCTCGAAGGAAAGCTCGGGGCACTCAAGTTCGCCCGCGAAACTAAACTGCCGGTGCTTGGCCTCTGCCTTGGCCTGCAGTGCATGGTGATCGAATACGCCCGGAACGTAGTTGGCCTGGAAGGCGCGTCCTCGTCCGAGTTCGAGCCGGACTCCAAGTACCCGGTCATTGCCACGATGGAAGAGCAGCTGGACATCGTCGAAGGCAAGGGCGACCTCGGCGGCACCATGCGCCTGGGCCTTTACGAGGCAAAGCTCGACGCCGGCTCCGTCATCGCCGAAACCTACGGCAAGACCACAGTCAGCGAACGGCACCGCCACCGCTACGAGGTCAACAACAAGTACCGTGGCCAGATCGCCGAGAAGGGCCTGGTGTTCTCCGGAACGTCACCGGACGGCAAGCTCGTGGAATACGTCGAGCTCCCGCGTGAGGTGCACCCGTACTACGTGGCAACGCAGGCCCACCCTGAGCTCAGCTCCCGGCCCACCCGGCCGCACCCGCTGTTCGCCGGGCTGGTCAAGGCTGCCCTGGACCACCAGGCCGGCAGCGAGTTCCTGGATGCAGGCCTGCCCGCAGAAGCTGCCCCGGAGGCCCCGGAGGCAGTAGCTGCCAGAAACGGTGCGCCGGCGGCCAAGCAGGCACGCACGGTAGCTGCTAAGTAAAACCGAATACGTAAAGGACGGCGCGATGCCCGGTACACCTGGAACCCCCCAAGCTGCACGGAAGGTTTCGGACGAACCGAGCCCGCGCCGTCTTTTGTCTACCGAGAAGGTCTATGAAGGCCGGATCTGGGATGTGGTCAGCGACAGCTTCCAGCTGAGCGACTCCGGCGACGCCCTCACCCGCGACTACATTGACCATCCAGGCGCGGTGGCAGTATTGCCCATGAACGAAGCGGGCGAGATCCTGCTCCTGAAGCAGTACCGGCATCCCGTGGGCATGGATCTTTGGGAGATTCCGGCCGGTTTGCTGGACGTCGAAGGCGAAGAATTCGTCGTGGGCGCCGCCCGCGAGCTCGCGGAAGAGGCGGACCTGGCCGCAGGCACCTGGAATGTCCTGGCGGATTTCTTCAATTCGCCGGGGTCCTCCAGCGAGGCAATCAGGATCTACCTTGCCCGCGACCTCACGGGTGTGCCGCACCACGAGCGCCACGAGCGGACGGATGAGGAAGCGGAGATTGAATTCCACTGGATAGCCCTCGACGACGCCGTGGCAGCAGTCCTGGAAGGGAAACTGCACAACCCGTCCGCCGTCGTCGGGATCCTCGCTGCGGCCGCGGCGCGCGCTGACGGCTTTGCCCGGCTCCGCCCCGCCGATGCACCTTGGCCTGCCCACCCCAGCCAGCGTTGATGACGGCGAGTACCTCGGCTGAGGCACCGCCACCGCCGGCCGCGGAACAGCCACGGCAGCAAGTCCGGCCCCGAACGGCCATCGACCACGCCATAGCCGAGTACCTGCAGCATATGCGGGTTGAACGGGGCCTCGCGCTCAACACCCTTGCCGCCTACCGCCGCGACCTGACACGCTACGCCGGCTACCTCGCCGGCGCAGGCTGCGAACTGCCCGGCCAGATCACGCGGCACCACGTCACCGGATTCGTCCAGGCACTGTCGGACGGTTCCGACGGCGGCACGGCCCTGGGCGTGAGGTCGGCGGCCCGAACGGTGGTTGCAGTCCGCGGCCTGCACAAATTCTGGGCCCTCGAAGGGCTCACGACGACGGACCCCGCCAGCGACGTCCACCCGCCGATGCCGGGCAAGAGGCTGCCCAAAGCCATCAGCGTGGACGAGGTCACCCGGATCCTGGAGGCTTCGGGGGCCGATACGCCCACGGGACTGAGGGACCGCGCCTTGCTCGAATTCCTCTATTCCACCGGGGCAAGGATCAGCGAAGCCGTCGGCCTGGACGTAGACGACATCTCGCTGGACGACGCGGAGGCCGGCCCCGCGATCGTACGGCTGTTCGGCAAGGGGTCCAAGGAGCGGCTGGTACCGCTGGGCTCCTACGGTGCCCGGGCACTGGATGCCTACCTTGTGCGTGGCCGGCCCCTCTTGGCGGCCAAGGGCAAGGGGACGCCGGCGCTGTTCCTCAACGCCCGTGGCGGACGTATTAGCCGCCAAAGCGCTTGGACCATCCTTAAGGCCGCAGCCGAAAAAGCCAACATCACCAGGGACGTCTCACCGCACACGCTGCGGCACTCCTTCGCCACCCACCTTCTGGAAGGCGGCGCGGACGTCCGGGTGGTCCAGGAACTGTTGGGGCATGCCTCCGTGACAACCACGCAGGTGTACACCCTGGTCACAGCGGATACCCTGCGTGAAATCTACGCCGCGGCGCATCCGCGGGCCCTGGGTTAGGACATGGAGCCGGCGGCCGTCGCACTCTGCTTCCTGCTGCGGGACACCCCCCACGGCGCTGAAGTCATGCTGGGCGTCAAAAAGACCGGGTTTGGCTCCGGGAAGGTAGTGGGTCCCGGTGGTCATGTGGAAACCGGGGAGACCGACGCCATAGCAGCGTGCCGCGAGATCCACGAGGAGGCCGGGATTACCGTCCGGCCTGAAGACCTGCAGGACGCTGGCGTTGTGCAGTTTGTTTTTCCCGCCCGGCCCGAATGGAACATGTCCGCGCGGATGTTCACAGCCCGCCGTTGGGAGGGCGAGCCCCGCGAAAGCGACGAGATCGCCCCAGCGTGGTTCAGTACACGGGCACTGCCTGTGGAGCGGATGTGGCAGGACGCCGACCATTGGCTGCCTGTGGTGCTGGAAGGGCGCAAGGTGAACGTCGTTGTGACCCTGGCTACGGACAACGAAACAGTGGCCTCGTCAGAAAGCCTGTTGCCCTAACCGCTGTAACCATTCCTGCCAAGCCGGAAACTATAGGGTTAGCCTGCAAGCCAGGAAACTACATCACCAGGGGGGATCGTGCTTTCACAGCGCGAGCTGGCGTTCATCGCCTTATACAAGGACAGCTATCCAAGGATCCACAAATACGTCCTTCGGAGAGTCGACGATCCTGAGCTGGCCCAGGAACTCGCAGCGGATGTTTTCCGTATCGCCTGGGAGAAATGGGACGGCGCTGCCAGCACCGAAATCCCTTGGCTCTTTGCCGTCGCCCGGAACCTTATCGGCAATGCCTACCGGGGCCGTGACCGGCAGAAAGCACTGACGGAGAAGATCACCGCCACTGCAGGCGGTGACCCGGGGGACCAGGGCGAGCACACGGCTGTGGAGAATGCCCTGGCCGTCCTTCGGGACAAGGACCGGGACATTCTCCAGCTGGCGTACTGGGACGACCTGACAATCGCCGAAATTGCCCAGGTCCTTGACTGTTCACAATCCGCCGCCAAGGTGCGGCTGCACCGGGCGAGGGAAGCCTTCCGGAGGCTCCTGCCGGCCACTTGCGAATCGCTCGAACAGAAAGTCGGTGCGTAGCCATGGATCCGATCAAAAACCTGGTTTCCGGGGCAGACCCCATCCGTCACCACCCCGCAGTTCCCGACGGCGAGGAGGCCCTGCGAGGGATGTTCGCCCGCGCCGAGGGGTTCACGGACCGCGTCTCGCCGGACATCCCCACGCTCGCTGAACGGAGGCAACGGCGTGCCAGGATCGCCGGGCTCCTGGCAATCGCCGCGGCAGCAGTAACGGCAGGCGTCCTGGTCACCGTGAACCTTGGCCCGCTCACGGCCGCCCCGGCGCCGGCGACCACCGTCACCCCCACCGCGAATCCCACGCCAGCCACGCCGAAACCAACACCGACTCCTACTGGATCGGCATCCTCAACAGGAGCGGCCGTAGTACCACCGCCTGCCCGGCCGGCGTGGACTTCCTACACCGATTCAACCGGCCAGGCCACGTTCGACATCCGTCCGGACTGGGCGGTGGTGGAGTCCCCGCACATGATTGCAGGCATGCCGTTCAACACTCTCGAGGTCCGGAACGCAGACAACCAGACCATCAGCCGGCTTGACCTGGTCTATGACCGGACAGCAGGTCCCTGCGGCGCCGCTGCGCCGTTCACCGTGCTCGATTCCGAGCCTGTGCAGATTCCGCAGCAGCCCAAAGATCTCCAGCAGCGTGGCCAGCCACGGTTCTCCTTCACCATCGTTGAGGGGGCGAAAGTATACGGCTCCATGGCACTGTCCGGATCCCTGGAAACTGTCCGGACTCCGTGCAGCTACAGCAACGGCATTGGCGGCCCAGAGGGAGTGCCCCCGGTCTATTTCGGAGATACCGAAAGGCTTACTCCGGATGGCGACAGGGCCCTGGAGTTCACTTCCGTAGCAGAAGCCAACGCCTACATGCAGTCCCAGGATTACGCGGACAAAAAGCGCATGCTGACATCCCTCTCCCTCAAAGCCTCCGACGTCGTCACATCGCAGCGCTTTACCAGCGAGGCCGCAGGGGCATCGTTCGCCCTGCCCACAGGCTGGGCGGCCAAGGACGTGCCCGCCGGGACACCGGATTACCCCGCCTCTGCGATCGAAGTCTCAGACGAGGCCGGCAAGACCGTGGCCACGTTCTACCACGGTGCAGGGGGAGGCCTCGGGGGTTCCTGTGGTCCTGAAAAGTACATAGCCACCGAGCTGGACTCCGCCCAGTACATGCCTTCGTGGGATGCCGGCGGCAACGTCCGCTTCTCCTACCGGGTCCTTGACCAGACGTCCGTTGGCGCCGGCTTCAGCTACCAAGTGGGGCTCGTGGATGAGGCCAGCGGCCAGCTGAAGGATAGCTGCCTGATGTACTCCGTGGTCAACGGTGCCCCACGAGGCACCCTGTCCTTCGCGGACAGGGCCGCCAAAGCGGCTGGCGAACCGGTGTTCCAGACGCTGGTCGAGGCCAAGGCCTACATGGGCACCGCGGAGTACCGGAAGCTCAAGGAGATGATCCTGAGCCTCACGCTGTCCCAGTAGGGTTCCGCTCACCGATTCAGCAGAGTACGACGCCGGCGCGGTCACCCTCGAAGGTGACCGCGCCGTCGTCGTACTCGCCTGGTTGCACTTACGGCAGGTGCCGTTCCTCGACTCCGTTGTATTCGCTCAACGGACGGATCAGCGAGTTCGAGTCCAGCTGTTCCATGATGTGTGCGGTCCAACCGGTGATGCGGCTGGCGACGAACAGGGGAGTGAAGGTGGCCGTGTCAAAACCCATGAGGTGGTACGTGGGGCCGGTGGGGTAGTCGAGGTTTGGCTTGATGCCTTTGGCCTCGTCCATCGCGGTTTCCAGCCCGTTGTAGAGGCCCAGGAGTTCGGGCCGGCCGTAGTGGGCGATCATTTTGTCCAGGGCGGCTTTCATGGTGGGTACCCGGGAGTCGCCGTGCTTGTAGACGCGGTGGCCGAAGCCCATGACTTTCTTCTTCTGGGCCAGAGCGTCCTCCATCCAGGTCTTTGCCCGGGCGGCGGCATCCTCCAGGGATTCCTCGGGCCGGATGCCGATCTCGTCGAAGGTGTGCATCACGGCCTCGTTGGCGCCGCCGTGGAGCGCGCCCTTGAGCGCGCCGATGGCGCCCGTGACCGCTGAATGCAGGTCCGAGAGGGTGGAGGTGATGACCCGTGCGGTGAAAGTGGAGGCGTTGAAGGAGTGCTCGGCGTACAGGATCATGGAGACGTTGAAGGCATCGACGACCTCCGGGACCTGCTCTTCCCCGAAGGTCATCCAGAGGAAGTTGGCGGAGTAGTCCAGGTCATCGCGGGGCTCGACGGGTTCCTGGCCGTGGCGGCGGCGTTGGTCGTAGGCCACAACCGCGGGCATCGCGGCGAACAGGTCGATGGCCTTGTCCATGTTGGCTTGGCGCGAGGAATCCTCGGCCAGTTCGTGGCGGGCGCCCATGACCGATGCGGCCGTCCGGCAGACATCCATCGGGTGGGAGTTGGTGGGCAGTGCGTCGATAACCTGCTTGACCACAGGATCAAGAGGCCGTCCGGCCCGTTCCCGGGCGGTGAAGGCGGCTAGCTCCTCCGGGGTGGGCAACTCGCCGTTCCAGAGGAGATAGGCAACCTCCTCGAAACTGCAGCGGGCCGCGAGTTCCTGGACCGGATAGCCCCGGTACAGCAGTGAGTTGGTGTCGGGGTTGACCTTCGACACCGCGGTGTAGTCCACCACGACGCCGGCGAGGCCCTTTTTGATCTCATTTTCAGCCATGCTGAAACTCCTTCGTTCCTTGTGCCTGTGTGCCGGCCGAAGCCGGAAGCCTTGGATGGTTGCGGGTCAGCGGGTACCTGGAATCTTGAAATTGAAGACTCCGGTGTCAAACCGGTTGTAGGCCTCGTAATCCACGAGGTCGTACAGCCGCGCACGGGTCAGCATGCTCTCTACCTGGGCCTCCTGGGTGCCGTCGGACCTGATCGATTCCAGCGTACGCTCCGCGGCGCCCATGGCACTACGGAGGAGGGTCACGGGATAGATGACCATGTTGACGCCGACGCCCTGGAGCTGGTCCACGGTGAAGAGGTCGCTCTTCCCGAATTCGGTCATGTTGGCCAGGATGGGCACGTCCACGGCGTCGCGGATGGCCTGGAACTCGGTGAGGTCTTTCATGGCTTCGGGGAAGATGGCATCCGCTCCGGCGTCCACGAGTGCCTTGGCGCGGTCCTGGGCTGCCTGGAGCCCATCCACTGCGCGGATGTCGGTGCGGGCCATGATCAGGAAGTTGGGGTCCCTGCGGGCGTCGGCGGCGGCGCGGATGCGTTTGGTGGCGGTGTCCAGGTCCACCACGTTTTTCCCGTCGAGGTGGCCGCAGCGCTTGGGGTTGAACTGGTCTTCGATGTGCAGTCCGGCGAGGCCGGCGTTTTCGATTTCCTGGACGGTGCGGGCCACGTTCATGGGCTCACCGAACCCTGTGTCTGCGTCGACGATGGCTGGCAGGTCGGTCATGCGGGCGATCTGCCCGGCCCGGGTGGCCACTTCGGTGAGCGTGGTGAGCCCGATATCGGGCAGTCCGAGGTCATTGGCGAGGACCGCGCCGGAAATGTAGACCCCGGCGAAGCCCTTCTCCTCGATCAGCCGGGCCGAGAGCGGGTTGAACGCGCCCGGGAACTGGGCGATCGTGCCGGAGGCGAGCAGTTCGCGGAACCGGATGCGCTTCTGCTCGGGGGTGACGGTGGAGTACAGCATCTAGAACAGTCCTTTGGGCGCGTTGTTGAGGTTGATGACGCCGGGGGCTGCGGTGATGTTCAGCTGGTCCAGTTCCCCGGGCGTGAGTTCGGGGAGGCGTTCGACGGCGGCGAGGAACCTCTCGATCTCCGCCTCCTCCACGAGTCCGGCGGCAAGGGTGCGGAACTTGTTGATGTACTGTGCCCGGGCGAATGGCCGGGCGCCCAACGGATGGGCGTCGGCGACGGCGATCTCGTCGGTGATGACGGTGCCGTCGGTGAGGGTGATCTCCACGGACCCGCCGAAGGCCTTCTCGTTGATGTCCAGGGAGTGGTAGCGGCGGGTCCATTCGGGGTCTTCCTCGGTGGTGACCTTGTGCCAGAGCTCCACGGTGTCCGGCCGGGCGGCACGCTCGGGGGAGTAGGAGTCCACGTGGTGCCAGAACCCGTCCTGCAGGGCCACGGTGAAGATGTACGGGATGGAGTGGTCCAGCGTCTCCCGTGAAGCGGTGGGGCTGTACTTTTGGGGGTCGTTGGCGCCGGAGCCGATCACGAAGTGGGTGTGGTGGCTGGTTTTGATCAGCACGGATTTCACGTTGGCCGGGTCGGTGGCCTCGGGGTGCTCGCGGTTCAGCTTGCGGGCGAGGTCGATCCACGCCTGGGCCTGGTACTCGGCGGAGTGTTCCTTGGTGTAGGTGTCCAGGATCGCGCGCTTAGCCTCCCCGGGTGTGGGGAGCGGCACCATGTACGAGGCGTCCGGACCGTCCAGCATCCACGCGACCACACCGTCTTCGCCCTCATAAATGGGCACCGGGGAAGTCTGCCCGCGCATGGACCGGTCCACCGCTTCGACCGCCATCTTCCCCGCAAAGGCCGGAGCATGTGCCTTCCACGTGGAAATCTCACCCTTGCGGGACTGCCGGGTCGCGGTGGTGGTGTGCAGGGCCTGGCCCACCGACTGGAAAATGGTCTCGACGTCGAGCCCCAGCAAGGTGCCGATGCCGGCGGCCGCGGACGGGCCGAGGTGGGCCACGTGGTCGATCTTGTGCTTGTGCAGGCAGATGGCCTTGACCAGGTTCACCTGGACCTCATAACCGGTGGCGATGGCCCGGACCAGGTCTGCCCCGCTGGAGCCCACATGCTGGGCAACAGCCAGGATCGGCGGAATATTGTCGCCCGGGTGGGAGTAATCGGCGGCCAGGAACGTGTCATGGTAATCCAGCTCGCGGACGGCGACGCCGTTGGCCCACGCAGCCCACTCGGGGGAAACACGTTCTCCGATGCCGAAAACCTTCGCGCCCTTCCCGCCGGTGCTTGGGCCGTGCGTCAGGGCCTGGGCGCGGGCCGCCACAATCGGTCCACGGTTCAACGAAGCGATGGCCACCGAAGCGTTGTCGATCACGCGGTTGATGATCATCTCCGTGACGTCATCAGTGACGTCGACAGGGTCCGCGGCGACCACGGCAATCTTGTGGGCCAGCTGGTCCTCGCGGGCCAAGTTTTCCTCGCTCTTGTAGACGCGGACGTGGTGTTCCTTAACCATGAGGGCTCCTCTTACTGGGGTGTGTGGGTGGCTTTGATATGCGAAAGGCTGCGGTGCAGGTGGACTGTGGTGGCGGCGTGGGCCAGGCGCGGATTGCGGTCGGCGATGGCCTCGGCGATGGCGGCGTGCTCGGTAGCCGCGGCCGCGAGACGGACGGCGTCGTCGGCGGCGAGCCTTCGTACGCGGACGAGGTGGACCCGAAGGCCCCGCATGGCCTGGGCAAGGTAGGTGTTTGAGACAGCGGAGTCGATAGCCGCATCCAGGCGGGCCACTAGTGCGTAGTAGTCGTTGCGGGCGGGATCTTCGCCGCTGATCAGGGCCGTCGCGTCCAGCAGTTCCCCGTGGAGCTGCGCAAAATCGTCCGGATTGCCGCGTTCGGCTGCCAGTTCGGCAGCCCTGCCTTCGAGGGTTTCGCGGAGCTCGAACAACTCATCGATGTCCTCCAGCGAAATACCGGTAACCACGACGCCGCGGCCTCCTGCCGCCGTCGTCAGCCCTTCGGCGGTGAGCCGGCCCAGCGCCTCCCGAAGGGGCGTGCGGGAGACGCCCAGGCGCTCGGACTGCTCCACTTCGGCGAGCAAGGTGCCCGGGAGTAGCCGCCACTGAACGATGTCATCGCGGAGTGCCGCATAGGCGCGGTCGCTGGCGCGCACGCTCTGACCCTTCACTGGTTGCATGACATCAGTGTATACACAGAAGCCTTTGAAGCGGGGAGATGTGCGGAATTTTTCCAAAAATTAGTCGCTATGTATACATTGCGGGGGTCTTGGCTGTTAGCGGCCGCTCCAACGGTATTCGTTTTCGGGCCGGCCCGGAGTGCCGTAACGCGGTGCCCGGGAGGCCGTTCCGGCGTCCGCGAGGTATTCCAGGTAGCGCCGCGCGGTAACCCTCGACATGCCCAGTGCCTCCATCACCTCGGTGGCAGAGACGGCTTCGGACCGTCCCTTCATAAACTCTTGTACTGATACAAGCGTGGAAATGGACAATCCCTTGGGCAGCGGCATCTCGGACGGGGCCCGGAGGCTGGCGAATGCCTGGTCAACGTCACTTTGTGAGGCCCCGGTTTTTTTGGAGCCCGACTCTGGGCTGGCCAGCTGCTGCCGGAAGAGCCGGTAGCTGGCGAGCTTGTCGGCAAAAGTGGCGTACGTAAACGGTTTGATCAGGTATTGCACTACCCCGATTGCTACGGCGCTCCGTACGATCGCGAGTTCCCGGACAGCCGTAATGGCGATGATGTCTGCCAGGATCCCTGCCGCACGCATCCGCCTGGCGATGTCCAGGCCATGGAGGTCCGGGAGGTTCATGTCCAACAGGACGAGTTCAACAGGGTCGCCCGAGGCGACGAACTCGGAGAGCAGCCGCAAGGCGGATTGGCCGTCAGGGGCGGTGCCGGCCAGGGTGAAGCCCTCCAGCCTGCCCACATAGGCCGCGTGCGCCGCGGAGGCCACCGGCTCGTCCTCAACAACGAGGACGCGGATATCGCTCACTGGAACTGCTCCTCTTTGTCGGTTCCGGCGGCAATGGCCGGAAGGAAGACATGGAACTGTGCCCCATCCGTGCCTGTGATGGTCATGGTACCGTCCAGCCGCTGCACCGCCTGCCGCACTAGGGCCAGGCCCACGCCGCGGCCGAAGGGTCCGGTCGCCTTGGTGCTGAAGCCATGCTTGAAGATATTGTCGACGGCGGCCGGGTCGATTCCCGGACCTGAATCCTTGACAGTGATGTCCAGGCCCTCGACATCGGACTCCACAGTTAGCTCCACGCGCTTGGGGGAATTGCCGTCCGCCGCGGCGTCGATCGCGTTGTCCAGCAGGTTGCCGAGAATGGTGACGAGGTCCTGGACCGCCAGTCCTGCCACCGAAGCGGACCCCATGGTGGTAAGGGTCAGTTTCACGCCGCGTTCGTTGGCTTCCGCGGCCTTTCCCATGATCAGCGCGCTCAGTACGGGCTCGTCCACGGAGCTGACCATCTCGTCGGTCAGCTGCTGGCTGAGCTCCAGGTCCTTGGTGGCGAACTCGAGTGCCTCGCGGGTTCGGCCCAGCTCCAGCAGGGAAACCATGGTGTGCAGCCGGTTGGCGTGTTCGTGGGTCTGCGCGCGGAGGGCGTCGGAGAGCGTCTTCATGGTTTCGAGTTCACTTCCGAGCGACTCGATCTCCGTCCGGTCCCGGATGGTGGCCACGGTCCCGTACACCGCGGGGCGGCGGGTTCCGGGGGAATCCGGTGCCTGGGCGGGGCCCTGATTCACCACCACAATCCGGGGGCCAGTCAGGTGGATCTCGTCGTGGGCGGTGCGGCCGGATTCAAAGAGATCTTTCAGGCTCTCCGTGAGAGGGAGGTCCGAGAGGGCAGGAGGTCGGGACGGGTCATCCCCCGAACCGTGGGGGACAAGTCCCAGCAGTTCGGCTGCCTGGTCGTTGTACATCACCACGCGGCCCCGGGTGTCGATCAGGATGAGGCCCTCGCGGACAGAATGGAGGACGGACTCGTAGTAGGCAAACAGCTGGGCGAGCTGCTCCGGCCCCCATCCACGGGTTACCCGGCGCAGGTAGCGGCCCAGCAGCCAGGAAGCTACGGATCCGCCCAGCAGCAGTGCCAGGCCCAAGGCCAGCAGTGCGGGCAACCGCCCGGACAGGGCAACGTCCACCGTCCTGACCGTGACCCCCGCGGCAACCAGTGCCTTGACGTTACCCGCCGCGTCCTTGACCGGAGCAATGGTGCGCACCGACGGCCCCAGCGTCCCGGCCGTCACCTCGGTGAACACTTCGCCTCGAAGCGCGGCATCGATCGAGCCAATGTAGGGCCGGCCGAGTTCCTCGTCCCGGGGATGCGTCCAGCGTGTCCGGTCAGGCGCCATGATAGTGATGAAGTCTGCCCCTGATCCGGCCATGACATCGAGGGCATACGGCTGCAGCAACGCCGAGGGATCCGGGGTGTCCGCAGCCTCAAGGACCAGCGGGTTGGCCGCGATCGCGGCGGCCACTCCGGTCATTCTGCGTCCGGCCTCATCGTAGCTGCGGTCCCGGGCGTCAAGATACGTGGCGGTTCCCCCGATACCGATGAACGCCAGCACAATGACCAGGTTCGCTACAAAGAGCCTGCGGGCGATACTCCAGTGGTGGATCATCAAGCACCTCCCATGACCAATATGAACGCAACGGTGAGCTAAGTCACGACCTGCCCAATGATGGATATCACACCGGACCGACGCGATGAGCCCAGAGAATGCGCCGCAGCGTCTACCAGATTATCCATAAGGAGACACATCATGGCTTCTCAACGAGGAGAGTCAGCAGCGCCTGCCAAGGCCGCCCGCAAGGGCCTGGACAAATCCCACTACCTCTACATTGCCGTCATTGCCGCCGTGATCCTGGGCGCCCTCGTCGGTCTGCTGTTCCCCGAAGTCGGCAAATCACTGAAACCGCTCGGCGACGGCTTCATCAAGCTCATCAAGATGATGATCGCACCCATCATCTTCTGCACGATCGTCCTGGGCATCGGCTCCATCGCCAAGGCTGCCACCGTCGGCAAGGTGGGCGGCTTGGCCCTTGGCTACTTCGTCCTCATGTCCACCTTTGCCTTGGGTATCGGCCTTGTGGTCGGCAACCTGATCCACCCGGGTGAGGGTTTGAAGCTGGCGGCCTACGACCCCAATAAGAAGGCCGAAGTAGACAGCACGGTTGCTTTCCTCCTGGGTATCATTCCGGGCGACATCCCCGTCCTGCCCACACTCTTCGCCGCCATCCTCGTAGGCTTCGCCCTCCAGAAGATGGGCGCGCAGGGCGCTCCTGTCCTCAAAGCCATCGGCCACGGCCAGGTGGTTGTGTTCCGGATCCTGATCATGATCATGTGGCTTGCTCCGGTGGGCGCCTTCGGTGCCATCGCTGCTGTTGTCGGCGCCACTGGCTTCGCGGCAATCGTGAGCATGTTCACCCTCATGGCTGCCTTCTACATCACTTGCGCCCTCTTCATCGTGGTGATCCTCGGCGGCCTGCTCCAGGTAGTGACCGGCGTCAACATCTTCAAGCTGATGAAGTACTTGGCCCGCGAATACCTCCTGATCTTCTCCACCTCTTCCTCCGAAGCAGCCCTGCCGCGCCTGATCGCCAAGATGGAGCACCTGGGTGTCTCCAAGCCAGTGGTGGGTGTCACCGTCCCGACGGGCTACTCCTTCAACCTGGACGGCACCGCCATCTACCTGACAATGGCGTCGCTGTTCGTCGCCAACGCCATGGGAACTCCGCTGGATCTCGGCGCCCAGTTGTCGCTGCTGATCTTCATGATCATCGCCTCCAAGGGTGCAGCCGGTGTCACCGGTGCAGGCCTGGCCACGCTGGCCGCCGGACTGCAGGCCCACAAGCCGGAACTTCTTGGCGGCGTCGGCATGATCGTCGGAATCGACCGCTTTATGTCCGAAGCCCGTGCCCTGACCAACTTCACGGGCAACGCTGTTGCCACCCTCCTGATCGGCACGTGGGTCAAAGAGATCGACAACGGGCAGGTTGGCCGCGTGCTCTCCGGCGAGGTTCCCTTCGACGAGGAGACCATGATCGCTGGCCATGGCGAGCCGGTGGAGCGCCCGGTTGAAGCCAAGCCGGTACCGGCCACCGTCTAGGTAACCGTCCGGGCGAAAGTCCCGCTGGCCAAGCCCTAATACCAACCGCCAAGACGCCCGTACAGCCCCGGCTGTGCGGGCGTTTTGCGCGCAAGGGAGCCTAACCTTCGACCTCTACCAGAAGGTAAAGGCTCAGAATGCACGCAAAGTCAAGTTCCCTCGAATACCGTGTCGGGGCCTGTAGCCTTGGTGAAAAGCAGGAACGGCGCTGGACTTCCAGCGGCAGGTAAATCACCGTCATCGAAAGTGTGGATAGATACGTGAGCAGCGAACAGGGTTCGGCAACTCTGGAAGGCACGGAACTCGATCTGGAAGACGCCGTGATGGGTCCCACCGGGCGCCCCCACCGCGAATTTCCGGAACCCGCCCCGCTGTCCTCCCACGGTCCGGCGCGCGTGATCGCCATGGTCAACCAAAAAGGCGGCGTCGGCAAGACAACCTCCACCATCAACCTGGCAGCAGCCCTTGCTGAATATGGCCGCCGGGTGCTGTTGGTTGACTTTGATCCGCAGGGTGCCCTCTCAGCCGGCCTCGGCGTCAACCCGCACGAACTCGACCTCACTGTCTACAACGTCCTGATGGACCGCAAGGTCGATATCCGCGACGCCATCCACCAGACCGGCGTTGAAAACGTCGACCTGCTGCCCGCCAATATCGACCTCTCTGCCGCGGAAGTGCAGCTGGTCAACGAGGTTGCCCGCGAGCAGGTCCTGGACAGGGCCCTGAAGAAGGTCGAAGACGACTACGACGTCGTCCTCATCGATTGCCAGCCCTCGCTGGGCCTGCTGACGGTCAATGCCCTGACTGCCGCCCACGGCGTGATCATCCCGCTGATCTGCGAGTTCTTTGCCCTTCGCGCCGTTGCCCTCCTGGTTGAGACCATCGACAAAGTCCAGGACAGGCTCAATCCACGCCTCCAGGTGGACGGCGTCCTCGCCACGATGTATGACGCCCGCACGCTCCACAGCCGCGAAGTCATCACCCGCTTGGTGGAGGCCTTCGGAGACAAGGTGTTCGAAACCGTGATCAAGCGCTCCATCAAGTTCGCTGACGCCACCGTGGCCGCCGAGCCGATCACCAGCTACGCCGGCAACCACATCGGCGCGGATGCCTACCGCCGCTTGGCCAAAGAGCTGATTTCGCGCGGCGGCGCACCCTAGCCAGGCGGTGGCTGAGTCCAAGCCCGGCTTTGAGGTGCGGCTGGCCAACTTCACGGGTCCGTTCGACCTCCTGCTGGGCCTCATCGCCAAGCACCAGCTGGATATCACCGAGGTGGCCATTGCCACTGTCACCGATGAGTTCATCAAATACATCCGGAACCTGCAGAAGCTCGGGGAGGACTGGGCTCTGGACGAGGCCAGCGAGTTCCTCGTCATTGCGGCCACATTGCTGGATCTCAAGGCCGCCCGGCTCCTGCCCGCCGGCGAAGTCGAGGACGACGACGACATCGCCCTCCTCGAGGCCAAGGACCTCCTCTTTGCCCGCCTCCTGCAGTACAAGGCTTTCAAGCAGGTCGCGGGCCTGATCGGCGGGACCCTGGAAGAGGAGTCCCGGCGTTTTCCGCGCCAGGTTGCCCTGGAGGAGCACTTCGCCGCCATGCTCCCCGAGTTGGTCTGGAAGCACACGCCCCAACAGTTCGCCCGGCTGGCCGAAGCCGCGCTGGAACCCAAGGCTCCCAAGCCCACTGAAGTTGGGCTGGGCCACCTGCACGGCAGCGCCGTTAGTGTGAAGGAGCAGGCAGAAATAATGGGCCTGCGCCTCCAGCTGGGGAATCCGTTGACCTTCCGTGCGCTGATCGCCGACGCCGAGTCCACGCTGGTGGTAGTGGCGCGTTTCCTGGCACTGCTGGAAATGTTCCGCGACAAGGCGGTGTCCTTCGACCAGCTGAGCCCGCTGGGCGACCTGACGGTGCACTGGACGGCGGACGGCCGGGACTGGTCCACCGAGAACCTGAGTGAAGAATACGAGGAGCAGCCGTGACCGAAGATGACTCTGCGTCCGCAGCAGATGAAGGCCTTGACGTCTGGAACCTCCCGGGCGGAGCGAAAGCCGCGGTCGAAGCTGTGCTGATGGTGCTGGACCAGCCAGCCACCGCCACCGAACTTGCCGCAGGCCTGAACCTGACTGTCGCCGTCGTCGAGCAGTTGCTGGCGGAACTGCAGCGTGAGTATAACGGCTATACTGTTAAAGCCCCGGACATGGACGTTGCCAGCGATGCTGGCTTCAGCGCCAGCCCCCGGGGTTTTGAATTGCGGAACATCGCCGGTGGTTGGCGGATCTACTCACGCACGGACTTCGCCGACATCGTCGGCCGGTTTGTGCTGGAGGGCCAGACTGCCAGGCTCACGCAGGCGGCGCTGGAAACTTTGGCCGTCATCGCCTACCGGCAGCCCGTTTCCCGGGCGAGGGTGTCTGCAATTCGGGGAGTAAACGTTGATTCGGTCGTGCGGACACTGACTCAGCGCGGGCTGGTCGAAGACGCCGGAAACGATCCGGAGTCAGGCGCCGTCCTGTACCGGACCACATCGTACTTCCTGGAGCGGATGGGAATAGGCTCCGTGGCTGAGTTGCCTCAGCTTTCACCCCATCTTCCGGGGCTTGAAGGCATCGAGGAGTTCTACGACGCCGGAAGAATGTAGGCGGGGCATCCTGCCTGCGCACAAGAGTATTCATCAGGGCAGATTTATTCTGCACGGCTGGCTAGTGTTGTCCTTGGACAACGTGCCGGTCAAAATATCGAAGGACGGGTCATGACACAGGCGGGACGCCAGGGTTCACCACGTAACAGTTCAGGACGTAACAGTTCAGGACGTAATTCATCACAGGGCGCAGCGGGCGGCGGTTTCCGCGGCGCCGCCGGAAAGCGCAATGCC
This sequence comes from Pseudarthrobacter sp. CCNWLW217, assembly GCF_037203985.1. NCBI lineage: Bacteria > Bacillati > Actinomycetota > Actinomycetes > Micrococcales > Micrococcaceae > Pseudarthrobacter > Pseudarthrobacter sp. CCNWLW217. The sequence continues at coordinate 25,032 of NZ_JBBCBT010000011.1, forward strand.
GGGTTCGGCGGCGGCGACCGCCCCCACAAGGCACCCAAGCCCCGCGAGGAACGCTTTGTCGATCCCGACGAGGCAGCCGCAGGCCAGCCCGCCCGCGGCGCATCCGACTGGAAGCCGGCCGCCCCTTCATCGCGGAAGCCTGCCGCCCGCAAACCGGGCGCCAAGAAGGCGCCCGGCACGCCTGGCGCGCTCAAGCCCAAACCACGCACGGGCAAGCCGGGGGCAGCGGCATCCCGCGCGTTCGGCAGCGAACGGTTCGGACAGAACCTTGGCCCCGTGCGCAAGCCGTCGCGCAAGCGCGGTCCCCGCGGCGACGTCCCGCAGTCTGAACTGCACGACGCCGATGGCATCCGCCTGCAAAAGGTGATGGCACAGGCCGGCGTCGCCTCACGACGGGTCTGCGAAGAGATGATCACTGAGGGCCGCGTCGAGGTCGATGGCCAGGTTGTCACCGAACTGGGTGTCCGGGTGGACCCCAAGACCGCTGTCATCCACGTCGACGGACTCCGCATCCAGCTGGACGAAAACCTCGTCTACATGGTCTTCAACAAGCCCAAAGGCGTCGTGTCCACTATGGAAGACCCCGACGGACGCCCCTGCATCAGCGATTTTGTGCGGAAGACCCACCAGGGCGAACGACTGTTCCACGTCGGCCGGCTGGACGTCGCCACCGAAGGGCTGCTGCTGCTCACGAACGACGGCGAACTTGCCAACCGCCTGACGCACCCGTCCTACGAGGTTCCCAAGACCTACCTGGTGCAGGTCCGTGGACCATTCCCGCAGGGAATCGGCGCCCAGCTACGGGAAGGCGTGGAACTCGAAGACGGCTTCGCCTCCGTTGACTCCTTCAAGCTGGTGGACTCCACCCCGGGCCACGTGCTGATCGAAGTTGTCCTGCACTCTGGCAAGAACCGGATTGTCCGGCGCTTGTTCGATGCCGTGGGCTTCCCCGTGCTGCGCCTTGTGCGCGTCAAGGTGGGTCCCATCGGCCTGGGCGACCAGCGACAGGGCAGCATCCGGAACCTGGGCAAGCAGGAAGTCGGCCACCTGCTGGCATCCGTAGGGCTCTGACGCATGTCCGCTTTTCGTACGTACGGCCGCGGACACCTGAACGGACCGGTCGTAGTGATCGGCACGGGGCTGCTCGGCGCCAGCATCGGGCTGGGGCTGCGTGGCCGCGCCGTGCCTGTGTACCTTTCTGACCCGTCGCCCACCAACCAGGCAGTCGCCGTCGATATCGGGGCGGGGCTGCCGCTGGCGGAACTTGAAGGCGCCGCACCGGAACTCGTGGTCGTGGCGGCGCCACCGGATGTGACCGCCGACGTCGTCGCGGGCGCATTGGCGCAGTACCCGGAATCCGTGGTGGTGGACATCGCCAGCGTTAAGGCTGACATTCTGGCTGACCTGCGCGCCCGTGGTGCGGACCTTTCCCGCTATGTTGGCAGCCACCCCATGGCCGGCCGGGAAAAGTCCGGGCCCGTTGCGGCCCGGGGAGAACTGTTTACGTCCATGCCCTGGGTGGTTTGTCCGTCGGATGAGTCCTCGGCTGAAGCCACGCGGGTGGCGCGGGCCCTGGCCTCGGACTTGGGGGCCGTGGTTTCCCAATTCACGGCAGACGAACATGATGAGGCTGTGGCCCTCGTGTCGCACCTGCCGCAGGTGATGTCCTCGTTGTTGGCCAGCCGCCTGCAGGGAACGCCGCTGCACGCACTCTCGCTTGCAGGCAACGGCCTGCGTGACGTCACCCGGATCGCCGCGAGCGATCCCACATTGTGGGTGCAGATCCTGGGCGGCAACGCCCGGAAGGTGGTGGAGATCCTCTACGGTGTCCGCGAGGACCTGAACCGCCTCATTGGCACGCTGGAGGCGCCCGGCGCACCGGGCGCGCGGCTGGATCTCGCCCAGCTGATCAGCGAAGGCAACGCCGGCCAAGCACGCATTCCCGGTAAACACGGCGGCCCGCCGCAGGCCTACTCCTGGCTCACCGTCCTGGTGGACGACAAGCCGGGTCAGATCGCCCTTCTCCTCACCGAGATCGGCGAGATCGGCGTCAACGTGGAAGACCTCCGGCTGGACCATTCGTCGGGCCAGAATGTCGGCATGGTGGAGCTCTCCGTCCTGCCCAACAAGCACGACCACCTGATCGAAGCACTCAACGACCGCGGATGGCGGGTACTGCAGTAATGACACAGGAACTCCTCGACACCCTGCCCGCCCTGCGCGTGGGACGGCCCCTCGTCGTGGCAATCGACGGCCCGTCAGGTTCCGGCAAGTCCAGCGTGAGCAAGGAAGTTGCGCGCCGGCTGCGGCTCGCCTATTTGGACACAGGGGCCATGTACCGGGCGCTGACGTGGTTCTGCGTGAACACCGGAGTCGACCTCAACGACGCCGCGGCCGTGGAGCAGGCTGCCCGGGACCTCGTGTTGGAGCTAAGCACCAGTCCCCACGAGGACTACGTGCGGGTTGATGGGGTCGACGTTGCCGACGCCATCCGCGAACCTGCCATTTCCTCGGCGGTCAGTTCCGTGGCCACAACGCTGGGTGCGCGGACCGAGCTCATCCGCCGCCAGCGCGAGCTGATTGAAAAGCACCTCCGCCGGATGGTGGTGGAGGGTCGGGACATTACTACCGTCGTCGCACCCGGGGCAGAAGTCCGGATGTTGCTGACCGCCAGCGAGGAAGCCAGGCTTCGCCGTCGCGGCATCCAGCTTGGGGGTACCCAGAACGCCGAGCAGCTCGCCGCCCAGGTAATCCACCGCGACGCCAAGGATTCCACGGTGGTGAATTTCACCCAGGCCGCCGACGGCGTGGTGACGCTCGATTCCTCGGACTTGGACTTCGAAGAAACCGTGGACGCCGCCCTCGTGATTGTCACCAAGGTCCTCAACCGTGACTGACGGCGGCGCGAAGCTCCCCGCCGGCTGGACCATGGCTTGGAGCCGGCCGGTTGGCTGGATCCTGGACCATGCGGTGTACCGCACGTCGGTGACCGGCCGGGACAATGTCCCTACCGGGGGACCAGTGATCTTTGCCGGCAACCACATCAGTTTCCTGGACGGTCCGGTGATGTTCGGTGCGTCGCCACGTCCGATGCACATCCTGGTCAAGAAAGAGATGTTCAAAGGTTTCCTCGGCCGGGTCCTGCGGGCATCCGGCCAGCTTCCCGTGGACCGTTCCGGCGACCGTGCGGCGCTGTTGCTCTGCAAGGACGTGCTCGACGCCGGCCGTTGCGTCGGGATTCTTCCCGAAGGTACCCGGGGGAGCGGCCAGGCAACGGACATCAACAATGGCGTGGCATGGCTGGCGCTGAACTCGGGGGCGCCGGTAGTACCGGTGGCCATCCTGGGGACAAGGACCGGCGATGAACACCTGGACACTGTTCCCAGGCCGGGGCGGCGGTTCCATGTCAGCTTCGGCGATGCCCTGACGCTAAGCCGCAATCCCGGTGAAACCGGGCGTGCTTCAATGGACAGGGCGGGAATGGAAATCCGCGCTGCGCTGGCAGGGCACGTCCAGGATGCAATCAGACTCAGTGGGCAGCCTTTGCCCCACGCGGACCAACCGCTTGAACCAGCAGTAGCCGGGACGCCGGCAGATGACCACTAAGGAAAGTGCAATGAGCGATACGACTCAAACCTCCGGCCACTTCGGCGCCGGCGAAGACGAATACACGCCCACCGGCACAGACCAGGTGGCCGAGCGGCTGGCTGCCCTGGACGACGAAGAAGCAGAGACGCGCGCAGCGTCCCTCCGTGCGGGCCTGGAAGACTACGAACTTGATGAGGACGACGCCGCCCTGCTCAGCGGCGGGTACGACGACGAGGACTTCGACGGTCCGGTCAAGCTGGACCCCGTCCTGGCCATTATCGGGCGCCCGAACGTGGGCAAGTCCACCCTGGTAAACCGTATCCTGGGCCGCCGCGAAGCCGTGGTGGAAGATACTCCGGGCGTTACCCGGGACCGGGTGATGTACTCGGCTCACTGGAACGGGCGCAACTTCACGCTCGTGGACACCGGCGGCTGGGAGCACGATGCCCGCGGCATCCACGCCCGCGTGGCCGAGCAGGCTGAGATGGCCGTCGAACTTGCCGACGCCGTGCTGTTCGTTGTTGACTCCGCCGTGGGCGCAACTGCTACGGATGAGGGTGTCATGAAGATGCTCCGCCGCAGCAAGAAACCCGTCATCATGGTGGCGAACAAGGTGGACGACTTTGCCCAGGAGGCCGACTCGGCCACCCTGTGGGGCCTCGGCTTTGGCGAGCCGTACCCGGTCTCCGCCCTGCATGGACGCGGTGTCGCCGACCTCCTGGACCATGTCATGGACACCCTCCCGGAGTTCTCCACGATCGAAGGACTGGAGCGCTCGGGCGGCCCGCGCCGCATCGCGCTGATCGGACGCCCCAACGTGGGCAAGTCTTCCCTGCTGAACAAGCTGGCAGGCTCGGAGCGTGTGGTGGTGGACAACACCGCCGGCACAACGCGCGACCCCGTGGATGAGTTCATCGAACTCGGTGGCCGTACTTGGCGGTTCGTTGACACGGCCGGCATCCGGCGCCGCCAGCACATGGCCCAAGGCGCCGACTACTACGCTTCGCTGCGTACTCAGGCTGCCTTGGAGAAGGCGGAAGTCGCCGTCGTCCTGCTGGCCGTGGACGAAGTCCTCAGCGAACAGGACGTCAGGATCCTGCAGTTGGCCATCGAATCCGGCCGGGCGCTGGTCCTGGCGTTCAACAAGTGGGACCTGCTCGACGACGAACGCCGGACGTACCTGGAGCGCGAAATTGAACAGGACCTGGCCCACGTGGCCTGGGCGCCCCGGGTCAACATTTCCGCGCTGACGGGCTGGCACAAAGACCGCCTGGTCCCTGCTTTGGACCTTGCCTTGGAGAGCTGGGACAAGCGCATCCCCACCGGGCGCCTGAATGCCTTCCTCGGCGAACTTGTGGCGGCGCACCCCCACCCCGTCCGTGGCGGAAAGCAGCCCCGCATCCTGTTCGGCACCCAGGCATCCAGCCGCCCGCCGAAGTTCGTCCTGTTCACCACCGGGTTCCTTGACCCCGGATACCGCCGCTTCATCACCCGCCGCCTGCGGGAGACGTTCGGCTTCGAAGGCACACCCATCGAGGTCAACATGCGCGTCCGCGAAAAGCGCGGCAAGAAGCGTTAATTGCGACACACCAGCTGATCCGATGCCGGAAAGTGTCACAGGCACCCTCTGGCATCGTGTAAGCTTTTCAAGGTGGTTCGGCCGGACTGCTGAGTTGAAATCCTGGCTAACATCAGGAGTAAACGCAGCGGAGAACGGCGGAACTAACGGGCTGTAGCGCAGCTTGGTAGCGCACTTGACTGGGGGTCAAGGGGTCGCAGGTTCAAATCCTGTCAGCCCGACCAAAAACGGAAGCACCCCGGAGAATTTCTCCGGGGTGCTTTTGCGTTTGCTGTTATTTCAGGAACTTTGAGGTCCGCCGGTCCGCCAGGACCTTTCCATTGGTCTGGCATGTGGGGCAGTACTGGAGCGAGGTGTCCGCGAACGAAACTTCGCGGACCGTGTCCCCGCATACCGGGCAGGACTCACCCGTCCGGGCGTGGACCCGCATGTGGCTCCGTTTGACGTCCTTCAGCTCGCTGGGCGGCTTGCCGCGGGCTTCGGTTAGCGCCGTGCCAAGGACACTGTGGATGGCGTCGTAGAGTACCTGGACCTGACCCTGGTCGAGGGACTTGGAGATCGCGAAGGGCGATATTTTTGCGGCGTGCAGGATCTCGTCGCTGTAGGCGTTTCCGATTCCGGCGATGACACTTTGGCTACGCAGTAGCCCCTTGATCTGTTGGGAACTGGAGCGGAGGATCCCGGCCAGCGTATCGGCGTCGAACTCCGCACTGAAGGGATCCGGGCCAAGCGCGGCGATTCCCGGCACATCCTGTGGCTCGCGCACTACGTAGACTGCCAGGCTCTTCTTGGTGCCGGCTTCGGTGAGGTCCATCCCGTGCCGGCCATTGTCACCGGAAAAGGCCATCCGGACAGCGATGTGGCCTTTGCCCTTACGGAGCTCAGAGTTGCTCGGCGAGTCCGTGAAGCGGACCCAGCCGGCCCGTGCGAGATGAAAAACCAGCGACAAGCCGCCGGTGTCAATGCAGATGAATTTGCCGAAGCGGCGGACCCCTGTCACGGCCCGGCCGTACAACTCGGTATAAGGCGGATCCGCCGTCTTCAACACGGCGAAGGACACAACCTGGACCTGGTCCAGGACCGTACCGCGCAGATGGCCGTCCAGATAGTCAGCCAGGCCTGCAACCTCGGGAAGCTCGGGCATGCCCCCATCATGTCAGAATCCTCCTCGAACGCCCTGGGAGTTGTGCCTATACTTTCAGCGGCGGCTTGTTTTGCAGGCCCCGTTGACATTGGTGTTTGACTCGACGAAAGGCCCCAGATGAGCAACATTCCCGAAGACCTGTCCTACACCGCAGAGCACGAATGGGTGTCCGCGCCCAACGCCGATGGCGTGGTCCGCGTGGGCATCACCGACTTCGCCCAGGACGCCCTCGGAGACGTTGTCTACGCACAGATGCCCGAGGTGGGTACCAAGATCACCGCGAACGAGGTAGTGGGCGAAGTCGAGTCCACCAAGAGCGTGAGCGATATTTACGCCCCGGTCAGCGGGGAAGTCGTTGCACGCAACGACTCCCTGGACACCGATTCTGCCCTGATCAACTCCGATCCCTACGGTGACGGCTGGCTCATTGAAGTCAAACTGGCTGAAGCTGACGCTGTGGAGTCGCTGCTCAGTGCATCGGAGTACGAACAACAGGTAGGCTGAAAGCTAACCGGTTCATCCGGTCCGGCCACACGACGTCTTCGCACGTCAATGGCCGGATCCGGCGTCCGGAACCGGGCCTGCGAGGCAGGCTCGGAGGGGACATGTTGACTGCAGGTGACGCTGCAGCGGAAGAGGAGGAAGCCATGGTTGGCCACAAGCAAAACCCTGCCGATGGGGATTACGGTACAGGCAAGGCTTCGGAGACCACCTCGATCCATCTCACGCCCGTCACCGAAGAACCCACCATTACCCCCAAGCTCTCAATGGACGAGCGCAGCTCCGTCGAGGCGCTGCCCGCCGGGTCGGCGCTGTTGATTGCCCACAGTGGCCCCAACGCCGGTGCCCGCTTCCTGCTGGACTCTGACGTCACCACCGCCGGGCGCCACCCTGACGCCGACATCTTCCTGGACGACGTCACCGTTTCCCGTCGCCATGTTGAGTTTCGTCGTACGCCGCGCAGCTTCGAAGTGGTGGACAAAGGCAGCCTTAACGGCACGTATGTCAACCACGACCGCGTGGACAGCGTTGAACTGAAGTCCGGAAGCGAAGTCCAGATCGGCAAATTCCGCCTCACCTTCTACCTGAGCCCTGCCCGCGCTGCAGGCCGCGTCTGATCCCGGGGCAGTTGCCTGTGGCAATGGCACAACCGGAACGCCGGGGACCGCAGGTCCTGAACATCGGGGAAGTTCTCGCCCAGCTCAGCGGGGAGTTTCCTGGAATGACTGCGTCGAAAATCAGGTTCCTGGAAGAGAAGGGACTTATCAATCCGCGCCGTACCCCGGCGGGGTACCGGCAGTACTCAGACGGCGACGTCGAACGCCTCCGGTTTGTTCTGGCACTTCAGCGGGACCAGTATCTTCCCCTCAAAGTCATCAAGGACTATCTCGACGCGATCGACAGGGGAGAGCGGCCGGAGAACCTTCCGCCCGGCGTCGTGGTTTCACCGCGGATTGTCTCGGACGAGCTGGCAGCCGAGCTGCAGAACCGTGGACGGAAGCTCAGCGAGGAGCAGCTTCGGACCGAGTCCGGAGCCAGTGTCCCGCTGCTGCAGTCGCTGCTTAGCTTCGGGCTGATCAGCCACAGCAACGGCAAATTTGATGAGCACGCCCTGCAGGTGGCGCGCGCCTGCGTGCAGCTGGAAAGCCACGGCCTGGAACCGCGGCACCTGCGGCCATTCCAGGCCGCGGCCGAACGTGAATTCGGGCTCGTGGAGCGTGCAGTGGCGCCCCTCGCATCCCGCAAGGACTCGGCGTCCCAGGCCCGAGCGGCCGAAGCGGCCCGCGAAATCAGCGACCTCTGCCTCACCCTGCACCGGGCCCTGGTGCAGGATCACATCTCACGCATGGACATCTGATGATCGAAGTCGAGATCGTAGGGGTTCGGATCGAACTTCCCTCCAACCAGCCGCTGGTGCTGCTTCGCGAGATCCACGGCGAACGCCACGTGCCGATCTGGATCGGCACGCCGGAGGCCAGTGCTATCGCCCTGGCCCAGCAAGGTGTGGTCCCACCCCGCCCCATGACGCACGACCTCCTCGTTGACGTCGTTGAATCCTTGGGCCACTCGGTAGTCAGCGTTAACATCGTGGCCGTCGAGGACAACATCTTCTACGGCCAGCTGCAGTTTGAGAACGGAACCACCGTCAGCTCACGTGCCTCAGATGCGCTGGCCATCGCGCTGCGGGCCAAGTGCCGGATCTGGTGCGCCGACTCCGTGATGGATGAGGCCGGGGTCCGCATCACCGAACACGATGAAGGCGAAGACACCGAACCCGGGCCAACGGTCGATGAAGAACGTGAACTGCGCCGCTTCCGGGAGTTCCTGGACGACGTTGAACCGGAAGATTTCGACGGCTGACATCACGTTAAGGTTAAAGTTGAGGCTGAAAGTTTCGACACGCCCTGCCAAACAGCCGCACGTCTTTGACCTTGGGTCTTTGCAGGCCTAACGTCGAAGGTATCAAGTTCCCATTGCTTACGGCAGCCGCGCAAGTCACACTGTAAGGTGCGACCCCAGGAAATTACATGCATGGACTTCGTTCCGGTTCAGGCTGCCGCAGTTTTCCCCCGGGAGCTTATGACAAGGAGGATCCAGGTGAGTCCCAAAGGCGAAGCAGGCGAGCTGAAACAGCCCTCGACGGCTGGTGTTGCCGTGCCCGCGAGCGGTGCCCAGGGCCTTCTGTTTACCGAAGATCTGCCAGTCCTCGACGAAGACGCGGGTTACCGCGGACCCACTGCCTGCAAGGCGGCCGGAATCACCTATCGGCAGCTTGATTACTGGGCACGTACCGGCCTCGTGGAACCTGCCGTTCGAGGTGCTGCCGGTTCCGGTTCGCAGCGGCTATACGGTTTCCGGGACATCCTTGTCCTGAAGGTGGTTAAGCGGCTCCTCGATACCGGGGTCTCGTTGCAGCAGATCCGGACCGCGGTGGAACACCTGCGGGAACGGGGCGTGGAAGACCTCGCCCAGATCACGCTGATGAGCGACGGCGCCAGTGTCTATGAGTGCACGTCCGCCGATGAAGTCATAGATCTCGTCCAGGGTGGCCAGGGCGTGTTTGGCATTGCGGTCGGCCGAGTGTGGCGGGAGGTCGAAGGCAGCCTGGCGTCCCTCCCGAGCGAGCATGCGGCCGAACAGTCCTTTCCGGACGACGAACTCAGCAAGCGCCGTGCTGCCCGAAAAACCGGCTAAACCCTAGAACTTCAAAGGCCACCTTCCAAAGGAAGGTGGCCTTTTTCACGTCTTCCGCATTGCGGCGCCTAGCGCTGGCTGCGGCTCCGCAGCCCGTTGCCGACGGCGAGGAGGTTGGCCAGCAGGGTATCGAAGAGCGCGGCAGCCGATTTCGCCGAGTCACCCGGCCAGTGGTGCACGGGATGCGCCGCACCCTGGATCTGCTGCCAGTTCGCCTGTTCCGGGATGCGGGGGCTAAGCAGGAGTTCGCCGAACATCGATTCCATCTCAGCGAGCCGGTAGGTGTGCTCGGAGGAGCCGGTGCGCACCCGGTTGGCTACGATGCCGGCGGGTGAAAGGTTCGGGGCGAACTCCTGCCGGAACAGTTGGATGGCCCGCATGGTGCGTTCGGTTCCGGCGACGGAGAACAGCCCCGGCTCTGCCACGAGCGCCACCTTGTCGCTGGCCGACCAGGCCATCCGTGTCAGGCCGTTGAGGGAAGGCGGGCAGTCGATCAGGACAAGCTCGTAGTGATCTGCGCCGGCCAGCACGGTTGAGAGCCGGCGGAGGTCGCGGCGGCCCAGGTCAGGGCGGTCGTAGATGCCGGTATATGCGGAGCCGACGGCGACATCCAGGACAGCAGGTCCGGAACCGTTTGAAGGCGTGCGGGCCGTCCAGCTGCTTCCCACCACGTTTTCCGCGAGTTTGGCCTTGCGCGGGCTCTTGAGCATTCGCCCGATGTCCAGCTGGTCGCCGGGCTGTACGCCCAGTGCCGTGGTCGCATCCGCGTGGGGATCGAGGTCCACCACCAATGTGGGGATGCCCGCGGCAAGCGCCGCAGACGCCAATCCTGTGGTGACGGAAGTCTTGCCGACTCCGCCCTTGAGGCTGCTGATGCTGACTACTTGCACTTGAGAGACCAAAACCTAACGCCGGCTGCCGTGTTGGGGGTAATGTTTGCTCCGGCAGTGCCGAAGCCGGACGGCTCCTGCCGCCCTACTCATCATATGTGGATGCGCCGGCGATTCCTGCTTTATCGGGCGTCGGCATGGCACCTCGGCATGATGGCAACAGCTGGGCCCGGCGATCCCGGTCAAAGCTCCCGGGACATGACGGTAAGTTCTGTGATGGTGGCCACAATGATTTGTATTTCTAAGCGCGGGTCTTAGACACTGTGACCACTTACCGATACACCCGCAATGATGCAGGAGAAGTATGTTTTCCAAGATTCTGGTGGCCAACCGCGGCGAAATCGCGATCAGGGCATTCCGCGCCGGCTACGAGCTGGGCGCCAAGACCGTTGCTGTTTTTCCGAATGAGGACCGTAACTCGATCCACCGCCAGAAGGCCGATGAGGCTTATCTGATCGGTGAGGAAGGCCACCCGGTCAGGGCTTACCTTGACGTGGCCGAGGTGGTCCGTGTGGCCAAGGAGTCCGGTGCTGACGCCATTTACCCTGGCTACGGATTCCTCTCCGAGAACCCGGACCTTGCCCGTGCCGCGAAGGAAGCGGGCATTACGTTCGTTGGTCCGCCGGCTGAAGTCCTGGAGCTCGCAGGCAACAAGGTTGCCGCCCTGGAAGCTGCCCGGAAGGCAGGCGTCCCGGTCCTGAAGTCCAGCCAGCCGTCGAAGGACCTCGATGAGCTCATCGCCGCGGCCGACGAGATCGGGTTCCCCATTTTCGCCAAGGCAGTAGCCGGCGGCGGCGGGCGCGGCATGCGCCGGGTGGACACGCGCGAAGCCCTTCCGGAAGCCCTGCAGTCCGCCATGCGCGAAGCGGATGCGGCGTTTGGTGATCCCACCATGTTCCTGGAGCAGGCCGTCCTGCGGCCGCGGCACATCGAGGTCCAGATCCTCGCCGATGCCGAAGGCAACGTCATGCACCTCTTTGAGCGTGACTGTTCCATCCAGCGCCGCCACCAGAAGGTTATTGAGATCGCCCCCGCACCCAACCTGGACGAGGGGATCCGCCAGGCCCTGTACCGGGATGCGGTCAAGTTCGCGAAGGCACTGAACTACGTCAACGCCGGTACTGTCGAGTTCCTGGTCGATACCGTCGGTGAACGGGCCGGCCAGCACGTTTTCATTGAGATGAACCCACGCATCCAGGTGGAGCACACTGTTACCGAAGAAGTCACGGACGTGGACCTGGTGCAGGCGCAGCTGCGGATCGCCTCCGGCGAAACGCTCGCGGACCTGGGACTGTCCCAGGAGACGGTCCAGCTCAAGGGCGCAGCCCTGCAGTGCCGCATCACCACCGAGGACCCTGCCAACGGGTTCCGGCCGGACGTCGGGAAGATCACCGGCTACCGCTCTGCCGGCGGCGCCGGTGTAAGGCTCGACGGCGGCACCGTGTACTCAGGTGCCGAAATCAGCCCGCACTTCGACTCCATGCTGGTGAAGCTCAGCTGCCGCGGCCGCGATTACCCTGCCGCCGTGGCCCGCGCCCGCCGTGCCCTTGCCGAGTTCCGAATCCGTGGCGTCTCCACCAACATTTCGTTCCTGCAGGCGGTCCTGGACGACCCCGACTTTATTGCCGGCAACGTGGCGACCAACTTCATCGACGAACGCCCCCAGCTCCTGAAAGCCCGGGTTTCCGCTGACCGCGGCACCAAGCTGCTGACCTGGCTGGCCGAGGTCACGGTGAACAAGCCGAACGGCGAGCTCACCGTCCACTCCAACCCCGCAGCCAAGCTGCCTTCGGTTGCAGGCACGCAACCTCAGCCGGGATCCCGCCAGCGGCTCCTGGAACTGGGCCCGGAGGGCTTCGCCAAGGCTCTTCGTGAGCAGACAGCGGTGGCTGTCACAGACACCACCTTCCGCGACGCCCACCAGTCCCTGCTCGCTACCAGGGTCCGGACCCGCGACCTGGTAGCTGCGGGCCCGGCCGTCACTGCCCTGCTCCCGGAATTGCTCTCCGTTGAGGCCTGGGGCGGCGCCACCTACGACGTCGCGCTGCGCTTCCTCGGCGAGGACCCGTGGGACCGCCTTGCCGCGCTCCGGAAGGCGCTGCCGAACGTCTGCCTGCAGATGCTGCTCCGTGGCCGGAACACCGTGGGCTACACCCCGTACCCCGAAGAGGTCACGGAGGCGTTTGTCAATGAGGCAGCCGCCACCGGCATCGACATCTTCCGGATTTTCGACGCCCTGAACGACGTCAACCAGATGGCCCCCGCAATCCGTGCAGTCCGGGCCACCGGCAGCGCGGTCGCCGAGGTGGCCCTCTGCTACACGGGCGACCTCCTGAACCCGGATGAGAAGCTGTACACGCTCGAGTACTACCTCGAGCTGGCCCAGCGGATTGTGGACGCCGGCGCTCACATCCTTGCCATCAAGGACATGGCCGGCCTGCTCCGTCCAGCTGCCGCCGCGAAACTGGTGGCTGCACTCCGTGAGCGGTTCGACCTTCCGGTCCACCTGCACACCCACGACACCGCCGGAGGCCAACTGGCAACCCTGCTGGCAGCCGTGGACGCTGGTGTGGATGCGGTAGACGTGGCATCCGCCTCGCTGGCCGGAACCACCAGCCAGCCCTCGGCGTCGGCCCTGGTGGCGGCGCTGGCGCACACCCCGCGTGACACCGGGCTGAGCCTGGCAGCCGTGAGCTCCCTGGAGCCCTACTGGGAGGCTGTGCGGCGCGTCTATGCGCCGTTCGAATCGGGCCTGCCGGGCCCCACCGGCCGGGTTTACCAGCACGAAATCCCGGGCGGCCAGCTCTCCAACCTCCGCCAGCAGGCCATGGCACTGGGCCTGGGGGAGCGCTTCGAAGCCATCGAGGACATGTACACCGCGGCGGACCGTATCCTGGGCCGCCTGGTGAAGGTCACGCCCTCTTCGAAGGTGGTGGGCGACCTCGCGCTCCACCTCGTCGGACTCAACGCCGACCCCGCGGACTTCAACGAGAACCCGCAGAACTACGACATCCCCGACTCCGTCATCGGCTTCCTGTCCGGTGAACTCGGCGACCCGCCCGGAGGCTGGCCGGAACCGTTCCGGACCAAGGCCCTCCAGGGCCGCAGCATCAAGGTCCGCGACGTGGAGCTCAGCCCCGAGGACAGCGCCGCACTGCAGGGCGATTCCAAGACCCGCCAGCACACGCTGAACCGGCTGCTCTTCGACGGTCCCACCAAGGACTACCTCAAGAGCGTGGAAACGTATGGCAACATCTCTGTGCTGGACACCAGGGATTACCTCTACGGCCTGCAGCGCGGGCAGGAGCACGAGATCCAGCTGGAAAAGGGCGTTCGCCTGATCGCCTCGCTGGAAGCAGTCTCCGAGCCGGACGAAAAGGGCATGCGCACGGTCATGTGCACGCTCAACGGGCAGTCCCGCCCTGTGGTCGTCCGGGACCGTTCAGTGGTGAGCAACGTCAAAGCCGCCGAGAAGGCGGACCCGGCCCAGCCGGGCCACGTCGCCGCGCCGTTCGCCGGTGCGGTGACTGTCACCGTCAAGGCCGGCGATACGGTCAATGCCGGTGACACCGTTGCCACTATCGAAGCGATGAAGATGGAAGCCTCGATTACGACGCCGGTGGGCGGCAAGGTTTCACGCCTCGCCATCTCCACTGTTGAGCAGGTCCAGGGCGGGGATCTGCTCCTGGTGGTCGAGTAACTGCCAGGGCTGAAGTTCCGCAGCAACCGCATTAACTGAAAAGGTCCTCCCGGCTCACGCCGGGAGGACCTTTTCAGTTTCGGTCAGTTTCGCATCAGTGCCGGGGCGCGGCGTACATCTCTTCGATGACGGTTTCGAAGTCCTTCATCACCTGGGCCCGCTTGACCTTCATGGACGGGGTCAGGTGGCCCGACGCTTCGGTGAAGTCGGCGGCAACGATCCGGAAGGACTTGATGGCCTCAGCCTGGGAAACAGAGTTGTTCGCGTGGGTGATGAGGTCCTGCACAGCGGCCTTGACTACGGGATTGTCCGCTGCCTCCTCAAGCGTTGTGGTGGCCGGCAGCCCGTGGCGCTGCAGCCATCCCGGCAATGCCTCCTGGTCCAGAGTCACCAGGGCACCGATGAACGGCCGGTTGTCTCCCACCACCAGGACCTGGGAAACCAGGGCATCGGCGCGGATCTGGTCCTCCAGCAGGGCGGGGATGACGTTCTTGCCGCCTGCGGTGACGATAATCTCCTTCTTACGGCCGGTGATCCAGACGAAGCCGTCTTCGTCGAGGCGGCCGATGTCGCCGGTGCGGAACCATCCGTCGGCAAAAGTCTCCGCCGTGAGGTCCTCCCGCTTGTAGTAGCCGCGCATCACGCAGACGCCCTTGGCCAGGATCTCGCCGTCCTCGGCAATCTTGACTGCGTTCCCCGGCAGCGGTTTGCCCACAGATCCGATCTTGATCAGCGAAGGTGTGTTGACCGAGATCGGGGCTGTGGTTTCGGTCAGGCCGTAGCCTTCGAGAACCTGCAGGCCGATGCCTTGGAAGAAGTGGCCCAGGCGCTCACCCAGCGGGCCGCCGCCAGATACTGCGTGGGCAACCTGGCCGCCCATGGCAGCCCGCAGTTTGCTGTACACCAGCTTGTCGAAGAGGGCATGCCGTAGCTTCAGGCCGAGGCCTACGCGCCCATTCTGGCGTGCCTTGGAGAAAGCTATGGCGGTGTCAGCGGCCTTGTGGAAGATGGCTCCCTTGCCGCCGTCCTCCGCTTTGGTCAGGGCTGAGTTGTAAACCTTTTCGAAGACACGGGGCACAGCGAGGATGAACGTGGGTTCGTAGCTCTGCAGGTCCGCGAGGAGCTTCTTGATGTCCGGCGTGTGGGCAACGGTGGTACCAGCTGCCATGGCAAGGACGGAGATAAAGCGCGCAAAAACGTGTGCCAAGGGCAGGAACATAATGGTCTTGGCGTTCTCATGGACGATCTCGCCGATGATCTCGAGGGCGTTCTCCGAGAGTTCGACGAAGTTCCCGTGGGTGAGTTCGCAGCCCTTGGGCCGGCCCGTGGTCCCTGACGTGTAGATAATCGTGGCGGTGTCGTCCAGATTGGCGGAACTGCGTCGGGTCTCGAGGTCGGCGTCGCTGACGTCCCGGCCTGCTTCACGGAGGGCGTCCAGGCCGTTGCCTTCGAGCTGCCACACATGCTGCAGGGCTGTCAGCCCTTCCGAGGTGGCCGCTTGCCGGATGATGTCCTCGTGGTGGGCGGCTTCGCCGAACGCGGCCACCGCGCCGGAGTCGCCGAGGTTCCAGGCAACCTGTGACGGGGACGAGGTCTCGTAAATGGGGACCGACACACCACCGGCGAACCAAATGGCAAAGTCCACCAAAGCCCACTCGTAACGGGTGCGGGACATGATTCCAACCCTGTCCCCGGCGTTGACACCGCTGGCCATTAGGCCTTTGGCCAGCGCCTGGACGTCAGCCAGGAAATCCTTTGCGGACACATCCTGCCAGGCGCCTGCTGAGTCCAGCCGCGAGAAAAGCGAGGGGTTGCTCGGCTTGGCTGCCTGTCGCAGCACAAGGTCTGTGATGTTGGTTTCAGGGGGGACAACAACCAGCGGCGGAACGCTGAATTCGCGCACTATAGCTCCTTTGATATCCGTAGGCCCGGACAGGGTATGTCTAACACTAGTACGCCTGTACCCGGCAGTGCAGTAATAAACCTACTGGCCAGTAACTTACGCGTCAACGCGAGGCGTTCCGTGGACCGTACGGATAGCCGGGAGGGCGTGTCCATCGGCCTAGAATGAGGAACTATGTATGAACCGCCCCCCGGCGCCCAGGCCGGCCCCCTCCGACGCCCGGCACCCTGGAAGCGGCGGCCGCCCACGCTTCCGGCCCGGTCCCGGCCAGGGGCAACGTTCCGCGAGCACCTCCGGCTGGGCCGGAAGGGACTTGCCATCGGAATCGATATCGGCGGGACCAAGGTTGCTGCCGGCGTGGTGGATGCTGACGGCAGGATCCTGAGCGAAGCCCGGCGCTCAACCCCCGGCAGTGATCCCAGGGCTGTGGAGCGCGTCATCGTCGAACTTGTTGAAGAGCTGGGGGCGGGGCACCGCATCTGGTCGGTGGGGATCGGCGCGGCAGGATGGATGGACCTCGACGGCGGCACCGTCCTGTTCAGCCCCCACCTCGCCTGGCGCAACGAGCCGTTAAGGGAAAACCTCCAGCGACTCCTCCGCAGGCCGGTCCTGCTCACTAACGACGCCGATGCGGCGGCCTGGGCGGAATGGCGCTTTGGTGCCGGTCAGGGCGAGAGCAGGCTCGTCTGCATCACGCTGGGGACCGGCATCGGCGGCGCCATGGTGCTTGACGGACGGGTCGAGCGCGGACGTTTTGGCGTGGCAGGGGAGTTTGGCCACCAGATCATTATGCCCGGCGGCCACCGGTGCGAGTGCGGAAACCGCGGTTGCTGGGAACAGTATGCCTCCGGCAACGCCTTGGGGCGGGAAGCCCGGATTCTCGCGCAGGCAAATTCGCCCGTAGCACAGGAGCTGATCGCGGCCGTTGACGGACACCCCGGGGCTATCACCGGGGCGATCGTCACGGACCTTGCCCTGGCCGGCGACGCCGCGTCCCGGGAACTGCTTGACGAAGTCGGTGAATGGCTGGGGCTGGGACTTGCCAACCTGGCGGCGGCCCTGGATCCCGGCCTGTTTGTTATTGGTGGCGGCCTATGCTCTGCCGGAGACCTCTTGGTGGAGCCAGCGAGGAAGGCGTTCGCCAGGAACCTCACCGGCCGGGGTTTCCGCCCGGCGGCCGGCATTGAGCTTGCCGCGCTGGGACCCAACGCGGGGCTGATTGGGGCGGCAGACCTGTCCCGGGTCAGCAGCCGGATGCGCAGCTGAGGGCCCCTAAGGCCTAGACCCGGGCGCCGTCGTCGTTCTCATCCTTTTCCTGGGGGAGTTTCATGATCAGGTAGACCACCGCCAGGACAAACACTGCCACAATCCCCAGGATGGCCAGCAGCGGGGCAGAGCGCCAGAACATGGCGGAAAGGAGCAGCGCGACCGGTCCGCCCACCGCGCCCAGCCACGCGAGCATGGTCAGAGGGTCCGTCCCGGCCAGGCTGGGGGGTTCCTCCGGTACGAAGCTGCCGTCGTCGTCCTCCGCAGTGTAGTCCCGCGGGCCCTGCGCGGAGTCCTCACCGCTCTCCGGACTTCCAGGCGATGCGGCAGACAGCCGCTCTGCTGCCGACAGCTCGGCAGGGGCGGACGGTGCCAGCCCTAACGGGTCAAAATCCCGGAAGCTGGCCGAACCGCCAGGCTTTCCCGCGCCCTCCGTGCCGGAAGCTGGCCTTTCTGTGGAACGTTCTTCAGCCGCTTCCTCAGGTGCAGCGGCTTCGACCGGCCGGATTGGAACATCGGGGCCTGCCGGAGAACCTTCCAGGCGTGCCACCAGATCCAGCCATACGGCGTCGTCCTGGTTGGCGCTCGGGTCCGGGGAACCGGGATCGGGCCTAGTCATGGGCGGTGCCCTCCTGGCTGGCAGCCACCTGGTGGTCTGGTGCTGCGTGAGTGTTGCCGGCCGGCGCCGACGCCGGGATGATCGAACGGATGAACTCCACAGAACCCTCGAAGATCTGTTCGGCGTCGTTGTCCAGGGTTGCCACGTGGTAGCTGTTCTCGAGGCGGGTCAGCTGCAACGGCGCGTGCGTGAGGCCACGGCGTAAAGCGACGATGCTTGAGTCGGACACCACGTGGTCCACGCTGGAACGGAAAACACGCACTGGCGCGGTGACCCGGGGGAGCAGCCGGATGGTGTCCTTGAATAACTTGTTGAGTTCGTGGGCGGCAGCCACCGGGGTTCGGGGGTAGGCGCCCTCATCCATGCCGGGTTTCAGGATGTCGTTGGCGATGGCCGGCGTGCTTTTGAGCACCAGCTTCAGGATGCCGGCCAAGGGCGCACGTGGATCATCGATGACCAGTCCCGGGTTGACCAGGATGACTCCGGCAACGGGCCTCGTGGCCGCTACGCGCAATGCCAAGGCACCACCCATGCTCAGGCCCGCAGAAAAGACGTGATCGCACTCTGCGTCCAGCTCCAGGTAAGCGTCGTCCAGGGCGCCGTACCATTGGGGCCAGCGTGTCCGCGCCAGTTCCTGCCAGGTGGTGCCGTGCCCGGGCAGCAGCGGCATCCGCACGGCGAAGCCTGCCTCAGCCAGGGCCGCGGCCCAGGCCCGCAGCCCATGAGGGCTGCCGGTGAAGCCATGGGAAAGCACCACGCCGATGCGTGGTCCGTCACCGCGGAAGGCACTGCGGAACGGGCTGTGGTCCGGAAGCGCTGTCATGAAGTCTCCGACGTAATGGGGCGGGTGGCGTGCTCAAGGAAGAACGCTGTGGATTTGGCAAGAATTTCGGGGGCGTCGGCATCCAGGGTAGCCACATGGCTGCTGTTCTGCAGGTCGACTACTTCCACCAGATGTCCGCCCAGCCGGCGCCTCAGCATGGCCAGCGACGATGGCGGAACGACGGCGTCCGTTGTTGATTTGAATACCTGTACGGGCGCAGATACCCGCGGAAGGCCCCGAATGGCAGCGCCGAAGAGTTTTTTCAGCTCGTGAACGGCGGCCAGGGGAGTCCGGGAATAGTCTCCGTCGTCTGTGACGGCGGCTGTGGACTGGTCCTCCTGGATGGGCAGCGTGGTCTGCTGGAAGTACTTCAGCACTCCGATGACCCGCACCCGGCGGTCATAGAAGCTCAGGCCGGGGTTGACCACGGAGACTCCTGCCACGGGGTGCCTGGAAGCAGTCAGGAGGGCGATGGCCCCGCCCATGGAGAGGCCTGCCACGAAGCAGGTGTCAGTGCGGGCGGCGAGGTCCACGTAAGCCGCTTCAAACGAGCGATGCCAGTCATGCCAGTTGCAGCGCGCCAGCTGCCTCCAGTCGGTCCCATGCCCTGGAAGAAGCGGCACGGAAACGGCGAAGCCCTGGGACGCGAGATGTTCAGCCCACGGCAGGACACTGAGGGGGCTCCCCGTGAAACCGTGGCAGATGGCGATTCCGGTCTTCGCATTTGGCCCGTGGCCGGGGTAGCTGAAAGCGGCAGGCCGGGGCGGGATGCTGCTTTCTGTCATGAGTCCATCGTGTCACTGTTCGGGACAAATCTCACTAGAGTAGGGTTGCAGTGGAATGCCGGCCCTGCCCGATTCAGTGCTAGCAGATTGAGTGCTGGCTGCCTTCCGGAGAGGTTAGTCACGTGTTCTATTGGGTCATGAAAAGGATCTTCCTGGGTCCGGTGCTGCGGCTCCTGTTCCGCCCTTGGGTCAAAGGCCTGGACAACGTTCCGGCGGAGGGCGCAGCCATCCTCGCCTCGAACCACCTGTCATTTTCCGATTCAATCTTTATGCCGCTCATGGTGCCCCGCCCGGTGATCTTCCTGGCCAAGTCCGAGTACTTCACCGGCACCGGACTCAAAGGCCGGCTCACGGCCCTGTTCTTCCGGCTGACCAACCAGCTCCCCATGGACAGGTCCGGCGGCGCCGCGTCGGCTGTTTCCCTCAACGCCGGCATGGACGTCCTGACCGGTGGCGGTCTGCTCGGGATCTACCCCGAAGGCACCCGCAGCCCGGACGCCCGCCTCTACAGGGGCAAGGTCGGTGTGGCAAAGCTTGCCCTGCAGGCCGGGGTTCCCGTTATTCCCGTGGCCATGATCGGGACGGACAAGGTCCAGCCCATCGGCAAACGCCTGCCCCACATCCGCCGGATCGGTATGATCTTCGGCGAACCGCTGGACTTCAGCAGGTACCAGGGGCAAGCGGAAGACCGCGCGGTGCAACGCAAAGTGACCGACGAGATCATGTTCGAGCTGATGCGGCTCTCGGGCCAGGAGTACGTGGACGAATACGCCGCGGTGGTGAAGCTGCAGCTCGCGGGCAAGCAGTCCGAGCCGGCGGGCGACGCCGACACCGGCCCCGCCGAAAAGCCTGGTACCGGCTCTGGCGGCCCGTCTAATCCCGGGCCGCGGGACGACGACGGCACCCCTGCCGCGGGATGATGTGACGCCGGCCGCCCCCGCGCGTGACGGCCGGGTGTCCGGATGAGCCTCAGGGACACTAGTCTTAGAGGGTGACTGAGCTATCCGCAAAACCCGCCTTCTCGCTGTCCAGTACCGCCCAGAGCGGCGCCGCCAACTATCCGGGATTGGATGACTGGCGCGACCTCCCGATCTCCCAGCAGCCCAGCTGGCAGGACAAGGACGTATTCGACGCTTCGGTCAAGGAGCTGTCCGTGCTGCCGCCGCTGGTTTTCGCCGGCGAGGTGGACATCCTTCGCGAGCGGCTGGCAGCCGCGGCCCAGGGCAAAGCCTTCCTGCTTCAGGGCGGGGACTGCGCAGAGACCTTTGAAGCGGCCACGGCGGACAAGATCAGCGCCCGCGTCAAAACCATCCTCCAAATGGCCGTGGTACTCACCTACGGTGCAGCCATGCCCGTCATCAAGATGGGCCGGATGGCCGGCCAGTTTGCCAAGCCCCGCTCCTCGAATGATGAAACCCGCGACGGCGTGACGCTTCCCGCCTACCGCGGCGACATCGTCAACGGCTACGATTTCACGCCGGAATCCCGCGGCCACGACGCCTCCCGGATGCTGCGGGCCTACCACACCTCGGCATCCACCCTGAATCTCATCAGGGCCTTTACCCAGGGCGGGTTCGCGGACCTGCGTTCAGTGCATCAGTGGAACAAGGGCTTCACCGAAAACCCCGCCCACGCCCGCTACGAGTCCTTGGCCCGCGATATCGACCGTGCCATCAAGTTCATGGCCTCCTGCGGCGCCGACTTCGAAGCGCTCAAGCGCGTGGAGTTCTTCGCCAGCCATGAAGCCTTGCTCCTGGACTACGAGCGCGCGCTGACGCGCATCGACTCCCGCACAGGGTTCCCCTACGACACTTCGGCCCACTTCCTGTGGATCGGGGAGCGCACGCGCGAGCTGGACCACGCGCACATCGACTTCCTGTCCCGGGTGCGGAATCCGATTGGCGTGAAGCTCGGCCCCTCCACCACCGGCGATGATGCCCTGCGCCTCATCGACAAGCTGGACCCGGAGCGTGAGCCCGGACGGCTCACCTTCATCACGCGCATGGGTGCGAAGAACATCCGGGAGAAGCTCCCGGCCGTCGTCGAGAAAGTCACTGCCTCCGGCGCCCAGGTCCTGTGGGTAACCGATCCGATGCACGGCAACACCGTCACGTCGCCCAATGGCTACAAGACGCGCAACTTCGACGACGTCATTGACGAAGTCCGCGGATTCTTTGAAGTCCACCACGCCCTGGGCACGGTTCCTGGCGGCCTGCATGTTGAGATGACCGGTGACGACGTCGCCGAGTGCCTTGGCGGCGCCGATCCCATTGACCAGGAGGCGTTCCTGGACCGCTACGAGTCCGTCTGCGATCCGCGCCTGAACCACATGCAGTCGCTCGAAATGGCGTTCCTGGTCGCAGGGGCACTCGCCAAGCACTAGGCGCTCCACCCGCACTTCAGCTGAAAAGGATGCCTCCCGGACTTTGAGTCACGGGAGGCATCCTTTTGCGTTTCCTGGAGCTGAGTGGCCGCGGATTCCAGGCGATGTTGCCGCTGGGCGCAGCCGAACTGCGTGATGCTACACCACGGTCAGGGTGATGACGGAGCCCTCTGGAACCTCTTTATTAACCGGATCCTGGTCCCGGACGGTTCCGAAGAAGCCGCCAAGGATGTTGTTGACTTTCACGTCGAAGCCGAGCTGACGCAGTGCCTGTTCGGCTTCCTTGGCCTGTTTGCCCACGTAACTGGGAACCTTCACCATCTTCGGACCGTCGGAGATGGTGAGCGTGACTGTACCGCCGCGGGTGAGGGTGCCGTTGGGTGGCGACTGCGCGGCAACCGAACCTTTGGGCACGTTGCGGTCGTTGACCTTGTCCTTGGCGACGTCTGCCTTGAGGCCTGCCGCTTCGATGGCGTCAACGGCGTCGTCCTCATCCATCCCGACGACGGACGGAACCGGAATGGGCTCCGGTCCCTTGGAAACGGTCAAGGCCACTGGCGTTCCGTGCCGCGCCGGGGTCCCGGAGGCAGGGTCCTGGGCCAGGACCATGCCGGCAGCGATGCCTTCGTCGAATTTCTCGGTAACGGTGCCCAAGGCCATCTCTGCCTTGTTGAGCTCGGATTTGGCTTCGTCCAGTGTCATGCCGGTCAGTTTCGGCAGTTCAAACAGCTGGGGGCCCTTGGAGACAAACAATGCCACCGGCTGAAATTTCCGGGTCTCCGTTCCGGCTACAGGATCCGTTCCCACCACCAGGCCGGACGGAACGTCGTCGTCGAAGACGTCGCGGGTGCTGGACTGGAACCCTGCCTCATTCAGCAGCTGCTGCGCCTGTGCCACCGTTTTGTTGGCGACCGCCGGGATGGTCCCTGGCGACCCCGGACCCATGCCGAAGAACCAGCCGGCTCCTGTGGCCAAGAGCGCGGCGATGATCAGGATGACCACCCACAGGGCACCGCGACGCCTGGGGTTGCCTTCGCGCAGGGACCGGAGCGGGGTTGCCGCGGCCCGCGACCTGGCCTTCTCGGCGTCCCTCTCTGCCTTGCGCCGGGCGCGCTTGGTCAGGGGAGCCGGCGACGTATCCGGATAGGGGACATACGCGGCGGGAGGGGATGGGGCGGCGGGAACGACCGACGTGGCGTTGTCCCGAAACGAGGGGGGCGGAAACCGTGGCGGCCTTTCCGGAGGCGCAAGCGGTGACATCACCGTTGTGGGGTTGTTGGTACGGGCGATGACCTCAGTAGGGTTCTGGAGGCCGGCCTCCAGCGCCGCAGGCTGCTGCAGGTCCAGTTCGCGGTCGGTGAGGTTGGTCCGGATGTGGCGGAGTTCCTGGAGCAGGGCCATACCGTCCACGGGCCGGTTCTCGGGGTCGTTGGCGGTACACCACTGCACGAGCTCATCGACTTCCGCGGCAAGGCCCGGCACCAGCGCCGACGGCGGCCCCACAGTCCCGTTGACATGCTGGTACGCCACCTGGATGGGAACATCGCCGTCGAAAGGCTGCCGGCCGGTGAGCATTTCATACAGCATGATCCCGACAGAGTAGATGTCGCTCCGGGCATCGGCCTGCTTGCCCAGCACCAGTTCGGGGGAGAGATAGGCCACGGTGCCAATGAGTGCACCCGTACTGGTGGACGTGGTGACGGCACGGGCGAGGCCGAAGTCGCCCACTTTAATCCTGCCGTCGTCGGCGATCAGGACGTTTTCGGGTTTGATGTCGCGGTGGATCATGCCGGCGGCGTGTGCCGCTCCGAGCCCCTCGACGACGGGATCAATGAGTGCGAGGGCGAGCCTGGGTGGCAACGCGCCCTTGGACATGATGACGTCCCGCAGTGTGTGGCCTTTGATGTACTCCATCACGAGGTAGGCCGTTTGGCCGTCATTGCCTTGGTCGAGGACACCAACCACATGGGAATGGGAAAGCCTGGCCGCTGCCTTTGCCTCGCGACCCAGCCTGCCGAGGAAGGTGTCGTCGCTGGCAAGGTGCGGGTGCAGCACTTTGAGGGCAACTTCGCGCTCAAGCCTGAGGTCTGTAGCGAGGTAGACGGTGGACATTCCGCCGCGCGCGAGCTTGGACTGGACGGCGTAGCGGTTGTCCACCAGCGTTCCAACAAGTCGGTCAGACACGTATTCCTGCACCCTACGATCCTAATCCCGCAATGAAACGGGCCCGAATCAACATGCGATCCGGACCCGTATCGTTATCCCGCGCGCACTGGTCCCACCGGGACCGGGCTGGGCGTGGTGGTCTAGCCGAGGTTCTTTTCGTGCGCCTTGATCGCCTCCACGTAGGACTTGGTGTCGTCGTACATGCCGTACTTGCTCACTGAATACTGACCCTGGTAGTAGCCGGCGATTGCAGTGTCGCGGTCCTTGCTCGTGGCGATCAACTGGCGGATGATCGCCACACCAGCGGTGGCGTTGTCGTACGGATCCAGCAGGTTGAGTTTGCGCCCCACGAGGTCCGAGGCCCACTGGCCGGAGGAGGGAATCACCTGCATGGTGCCGATGGCGTTCGCCGGTGAAACGGCACGCTGGTCGAAGCCGGATTCCTGGTAGGCAAAAGCCAAGGCCAGTGCCGGTTCAACACCCATACGCCGTGCAGTATCCGCAACGATGGCCCGCATCTGGTCACGGGAGGGCACAGGGGAGGCGTTGAGCAGGGCCTTGTTCTCGTTGGCCGAGCTGACGACCGCCGCGGGGTAGGTGAATCCAAGGAAAGAGCTGGGCACCAGGGGAGTGACGTTTGCGGCGGGTTCGCTTGAGGCGGGCTGTATGGCAGCGCCCGGGATGACCAGTTTGTTGCCGGGGTAGATGATGCTGGACAGGCTCAGCTGGTTGGCGGAAAGGACGTCCGAGAGCTTGACGCCATGCTTGGAGGCAATCGCGCTGAGGGTGTCGCCGGCCTTGACGGTGTAGGAGCCGCCAGGGGCGGCGGCAGGGGCCGGCGCCGCAGGGGCTGGTGCTGCGGGGGCGGAAGTCGGCTGCAGTGCAGTGGCAGGAGCTGCCGCAGGTGCGGTTCCGCCGTCGTTCACTTTGATCTTCTGGCCGGGGTAAATGATGGAACGCATATTCAAACCGTTCCAGCCGAAGATTTCCGACAATCCCACTCCGTGCCGGGAGGCAATGGCGCTGAGCGTGTCGCCCGCTTTGACTGTGTAAGTCGCTCCGGATGTGGTTGCGGCAGCCGGTGGAGTAGCCGCGGGGGCTGCAACAGGAGCACTGCTGGAGCCTGAAAGCTTGATCTTCTGCCCGGGATAGATGATGGTGTTCGGCTGGAGGTTGTTCAGCTTAAGGACTTCGTAGGTGTCCAGGCCGTGCCTGCCGGCGATGCTGCTGATGGTGTCGCCTCGCGCGATGGTGTATTCGGCGGGTACAGACGGCTGCGTCGGCCGGAAGGCGGACGGGATGGTCGTCGAAACCGAGGCGGCCGGAATAACGGTTGCGGTTGCAGCTGCTGCTTGTGCCTTCATGGCCGCTGCGAGCGTGGCAGGGATGGCCCGGACAGGGGCAACAGCTGCAGCCGGTTGGGCGAGGGCCAGTGACGACAGGACAACCGCAGGGAGCGCCGCCGTGGTAGCGGCAATCATGGGCAGGCTCGGCCTGGGTGGCTGCTGTGGCGAGCGGGACGTCGTCATGGAAGGAATCCTCTTCTCAACTGCGAGTGCGGTGGCTGTTGCCTGTGTTAATGCTGCTACTAGTGTTACTTAAGTTATTGCTGTTACCAATGTGATCTATGTGAATCTCTCATGGATTGTCAATTAGCACAAGAATTCTTGAAAAGCTGCCAAGACTAATTTCGTGGAGTGTCGCCGCATATCTCCCCTGCGGCAAAGCGGCGACTAGGCGTCAGGGTGCCGGTCATGGCAACCTTGATCCGTGAGTAACGTAGAAAGCCTTGTTGGCGAGTGGCTGCCCCTGCCTGATGTCGCCCAGTTGTTGGACGTTTCAATTACGAAAGTCCACAGTCTCCTTGATGAGCGTGCTTTGGCCGCGCTGCGGGTTGGAGAACGGCGGATCCGGTGCGTCCCTGCGGAATTTATCCAGGACGGACACGTGGTGGACAGCCTGAAGGGCACCATTGTGGTGCTCTCAGATGCCGGCTATTCCGACGAGGACCTGATTGTCTGGCTTTTCACCGCAGACGAATCACTGCGTGGGCGGCCCATTGATGCGCTCCGCGAAGGCCGCAAAACGGAGATCCGGCGCCGCGCCCAAACCCTGGCCTGGTAACCGGAATTTTCAGGACGCGCGGCTGACGGTGGCCTCGGCCAACCTGCGGAGCGCCGTTTTTGGCAATTCGTCGAGTTCCAGTTGGTCCAGGGCATCAAACGCCGCTGCTCCGAATTCGCCGATGAGGACCTCCGTTGCCTGAAGGGCTCCGGATTCCTCGATAATGCGGCGGATCTCGGTGATGTCTTCGTCGCCGAGATCGGGGCTGCCAAGCTTTGCGTCGATGAATGCCGATTCCTCCGCCGTCGCCTGGTCCAGCGCCAGCGCCACCAGAACGGTCCGCTTTCCTTCCCGGAGGTCGTCGCCAGCGGGCTTTCCTGTGGTGACCGGGTCCCCAAAGACGCCCAGGACGTCGTCGCGCAGCTGGAAGGCTTCACCTAGCGGAAGGGCGAAGGCCGAATAGCCGCGGAGAAGCTCGTTTGACGCTCCCGCCAGCGCGCCACCGAGGGCCAGCGGATGTTCCGTGGAGTATTTGGCGGACTTGAAACGGATGATGGACTGCGCCCTGGAAACAGCGCCGGCCCTGTCCCTGACCGGCCCGGCGACCTCTTCGAGGATGTCGAGGTACTGCCCGGCCATAACCTCGGCCCGCATGAGGTTGAAGATGAGCCGCGCTCGGCTGCCTGACGCGGCTTTTTCGCCGATGTCCGTGAACGCCTCTTCGCTGAAGGACAGGCACAGGTCGCCGGTCAGGATGGCGGCGGCGTGGCCGAAGCGTTCACTATCGAGAGCCCAGCCCTGGGCTGTGTGCAGCTGGCTGAAGCGGCGGTGGACGCTGGGCCCGCCGCGCCGGGTGTCGGAGCGGTCGATGATGTCGTCATGGATGAGCGCCGCGGCCTGGAAGAGCTCCAGCGCCGAGCCTGCAGCCACGATCTGCCTGGCTCCGGAATCACCGCCAGCGCCGCGCCACCCCCAGTAGCACATCAGGGCACGGAGCCGTTTGCCGCCGGTGACCAGGTTGGAGATGGAACCCATGATGGGATCGATGTCCGGGGAGATAGCCGACATAACGGCCTGACGCTCGGTCAGGAAGTCCGTCAGCTCGCCCGCGACGGCCGCCACGTATCCGGTCTGTTCAAGCCGCAGCTGCTCCGCGACCGTCACTTGGCTGACTCAGCTGCCACATTGGCGCCGATAGTGAACGTGGAAACGCCCGCAGCTTCCACGACCGCAAGGTTGACGGTCTCGTTGTCGCCGCGGACGAAGTCCTTTGATGCGACGGCGCCCACGGACTCTCCCGGCACGGCCTTGAAGCCCTGGGCTTCAAGGGCCTTGGTATAGAACTCGACGACGGCGCCGGGCTGGCCTGTGATGCTTGCCACCAAGGCGACTGTTGCCGGCGTCGCCGACTTGTCGAAGCTGCTGGAAACTACTGTGGCTCCCGGCATGAGCGGGAGAAGCTGCTGCGGGAAGCCGGCGACCAGCGCCCCAACGGTAGCCGAGGTGCCCGGTGACGCTGAGGGACTGGCAGACGCCGTAGCTGTGGGCTGGCCCGTGGACTGCGAGGAGGTGGCGGAGGACGGCGTGGTTACTCCGGGCGCCGCTGGGCTGCAGGCGGCGAGTGCCAGCGCTGCGACGGCCACTAGGGCGGCCGATCCTGCTGGCTTAAGATTTCCAATGACCGTCACAGGGACTTTCCTCCTGGTATTGATGCCGGATTCAGCCTCCAGTTTAGTCAGTACCAGCGGATAGGATTGTTTCGTGGGGGCCGGACGGGATGTAGACGGGATGAATCAGCACACCGAAGCGGGTCTTCGGGAGCTCCGGCGCACCCCCATCCTGCACGTGGATATGGACGCGTTCTTTGTATCGGTTGAGTTGCGTACACGACCAGAGCTTCGCGGCAAACCCGTCATTGTGGGCTATCCGGCAGACCGTTCCGTGGTGCTCTCGGCCTCTTATGAGGCCCGGAAATTTGGTGTGAAGTCCGCCATGCCCATGGTGGTTGCAGCACGGATGTGTCCCAGTGCGGTCATCATCGAACCGCGGCACAAGCTGTATTACGAGGTCTCGGCGCAGCTTATGGGAATTTTTGAATCCGTCACCGAACTGGTGGAGCCCCTGAGCGTGGACGAAGCCTTCCTTGATGTCGGCGGTGCCATCCGCCGGTTGGGCCCGCCCCAAGACATCGGCGAACTATTGAGGCGCCGCGTTGCCGCCGAGCTGGGCATCACCGCCTCCGTGGGCATCGCCGCGAGCAAGTTTGTGGCCAAGATCGCATCCACGCGGTGCAAGCCTGACGGACTGCTCCTGATTCGGCCGGAAGACACCGTCCCGTACTTGCACAGCCTGCCGGTTGGAGCTCTCTGGGGTGTGGGTGCCAAGACCACCGAGGTCTTGGCACGGATGGGGATCAGGACGGTGGCCGACCTCGCCGCCACGCCCTTGCCCACGCTGAAACGGACCCTTGGCGCCACGGGCGAGCACGTCTACCGGCTGTCCTGGGGGATCGACCCCCGACCCGTAACGCCGGTGCGGCTGGAGAAGAGCATCGGAGCCGAGGAAACCTTTGCCGTGGATACCGCCGACAACGCCGTCCTTCACCGGGAATTGCTGCGTCTGTCGCACCGTACGGCGGAGAGGCTGCGCAGTTCCGGAATGGTGGCCAGGACCGTGGCGTTGAAGCTGCGTTACGCGGACTTCTCCACCATCACCCGGAGCCGGACCGTTCACACGCCGGTGGACAGCACTCAGTTGATCTACGCCGTCGTCCTCCAGCTCCTGGAGTCACTCGGCGATCGAAGCATGACCGTAAGGCTGGTGGGAGTCCGTGCCGAACAGCTGGAAGAGGCGGCACAAACGTCCCTCCAGCTGAGCCTGGACCGCAGGGACGACAACTGGCGGGCAGCCGAGTTGGCGTTGGACAAAGTCAGCCGCAAATTTGGCAACAAATCAGTACTCCCGGCCCGCCTGCTGGATTCCGGAAAAAAATCCGGCTAGCCCGCAGTCACCTCTGTCTGCCGCCGGCCGGAGGGCCTTGTGGAAAGTCATTGCTGTCTTTCAGAACGGCCCGCGACAAACTATCCTTATATATACATAGTTTTCGAACGACTGGACATAACGCTCCCGCCCGCCATCGTCGGTGGGGCGGGAACTTGAGCGGCATGCCGGTCGTTATCGGAGCAGAAGTACTGACTGGGCGCAGCCCGGACGTTGGCCTACTTAAGGAGGTCGTGATGCCGCTCTCGGAGCACGAACAGAAGCTGCTTGAACAGTTGGAAAAGCAGCTGCACGAGGACGATCCAAAATTCGCGAATTCCATGGGCTCGGATCCCGGACGCTCATGGTCCACGCGGCATGTGGTGATCGGGGTGCTGTGCGCCCTCGCCGGGATTTTCCTCCTGCTGGTTGGCGTCACGCTTCAAAACATCTTCGTCGGCGTTCTGGGCTTTGTGGTGATGGGAGCCGGGGTGTACTTCGCAACGATGCGCAGCTCGGCACCTGGCAAGTCCCACAGCGGCCGTCCAGGTAAGCCAGGCAAGTCCAGGAGTTCCTTCATGAGCAATCTGGAAGAACGCTGGGACGAGAGGCGCCGCGGCGACTCCTGACGCAGCCGGACAAGAGGCGCCGAAGCCCTCCATTCTGCACCACAGCATTCCACCGCGCGGGTTTTATCCCGTACGTAAGTAATTTGTCACCAGGTATCCAGGCATAAAGACCCGCTACGGCGGGTCTTCTGCTTTTAACGGTCACCCTCGAAAAACCGCAACGCCCTCCCGGCGTCAAAGGCCCTCCACTTTCCACCACCGGCCGATTCGCCGGTTTTACGGGCCTCATTCCCTGAAGTGGGGGGAATCCGGCCTCATCCTGCGTTGACTGTGGGGGAAAGTGGAGTAATGTGGAGGACATAAGAGGGTAGTTGCAACACAGGGGATGTGCAGTTCCTGACAGCAGACAGGCGGTGGGCCAGTGTTTCTTGGCACCCACTCGCCGCGTTTGGATGAAAAGGGACGAATTATCCTCCCCGCGAAGTTCCGCGAGGAACTAGCCGGCGGCCTGGTACTCACGAGGGGCCAAGAGCGTTGCATCTACGTCTTCAGTGAGCAGGAATTTGCACGTGTGCACGAGCAAATGCGGGAGGCGCCCATTTCCTCCAAGCAGGCCCGGGACTACATTCGCGTCTTTCTCTCTGGAGCCTCGGATGAGGTACCTGACAAGCAGGGGCGCGTAACCATTCCGGCAGCGCTCCGGGAGTATGCAGGCCTCGGCAGGGAACTGGCCGTCATCGGCGCAGGAACCCGGGCCGAGATCTGGGACGCCCAAGCCTGGAACGAGTACCTGGCAGAGAAGGAAACAGCCTTCTCTGAGACCGACGACGCCATTCCGGGGATTCTGTAATCACCGGTATGGAACAGGCGGAGAGCTTCTTGGACGAGATCTCCAGCCGCCCATCGGCCGGCCAACCTGGCTCACTTCCCCGGAGCCAGGCGGGCAGGACGGCAGGCGCGGATGGGGATCTGGCTCAAGAAGCACAACCACGGCAACCACGGCAGGAAAGGACGACGGCATGAACGATCACCCGAAGCCGACGTCCGA
Organism: Pseudarthrobacter sp. CCNWLW217; assembly: GCF_037203985.1. Lineage (NCBI taxonomy): Bacteria > Bacillati > Actinomycetota > Actinomycetes > Micrococcales > Micrococcaceae > Pseudarthrobacter > Pseudarthrobacter sp. CCNWLW217. The sequence goes on from NZ_JBBCBT010000011.1 coordinate 55,733, forward strand.
ACGCCATGTACCGGTCCTGCGGGACCGGTGCATTAATTTGTTGGCCCCGGGCTTCGAAGCAGCCAGGCTCAGGGGCGAAACTCCCATAGCCATCGATGCCACGCTCGGCATGGGCGGCCATTCCGAAGCGATGCTCCAGCGCTTTCCGGACCTGCACCTGATCGGCATCGACCGCGACGAGGAAGCACTCGCCCTGGCCGGAGAACGGCTGGCGCCGTTCTCCGCACGGACTGACCTGGTCCACGCCGTCTACGACGAAATCGCTGACGTCCTTGAAGACCTCGGCATCAGCGAAGTCCACGGAATCCTGATGGATCTGGGCGTTTCCTCCCTGCAGCTGGACGAACGCGAACGCGGGTTCGCCTACTCCTTCGATGCCCCGCTGGACATGCGGATGGACACCAGCCGAGGGCAGACCGCCGCAGATGTTGTCAACAACTACTCCGAAGAGGACCTCGTTCGGATCATCCGCAAATGGGGCGAAGAGAAGTTTGCCGGACGCATCGCCAACAGAATTGTTGCCGCCCGCGCCCAGAAGCCTTTCGCCACCACCGGGGAACTCGTTGAACAGATCCGCGCGGTAGTTCCGGCCGCCGCCGCCAAGTCCGGCGGCCACCCCGCCAAACGGACTTTCCAGGCGCTCCGGATTGAGGTCAACGAAGAGCTTGATGTCCTGGAACGGGCTGTTCCGGCCGCGGTCAGGGCAACTGCCCTCGGTGGGCGGATTGTGGTCATGTCCTACCACTCGCTGGAGGACAAGATAGTCAAGAGCGTGTTCCAGGCAGGCTCGAAGTCTTCAGCCCCCCTCGGCTTCCCTGTCGAACTCGAGGAACACAAGGCCGAACTCAAGACCCTCACGAAGGGCACGGAGGTGCCCACCGCCGTCGAGATCGCAGAGAATCCGCGCGCCGCCTCAGCAAGGCTGCGGGCTGTGGAACGCATTAGAACCAGGAGAGCCGTATGAGCACCGCCGCCGTCAAGAACTTTCCTGTCGTCTCCGGCAGTGCCGCGCCCGCTATTGGACTTCCGGCGGGAACTCCGGGCCCCGGACGCAAAGCCCGCACGCCGCTTTCGGTTGTCCGATCCGCACCCAGGAAGCGCCGCGCGCCGTTCGTTGTCCTCTGCTTCACGCTGCTCGCCGTCGCGCTGGTTGCTGTCCTGGTGTTGAACATCTCGGTTTCCACGGCCCAGTACCAGCTCGTGGAACTCCGGGGCAAGCAAAGCACGCTGACCAAGCAGAACCAGGATCTGACACAGCAGGTTCAAAACTTCGAAGCTCCGCAGAACTTGGCAGCAAAGGCTACAGACTTGGGAATGGTGGCGTCCACGGTGAAAGGCCAGATCGACCTTTCAACCCTGGCGGTCACCGGCAAGGCGACACCGGCCGTTAAGGGCGGCGCCGCCGGGGCCGTCATCCCGGCACCGGCAGTTGCCGGACAGTTGAGCGTGGTCCCGCCCGCAAGCACCGGGGAGCCGCTGGCCAGCCGAAAGCCGGTGACTGAGGAGCCGGCAGCTGCAACGCCGCCGGCCGCCGCTGCGGCGGCTGTTGCTGCAGAGGCACCGGCCGCAGCCCCCGCCCCGGCTGTGGAATTGCACGGAGGCTCCGTGCCCGCACCGTTACAGAGGACGCCCGGGCAGTAACTGCCAGGACCTGACAGGCAACACAGCGAACAGCAAGGAAATCACGGTGGCGCAGAGGACCGGCAAGGCGAAGAGCGGCAAGGTACCCAACGCCACGAGGCGCCTGCGCCTTGGCCTGGGCATCATGCTCACCCTTCTCCTGGTGGTGGGCGGCAAGCTTTTCCTCGTTCAGGGCCTGGACGTTGGCGGCATGGCCGAGGCTGCGCTGAACAAGCGGATGACCCAGACTGTCCTGCCGGCCGAACGTGGCAGCATCCTGGACTCCAACGGCGTTGTGCTGGCCAACAGCCTCATCCGCTACAACTTGGTGGTGGATCAGGTGACGAACACAAAAACAGAGAAGTTTTGGCGCCTGGTGGAGGGCCAGGACAAGCTGGTGGAAGTCACCCGTGATCAGGGCATTAGCGAACTCGCCCTTGTCCTGGGGATGGACGCCGACGAACTCCGGAAGGCCGTCACCGGTGAATCCAAGTACTACATCGTGGCGAAGGACCTGAAGCCGGACGTAGAGGACCGGATCTCCAAGCTGCAGATCCCCGGCATCGTCACCGAAGGCGTCAGCAAGCGCGTCTATCCAAACGGTTCGGTGGCCGGCGGCATTATTGGCTTCCTCCAGGACGGGTACACAGGCCAGGCCGGAATTGAACAGACGCAGGACGAACTGCTCAAGGGCGCAGACGGCAAAAGGCTCTTCGAAATCGGTGCGGACGGCCTTCGAATCCCTGTTGGGCTGGACGAGCTCACCCCACCGCAAGACGGCAAGGATGTCAGGCTCACCCTCAATTCCGACCTCCAGTATTTTGCCCAACAGGCCATCCAGAGCCAGTCGGACAAGCTGGGCGCCGAGTGGGGCATCATTATCGTGATGGATGCCAAGACCGGCAACCTCATCGCCATGGCCGACACTAATTCCCCTGATCCCAACGACCCCGGCCTGGTGGCCGCCAAGGACCGCGGGGTCCGCTCCGTGACGGCTGCCTACGAACCGGGCTCGGTGGAAAAGATGATCACGGCGGCGGCTCTGATTGAGGAAGGAAAGTCCAGCCCGCTGGACACGTTCACCCTGCCGCCGTCCTACACAGTGGACGGTCAGACCTTCAGCGACTCGTTTGCCCATGGCACGGAGGAACGGACCCTCGCCGGCATCCTTGGCTGGTCCATGAACACCGGAACTGTCATGGCTGGCCAGCGACTCAGCAAGGAGCAGAGATTCGACTGGCTGCAGAAGTTCGGCATCGGGGAGGCTCCGGACGTCGGCCTGCCTGCTACCGCTTCGGGCATCCTGACGCCGGCGGACCAGTGGGACGACAGACAGGAGTACACGGTGCTGTTCGGGCAGGGTGTATCGCAGTCCACGCTCCAGACGGTGCGGGCCTTCCAGACAATCGCCAACAATGGCGTCATGCTCCAGCCGCGCCTGATCGATTCCTACATCTCACCGGACGGGACTGAAGAGAAGGTCGCTCCGCAGCCTTCGCGGCAGGTGGTCTCAGACAACACTGCGCAGCAGGTCCAGGACATCCTCGAAAGCGCGGTCACCGAAGGGCAGATTAAGGACGCCGCCATCGACGGCTACCGTGTGGGCGCCAAGACGGGAACGTCGGAATCGCCGTGCGACGACGGCAAGTCAGGATTCTGCGGGTATACCGCTTCCATCGTTGGCATGGCGCCGATGGATGATCCGCGGTTTATTGTTGAGGTGGTGCTGCAGCGGCCCAAGGGCAGCATCTATGGCATTACGCAGGGGCCGGTCTTCCGGTCAGTCATGAGCCAGGCGCTGCGCACCTACAACGTCCAGCCGTCCACCGGTGAACCGGCGCGGCTGCCGCAATACGCCAAGTAGTACTGCCGCACGCCCCAGCACGGCCCGCTGACTAAGCACGTCCGGCGGGTTTGATCCACTAGCACTTTCGGAGATCCTCTTGTCAGATCACAATGCCCCCGGCAGCCATAAAGTTCCGGCCGGGGGATCCGCCACGGGGCGGTTCAGGCCCACGTCCGTTTCCGCAGTGAGCCTGGCGGGCATCGGCGAATCCATCGGTGTGTCCGTTCCGGGCCCGTCGGCGTCGGTGACCATCACCGGGATCTCCTTGAACTCGCGCACCATTGAGCCGGGAGACCTCTACGTCGCGCTCCCGGGAGCCTCGCGGCACGGAGCGGACTTCGCAGCCCAGGCAATAGGCGCCGGGGCGGCGGCGGTGTTGACGGACGACGCCGGTGCTCGCCTCCTGGCGCTGTCGGCAGACACCTCAGTGCCGGTGTTGGTGGTTGAGAGCCCGCGCAACGTGGTGGGACCGCTTTCGGCCATGATCTACCGCAGCCAGCCTGCCGATGGCGGCGCGCCGACGCTGTTCGGCGTCACAGGGACTAACGGAAAAACGACCACCACCTATTTCATCAACGCGCTGCTTCGTTCCCTTGGCCTCAAGACAGGCCTTATCGGGACGATTGAAATCAAGGCAGGCGGCGATGCCATTCCCAGCCTGCTGACCACGCCCGAGTCAACGGATGTCCACGCCTTGCTGGCATTGATGCGGGAGCGGGGGCTGGACGCCGCCTCCATGGAGGTCTCCTCCCACGCGGTCTCGTTCCAGCGCGTGGACGGGGTGGTCTTCGACGTGGCGGGCTTCACCAACCTCACGCAGGACCACCTGGACCTGCACGGAACCATGGATGACTACTTCCAGACCAAGGCAGAACTCTTTACTCCCCGCCGCGCCCGCCGTGCCGTGGTGACGGTCGACGACGACTGGGGCCGCCGGCTCGCCGACGCCGTGGAGATCCCTGTCACCACCCTCGCGGCCACACCGGCAAGGTCTGCCGACTGGACGGTTACGTCGGCTACTGCGCGTGGATTGGGCACGGATTTCACACTGACGGGCCCGAGTGGCGCCTCGTTGAGGGTCCACACGGGGCTCCCTGGCAGCTTTAACGTGGCCAATGCGGCGCTGGCAGCCGTGATGGTCCTGGCCAGTGGAGTGGGCGTGGCGGCAGTACAGGCCGCCCTGGATGAGCACGATCCCTTCACTGTCGCCGTTCCTGGCCGCATGCAGTTGGTCTCCGAGTCGCCCGCCGCAGTGGTTGATTTTGCCCACAATACGGACGCTCTGGCCAGGGCGCTGGAAGCCGTCCGATCACCGCAGCCAGGGTCCAGGCTCATTGTGGTGTTTGGGGCAACCGGGCAGCGGGACCAAGGGAAACGTCCTGCAATGGGAGCCATCGCGGCGACTCTTGCCGACACCGTAATTGTCACCGATGACGACCCCCATGACGAGGACGCTGCCGCGATCCGCGCCGACGTGCTGGCGGGAGCGCTGGAAGCGCAGCAGCGGGGTTCGCTTGAGTGCCGCATCCTGGAAGTCTTCCCGCGCGATGAAGCCATCCGCCAGGCCGTTGAACTCGCCGGACCCCAGGACACTATTCTCGTCGCTGGCCGCGGCCACGAAGTCTGGCAGGAAGTGAAAGGCGTCAACGTTGCCCTGGACGACAGGGTGGAACTCCGCGACGCCTTGACAGCAAAGGGATTCACCGTTCTCCAAGACGACCGGATAGAGTCCTAGACCGAGATGATTGCATTTACTGCGGCGGAAATCGCCGAAATCACAAACGGGCGCCTGGACGCCGATCCGGAGATCACGCCTCTTTCGGTGGTCACGGATTCCCGCGAAGCCACGCCCGGATCGCTGTACGTCGCGAAACCGGGAGAGTATGCGGACGGCCACGACTTCGTTGGCGCCGCCTTTGGCAACGGTTCAACGCTGGCACTCATGGAACGGCCGGTTGCCGGCCCGGACGGCGAGAACTACCCCGCAGTGGTGGTCGACGATGCGGTGCTGGCCATGGGCGCCCTCGCCGCGGAGGCGGTACGCCGCATTCGTGCAGCCCGCCAGGCAGCCGGTGAACAGTTCACGGTTGTGGGCATCACGGGCTCGGCAGGCAAGACCACCACCAAGGACCTCCTCGCCGGCGTCCTGGCCACCCAGGGTGCCACCGTTGCGCCACAGGGCTCCTACAACGGTGAGATCGGTGTCCCGCTGACGGTCTTCAGCGCGGACAGCAGCACCCGGTACCTGGTCATTGAAATGGGAGCAACGGGCATCGGCCACATCCGCTACTTGGCAGACATGGTTAAGCCAGACATCGGCGTAGTACTCGGCGTGGGGACCGCCCACGCCGGTGAATTCGGGGGAGTCGGGAACATCGCCCGGGCCAAGGGTGAACTGGTCGAAGGACTTTCCGCCACCGGTACTGCGATCCTCAACCTCGACGATGAACGCGTCGCCGCCATGCGGGACCGTACCCAGGCCACAGTGCTCGGATTCTCCGCTGAAGGCCGCACTGGCGCCGGAGTCCAGGCAGTCAAGCCCGACACCAACCCTGCCGGAAACCCTGAGTTTGACCTCGTCCTGCCGTCGGGCGAACCGGACCTGCACGTGAGCAGCAAACTGATCGGGTCCCATCACGTGGGCAACCTGCTCGCCGCAGCTGCGGCCTCACACGCCGCCGGTGTCGCCGGACGGGACATCGCAGCCTCACTCAGCACCCAAACGGCAGCCAGCCGCTGGCGCATGGAACGTACCGAAAGGGCCGACGGCGTCACCATCATCAACGACGCCTACAATGCCAACCCGGAATCCATGCGGGCCGCCCTGCGGACCCTCGCCGACCTCGGCCGCGGCCGCCGTACCTGGGCTGTCCTGGGCGCCATGCTGGAACTCGGACCGGAATCCATCCGCGAACACACCGTGGTGGGCACCCAGGTTGTCCGGCTTAATATCTCCCGCCTGGTGGTGGTGGGCCGGGAGGCCCGGCCGCTCTATGTCTCCGCCGTGCAGGAGGGGTCCTGGGGTGATGAATGCAGCTTCGCCGAAACGATCGAGGACGCCTACGAACTGCTCAACGCCGAACTTGAACCCGGCGACCTCGTCCTGTTCAAGTCCTCCAACAGCGTTGGGCTGCGGCATTTAGGCGATCGGATAGCATTACCCCCACAAGCCCCCGTACCTGCCAGTGAAGGGAGCGAACAGCTGTGATTGCACTTTTGATCGGCGCTGGCCTTGCCCTATTGTGCGCCCTGGTGGGAACCCCGCTCTTTATCCGCCTGCTGGTCCGCAAAAGCTACGGCCAGTTCATCAGGGATGACGGACCGACGTCCCACCACACCAAGCGCGGGACGCCCACCATGGGTGGAACCGTGGTGGTGGCCGCCGTCCTGCTGAGTTATGGACTGACGCACTTGATCATGTGGATGATGAATCCGGCGTCTCCGGGTCCTTCAGCGTCGGCTTTGATCCTGCTGTTCCTCATGGTGGGGATGGGCCTGGTTGGCTTCCTCGATGACTTCATCAAGATCTCAAGACAGCGAAGCCTGGGGCTGAACGCCAAAGCCAAGCTCATCGGCCAGGGAACTGTGGGAGTCGCGTTCGCCATCCTCGCCCTGAATTTCCCGGATGCAGACGGCGTTACGCCCGCGTCCACCAAAATCTCGCTGGTCCGCGATCTTCCGTGGCTGGACCTGGCCTTCGGCGGTACCGTCCTGGGCGCCATACTGTTCGTCGTGTGGTCCAACCTGATTGTCACCGCGGCAACCAACGGGGTGAACCTGACGGACGGCCTGGACGGCCTCGCTGCAGGTGCTTCCGTCATGGTTTTCGGCGCTTACACCTTGATGGGCATCTGGCAAAGCAACCAGGCCTGCGGCTCCCCGCGGGAAGCCGGCAGCGGCTGCTACTCGGTCCGCGACCCCCTCGACCTCGCCCTTCTGGCCGCCATCATGAGTGCAGCCCTCGTTGGATTCCTCTGGTGGAATACTTCTCCTGCCAAGCTTTTTATGGGAGACACCGGATCCCTCGCGATTGGCGGCGCAATCGCTGGTTTCGCCATCCTGTCCCGCACCGAACTGCTCCTGGGCATCATCGGCGGGCTTTTTGTCCTCATCACCCTGTCCGTCATCATCCAGGTGGGCTACTTCAAGGCCACCGGTGGTAAACGCTTCTTCAAGATGGCCCCGTTGCAGCACCACTTTGAGCTCAAGGGGTGGGCCGAGGTTACCGTGGTAGTCCGATTCTGGATCCTCGGAGGGCTTTTCGTAGCCGTTGGCCTGGGGATCTTCTACGCTGAATGGGTTGTGCTCCTGTGACAGTTTCCTCCCGCCTCACTCACCTCACCAGTTGGGACTCGGACTGGGCGGGCCTGCGCGTCGTGGTCACCGGCATCGGCGTGTCCGGCTTCGCCGCGGCCGATACCCTCATCGAACTGGGTGCCCGCGTCGTGGTGGTTGACGCAGCCACGTCCGAGACAGCAAAGGCCCACGCTGAAACACTGAAGATCGTCGGTGCCGCCGACGTTCTCCTGGGGGATGAAGCGGTCAGCAGGATCCCGAAAATCGATGGGTCCCTGCCCGAACTCATCGTGACGTCACCGGGCTGGCGCCCGGACCAAGCCCTCCTGGCATCCGCCGCACGCGCCCACATCCCCGTTTGGGGCGACGTCGAACTTGCCTGGCGGCTGCGCATCCGGGAAGGGCACAAGACAGCTGACTGGCTGACCATCACCGGAACAAACGGCAAAACCACCACGGTTGGCCTGACCGAAGCGATGCTGCAGGCCGCAGGACTGAAGGCCATCGCCGTCGGAAACGTGGGGACTCCCATCCTTGACGCCCTCCGCGATCCCGTTCAATACGACGTCTTCGCCGTCGAACTTTCCAGCTTCCAGCTGCACTGGGCTGAATCGCTTTCGCCCGTGGCAAGTGTGTGCTTGAACGTGGCTGAGGACCACGTGGACTGGCACGGATCGTACACGTCCTACCTCGCGGACAAGGCCAAAGTCTACGAACGCACCCAGAAGGCCTGCATATTCAACGCAGAGCAGATCGAGACCGAGCGGATGGTGGAGAACGCCGACGTCGTGGAAGGCTGCCGGGCCGTGGGCTTTACCACCCTTACCCCGGCGATCAGCATGCTGGGTGTGGTGGAGGGGCTCCTCGTTGACCGCGCCTTTATCCCCGAGCGCAAGGACAGCGCGGCTGAGCTCGCCTCAATGTCCGACCTCGGAGAATTCGCCCCGCGGCACATGGTGGCCAACGCCCTGGCCGCCGGAGCACTGGTCCGGGCCTACGGCGTTGACGCCAACGCTGTCCGCCAAGGCATCCGTGACTACGTCCCTGGCAATCACCGGATCCAGCCGGTAGCCCGGCAGAACGGCGTCCTCTGGATCAACGACTCCAAGGCCACTAACCCGCACGCTGCGTCGGCGTCGCTGGCCACCTTCGAGAAGGTGGTCTGGATCGCCGGCGGCTTGTCCAAGGGCGTCAGCTACGACGACCTGGTCCGGGACCACGCAGCGCGGCTCAAGGCCGTGGTGCTGATCGGCACGGACACCGAGGCCCTGGTTCAGGCCCTCGAACGACACGCACCGGATGTCCCGGTGATCGGACCGCACGCGGGCGACACTGAAAAGATGCAGACTGCCGCAGAGGGCGGGGCCGTCGCAGGCAGCCCGTCGGACTCCGGCGGGACAGTGATGTCCCGCGCCGTTGCGGCAGCGGCTCAGCTTGCCGCGCCGGGTGACACAGTTCTGATGGCGCCGGCAGCTGCATCCATGGATCAGTTCTCTTCCTACGCTCACCGTGGCGACGCCTTTATCGAAGCTGTCCGCGAGCTGGTGGAAGGGCAGGCCCAGACCGGCGAGGAGTAACAATGGTCAGCACGCCCACCCGGCCGCCGGCAGCAACGCCGCGCCCGGGAAAAACCGCAGCTCCTGCCGGTTCCCGGCCCTCCTTGCCTGTGCGAATCCGCAACGGGTACCGCCGTTTCTGGTCAGCTCTGGAAGGGACCGGAACCTCGCGGAACGGTTCCACCTACTACCTCATCCTGGGCTCCACCCTCGCCCTGACCGCCATCGGCATCATGATGGTGCTCTCTGCTTCCAGCGTGGAATCAATCGCGGCCGGCAAGTCCCCGTATGGTGACGCCCTGAAACAGGGCATGTTTGCCGCCATTGGAATCTTCACCATGTTCGTCCTGTCGCGCATCAACGTTGTCTGGCTGAAGCGCCTTGCCTGGCCCGGCCTGGGCATCGCACTGGTACTCCTAGCACTGGTCCAGGTCATCGGCGATGAAGTCAACGGCAACAAGAACTGGATCGACATCGGCGGCATCACGTTCCAGCCGTCCGAGGCGTCGAAGCTGGCCCTGGCCCTGTGGATGGCCACAGTCCTGGCGAGGAAGGGCAAGCTCCTGCGCCGGTGGCAGCACGCGCTGATCCCCGCTGTTCCCGCGGCTGGCCTTGTCATCGGCCTCGTCGTCCTGGGAAATGACCTGGGCACCGCGATGATCATCATGATGATCACCGCGGCCGCGCTCTTTTTCGCCGGCGTGCCGTTGTATCTGTTCGGCTTCGCCGCGCTGATCGGCGCCGCGGGAACTGCCGCCATGGCCATCACGAGCTCCAACCGCATGTGCCGCATCACCTCGTGGTGGACGGGAAAGTCCTGTGCCGACGGCATCGATGCGAACTACCAGGCCACGAACGGGATCTACGGACTGGCGTCCGGCGGCTGGTTCGGCGTCGGACTTGGCCAAAGCAGACAGAAGTACAGCTGGATCCCGGAAGCCCACAACGACTTCATCTTCGCCATCATCGGTGAGGAGCTGGGGCTGGTGGGCACCGTCGTCGTCCTGGTCCTGTTCGCCATCCTGGGGGCCGCGATCTACCGCGTCGTGGTGGCGCAGGAGGACATGTTCCACCGGGTCCTGGCGGGCACCATCATGGTCTGGCTCCTCGGCCAGGCCACAGTCAACATGTCCGTGGTCACCGGGCTGATGCCCGTGATCGGCGTCCCTTTGCCGTTCATCTCCTACGGCGGTTCGGCGCTCATGATGTCGCTGTGCGCCGTCGGCGTCGTGCTGTCACTCGCCAGGGAACAGATGGCCCCGGCAATACGGCCCAAGCGGATGCTGAAGTTCGGCAACAGGCCCTCCCGGGGATCCACCGGCCCAAAGAAAACCGCCAGAAAGCGTACCTAGCACCAGATGACTTCCCAAACTCTCTCCATCGTCCTCGCCGGAGGCGGTACTGCGGGGCACATCAGCCCCCTCCTTGCCATCGCCGCCGCCATCCGGACCGCCGCGCCTGAAGCCAGGCTCCTCGCCGTCGGAACACCGTCCGGCATGGAAACCCGGCTGGTGCCTGCCGCGGGACTGGAGCTTGCCACCATCGACCGTGTGCCGTTGCCGCGCAGGCCGTCCATGGACCTGCTCAGGCTGCCCGGCCGCCTGGCCGGGGCCGTACGGCAAGCCGGCCGGATCCTGGATGAACATGACGCCGACGTGCTCGTCGGCGTGGGCGGGTACGTCTGTACTCCCATGTACCTGGCTGCCCGGCGCCGCCGGATCCCCATAGTGATCCATGAAGCAAACGCGCGTCCCGGCCTTGCCAACCGTGTCGGTGCCATGCTGACCAAGTACGTAGCCGTCGCCTTCGACACCACGCGGCTCCGCCATGCCCGGCACGTCGGGATGCCCATGCGCACTGAGATTTCAGGCCTGGAACGGGCTGCGTCCCGGGCTGCTGCCCGCGAAGCCCTGGGCCTGCACCCGACGCAGCCTACGCTGATTGTTACCGGCGGTTCCTCAGGTGCCCAGAGCATCAACCGCACTGTCGCTGCGGCCGTCGAGGACCTGGCTGCCGCGGGCATCCAGACACTGCACATCACCGGACGCGGCAAGGCAGTGCTAAATGCCAACGGCGGCACGCTTACGGCCCCCGGCTACCGGCAGGTGGAGTACGTGGACGGCATGGAGTTGGCTTACGCCGCCGCCGACGTGCTCGTGGCCAGGTCCGGCGCCGCGACAGTCTGCGAAGCGGCCGCCGTGGGCGTGCCCGCCGTTTTTATCCCGCTGCCCATCGGCAACGGCGAACAGGCGCTCAACGCTGCGGGGCTGGTCAAAGCTGAGGGGGCGCTCCTCGTCCAGGACCGGGACTTCTCCGTCCAATGGGTCAGGGACCATCTCATCCCGCTGGTGACTGACCCAGTCCGGTTGGCCGCCATGGCCGCCAACTCCCAGCGCCTTGGAATCAGAAATGCCGACCAGCGCATGGCTGGTCTTGTCCTGGAAGCGGTATCCGAATGAGCCCTGCCAACATCCACAGCCAGGAATCCCTGGGCCGCGTCCACTTCATCGGGATCGGCGGTGTTGGGATGTCCGCCGTTGCCCGGATCATGGTTGCCCGCGGGCTGGTGGTCAGCGGATCCGACGCCAAGGACCTCCCTGTCATGGCCGACCTCGCGGCCGCAGGTGCCAGGGTAGCTGTGGGATACGATGCCGCGAACCTCGGCGACGCCCAGACCGTGGTGGCGGGCTCCGCGATCCGTGCAGACAACCCAGAGCTGGTGGCTGCCCGAGAGGCGGGGCTGCCAGTGCTGCACCGGTCTGAGGCGTTGGCAGCCACCATGGGCGAGGACATTGTGGTCACGGTGGCAGGCACGCACGGCAAGTCCACCACGACGTCGATGATCACTGTGCTGCTGCAGGGCGCCGGGCTGGATCCCTCGTTTGCAATCGGGGCCAACGTTCCTGCGCTCGGTGTCAACGCAGCACATGGCGCGTCCGGGATTTTTGTGGCCGAGGCCGACGAATCGGACGGCTCGTTCCTGAACTACCGGCCCCGGATAGCCGTCGTCACCAACGTGGAGCCGGACCACCTTGACCACTACGGAACCGCGGAGGCTGTCTACGCATCGTTTGACCAGTTCACGGAACTCCTGCCCGCGGACGGCGTCCTGGTCGCCTGCGCCGATGACGCCGGCGCCCTGGCCCTCGCACGCCGCACCCTTGAGCGCGGCAACACCCGCGTACTCCTGTACGGCACCTCGGATGAAGCGGATCTGGTGCTGCACGACGGCGGCCCGGGAGACGTTTCGGTGTCCACCACTGCAGGCCGCTTCGGCCTGCAGCTGCAGGTTCCGGGCCGGCACAACGCCCTGAACGCCGCTGCCGCCTTTGCGGTGGCACTGGAACTGGGGGTTGAACCAGGCGCCGCCGCCGCGGCCCTGGGCAACTTTTCCGGCGCGTCACGCCGTTTTGAACTGAAAGGGGAGGCCGGCGGCGTCCGGGTCTTCGACGACTACGCCCACCACCCCACCGAAGTGCGTGCCGCCCTCGCTGCAGCCCGGTCAGTTGCCGGTGACCACCGGGTCCACGTCCTCTTCCAGCCGCACCTCTTTTCCCGGACCCGGGAGTTCGCCCGCGAGTTCGCCGAGGCCCTGAACCTGGCCGACACCGCCTTGGTCCTGGATATCTATCCGGCCCGCGAGGATCCTATCCCCGGGGTCACCAGCCAGTTGATCGCCGACCACCTTGGCGCCGGTGGACGCCTGGTGGATGGAAACGCCGCGGTAGCGGAGCTTGTTGGCGCTGCGGACGCTGGCGACATTGTCCTGACCGCGGGAGCCGGCGATGTGACCGCCTACGGCCCGAAGATCGTGCAGGCACTGCGTGGCTAGTGCCCGGCGCCCCACCTACACCTCGCCGGGACGCGCCCAACAGGGGAGGAACAGGTCCGGCCATCCTTCCGGCGGCCCGTCCGGCACCCCCGCGCCCGGCCAGGCGGAGGAGCCGGAGGTCATCTCCGCTTCCAAGACCGCTCCGGGGCCGGAAGTGGCCCCGGCAAGGGCCAAACAGCCCAAGGGCGCCAAATCCAAGGAGAAGCAGGCCAGGGAAGGGCAGTCCAGCGGGGCAGCTGCAGGCGCGAACGTCCTGGCTTTCCCGGAGCCCAAAGGCAGGCGGCTGAAGCGAAACATCATCATCGCGGCCAGCACCCTTGCCGCGGTGGTAGCAGGGATCCTCGCAGCAGCCATCTTTTCGCCGCTGCTGGCGGTCAGCACCATCTCCGTATCCGGCACCAGGCTCCTGACTGCTGACCAGGTCCAGGCCGCCCTGGAACCGCTGAAGGGCAAACCCCTGCCGCAAATCACCGACGAGGAGGTGGACCGGCTTCTGGAACCACTCATCCAGATCAAATCAGTGAAAACGCAGGCACGACCTCCGTCGGACCTGGTTGTCGAAGTCCGGGAACGCGTCCCGGTGGCCCTGGTGAAGCAGGGGGAGCAGTACCAGCAAGTTGACGTTGACGGTGTGCAGCTGGCGGCCACCACGGATCCAGCCTCCGTGGCGCTGCCAGTGATCGACGGCGGCGCAGGCACCATCGGCAAGGATCTGTTCCAGGCGACGGCGGCGGTCCTTGGCGCCCTTCCTCCCGAGGTCCTGGCGAAGCTGTCCAATGCCTCAGCACAGTCTGTCGATGCCGTGGAACTCAAGCTCGTGGACGGGCAGACCATCGTCTGGGGCAACGCGTCGGAGAGGGAACTCAAAGCCAAGGTCCTGGAGGCACTGCTGAAGGTTCCCGCCGATCCGAAGAACCCCGTGCGTGTCTATGACGTCAGTGTGCCCAGGCATCCTGTGACGCGCTAAATCTCTGTATTTCCCGGGAATAGCACGACACGCGGCCTGCGGTTATTGAATGTGCGAACCATAGGAAATACCGTCACAGACATGAGTTACTTGACATAACTATAACCTTCAACTCGAAGGTTAAGGTTCAAAGCTTCAAGCTCGACTCCATCAGTTTTCGCAATAGGACACGAACAAGGGACACGTAACGTGGCAGCTCCGCAGAATTACTTGGCCGTCATCAAGGTCGTCGGCATCGGCGGCGGTGGCGTGAACGCAGTCAACCGCATGATCGAAGTCGGTCTTCGCGGTGTCGAATTCATCGCAATCAACACCGATGCCCAGGCCCTGCTGATGAGCGATGCCGACGTCAAGCTTGACGTTGGGCGGGAGCTGACACGCGGGCTCGGCGCAGGCGCCAACCCGGAGGTGGGCAAGCAGGCAGCTGAGGACCACGCGGACGAGATCGAAGAGGTCATCCGCGGCGCAGACATGGTCTTCGTGACCGCCGGTGAAGGCGGCGGAACGGGTACTGGCGGCGCTCCCGTCGTGGCACGTATCGCACGTTCGCTCGGCGCGCTGACCATCGGCGTAGTCACCCGCCCGTTTACCTTCGAAGGCCGGCGCCGTGCCGGCTCTGCCGAGGCGGGCATCGACGCCCTCCGCGACGAAGTGGACACCCTGATCGTCATCCCGAACGACAGGCTCCTGTCCATCAGCGACCGCAACGTCTCCGTCCTGGACGCTTTCCGCTCTGCTGACCAGGTCCTGCTGTCCGGTGTCCAGGGCATCACTGACCTCATCACCACGCCCGGCCTGATCAACCTTGACTTCGCGGACGTGAAGTCCGTCATGCAGGGCGCAGGCTCGGCACTGATGGGCATCGGTTCAGCCCGCGGTGAGGACCGTGCCGTGAAGGCTGCGGAACTTGCTATCGCCTCGCCGCTGCTTGAGGCTTCCATCGACGGCGCCCACGGTGTCCTGCTGTCCATCCAGGGCGGCTCCGACCTCGGCCTCTTCGAGATCAACGAAGCGGCGCGGCTGGTCCAGGAAGTGGCCCACCCGGAAGCGAACATCATCTTCGGCGCGGTCATCGACGACGCCCTTGGCGACGAGGCCCGCGTGACCGTCATTGCCGCCGGCTTCGACGACGTCAAGGCAACCTCGCCGTCCATGGACCAGTCCCAGCCCCAGGTAGCCCCCCAGCGCCCCGCCGCGCCGGCCCCGGCCCCGGCCCAGGCGCCGTCGGGCGGAAGCCACCAGATGAACGTACAGCCGGTCCACGCCGGAGTCGGTGCGTCCGGCCTGAGCAACTGGGGCCAGCAGCGCCCGTCGGCGGTTCCCGCGGACTCCGGTTTCGACGTCGACCTTCCCTCGGTCGTGGAGCCGGACCTCTCCGGCAGCCGCTCCGATGACCTGGATGTCCCCGACTTCCTGAAGTAGGGCGCAGCTTGTTCCTTTGGAAGGCGGTAGTCCTCCCCGGTGTGACCGTGGCCTTCACGGACACACGCGCCGGCAACCTGGCGTTGCATGTGGGGGACAACGCGGACGATGTCCGGGTACGCAGGGCAGAACTGGAGCTCAATGCCGCCATGGTGCCGGGTTCCCTGCGGTTCATGAACCAGGTGCATGGAACTGCCGTGGCGGTCATGGAGGCCGGCAGTCCCGATCCTGAGGCAGATGCCATGGTTTCCAGGGGCGTGCCGCTGGCGGTCATGGTGGCTGATTGCATCCCCGCGGTGCTGGTCGGCCAGGCCCCAGGCGGCCCTGTGCTTGGTGCTGTCCACGCCGGCCGGCCGGGGCTGGCGGCGGGGGTCATTCCCGCCGCGGTCGAACGTATGCGGGCCATGGGGGCCGTCAACATCCAGGCATGGCTCGGTCCGTCAATTTGCGGCAGCTGCTACGAGGTTCCGGCCGGGCTGCGGGCCGACGTAGCGGCAGCAGTTCCTGCGGCGTGGTCCACCACCAGCTGGGGGACTCCCGGCCTTGACCTGCCTGCCGGCGCGCGGAGCCAGCTGGAGGCGGCAGGCGTGGACGTCATGTACTGCGGGCCTTGCACGCTTGAGAACCAGGATCTATTCTCCTACCGCCGTAACAAAGACACTGGTCGGTTTGCCGGATTGGTCTGGACGCATGACTGAGGCCACGAACCCTGCAGCGCGCACTGCCGAATTGGAAAATGGCCTGGCCGCCGTGAGGAGCCGCATCGTCGCTGCCACAAAGGCATCAGGCCGGGCGGATGAGCCGGCGCTAATCGTCGTCACCAAGTTCCACCCGGCGGACGACATCCGCCGGCTCGCCGCCCTGGGCGTCAAGGACGTCGGAGAGAACAGGGATCAGGAGGCCTCTGCGAAAGCTGAAGCCCTGCACGACCTCGGGCTCAACTGGCATTTCGTGGGCCAACTCCAAAGCAAGAAAGCCAAATCCGTTGTCCGCTATGCCCATGCCGTCCACTCCGTGGACCGGCCGCAGCTCGTTGACGGGCTCGCCCGGGCCATGGCTACCGAACAGGACCGGTCAGGGCGGGCTGCGCTGGAATGCTTCATCCAAGTCAGCCTGGACGACGACGCCGGTGCACACCGCGGCGGGGCCGCTCCCGCCGAGGTCCCGTCCCTAGCAGAGCAACTGGCTTCCGCCGGCGGGCTGGTCCTGGCCGGCGTCATGGCTGTGGCGCCACTTGGATCCCCGCCAGAAGCGGCCTTCGAGAAGCTAGCCGCCATCTCTGCCCGGCTCACCGCGGACCATCCGGGCGCCACGGGCATTTCGGCCGGTATGAGCCAGGACCTCGAGGTGGCCATCCGCTTCGGAGCGACACACCTGCGGATCGGTTCGGATATTCTCGGATCGCGTCCCGCCGTGGGGTAGCGTCAAAGCATTGGAAGTGAATGGCGGGGATTTCCAGTGCTGTCAAATCATTGGTCGGCCCGCCTACGGACACGATTAGGAGTCGACCATGGCCGGCGCTCTGCGCAAGACAATGATCTATCTTGGGCTCGCCGATGGCGATGAACATTACGAGTCCGAGCACCACACCACACGTAAGGATGAGGACGAATCCATGGAAGTTGACCGCGAGGAACGCCGTGCACCCGCACCCGTCCGCGAGGTCAGCCGTGAGGCGTCCTATGTCCCCGAAGAGGAATACCGCGCACCAGTGACCCCCATCAAGCGTGCGGCATCCAGCCGCGAAGAGTCTTCCGGCCTCCGGCAGATCACCACCATCCACCCGCGGTCCTACAACGACGCGAAGCTTATCGGCGAGAGTTTCCGTGACGGCATCCCGGTCATCATGAATGTCACCGACATGGGCGAGGCCGATGCCAAGCGCCTTGTGGACTTTTCCGCAGGGCTCGTGTTCGGACTCCGGGGCAGCATCGAGCGTGTCACCAACAAGGTCTTCCTCCTGTCGCCGTCGTACATCGAGGTCATCGGCGATGACAAGAAGGTCAGCGAGACCCAGGCGAGCTTCTTCAATCAAAGCTAGCCATTAGGCTCATTGTGGATGCCAGGCAGGTGGACCTGTCTGGCATCTGTGCTGAAATAGATAAGAAACATTGGCAGGACGCTGCGGTATCCGGAATGGACATGGAGATATGAGTTAAGTCATGGGAATTGTTTTCGGACTTGTCTATATCGCCCTTTTACTGTTCCTTGTGGCACTCATCGTGCGGCTGGTGTTCGACTGGGTCCAGATGTTTGCCCGGGAGTGGCGCCCCCGTGGGCCGGCCCTCGTGGTGGCCCACGCAGTGTATTCGGTCACGGACCCGCCACTGAAGGTCCTGCGGAGACTGATCCCGCCTCTGCGGCTTGGCGGCATCAGCCTGGACCTGGGGTTCCTGATTTTGTTCATCGCTGTCAGCGTGGCGATGGGTATCACCAGGAGTTTCGCGTAAATTTCCATTAGACCTAGCTGTTCAGGCTCAGATCCGCAGGGAACTGTCACTTGCAACGCGAAGAAACTCCGGTTTGACACCACGGTGTTGAATTAGAGGAACCAGTCCATATTTAGGTACCGTAGTTTTGACGGCCGGAAGGCCACTGACTAACTAGACCAGTGAGGTGACCAGATGGCTTTGACGCCAGAAGACGTTGTCAACAAGCGCTTTCAGCCGACCAAGTTCCGCGAAGGCTACGACCAGGATGAAGTAGATGACTTCCTGGACGAAATCGTCGTTGAACTCCGGCGCCTGAACCAGGAGAACGACGAGCTGCGCAAGAAGCTCGCCGAGGGCGGTTCGGCCGTTCCTGCCAGCTCCGCCGCTGCGGCACCGGTGGTCGAGAAGGTCCCCGCGCCCGTCAAGGCCGAGAAGGACGACTCCCGCGCCAAGGCCGAGGCCGACGCCAAAGCCGCCGAAGCAAGCAAGAAGAAGGAAGCTGAGCAGGCTGCTCCGGCTGCTGCTGTTGCAGCTGCCGCTCCTTCCCAGGCTGCCGGCAGCACAGTTTCTGCCGAATCGGCTGCCGGACTGCTGGCCATGGCGCAGCAGATGCATGACCGCCACGTCGCTGACGGCCAGGCCCAGAAGGACAAGATCATCGCTGAGGCGCAGATCGAAGCCAGCAGCCTCGTCAACGATGCTCAGGAGAAGTCCCGCAAGATCCTTGGTGCCCTTGAGCAGCAGCGCTCCGTGCTCGAACGCAAGGTGGAGCAGCTGCGTGGCTTCGAGCGCGATTACCGCTCACGCCTGAAGGCCTACATCGAAGGCCAGCTGCGCGACCTTGACGCCCGTGGCTCCGTGGCCGCGCCCGAGGTCGAAGCCAACTAGCAAGGTCGAACCAAACTCGATTGTTAAGCACGTATTCTGAAAGCCGGTGGCTGAGGATTCCTCGGCCGCCGGCTTTTGTGATTAACATCGGTATCCGAATGAAAGCACCATGACAGACGAACTTGCCGCTGACGCTGCACTCCCTCTTCCACCCACTCCGCGGCGCCCCCGCCGCCGGATCCTGCTGTCCCTTTTTGCTGGATTCGCGGTCTTCGCCTACGCGCTGGACCAACTGACCAAACTCTGGGTTACTTCCAGCATGGTTGAGGGCGAGCGTATCCCTGTCCTGCCGCCAGTGCTGCACTGGTACTTCATCCGGAACTCCGGCGCCGCCTTCTCCATCGGAGAAAACGTCACGTGGGTGTTTTCGATCATCATGGCAGCGGTTTCCATTGCCATCCTGTTCCAGGTGCGCAAGCTTGGGTCCGCCTGGTGGTCGCTGGCCTTGGGCCTACTCCTGGGCGGTGCACTGGGCAACCTCACAGACCGGCTGTTCCGCGAGCCTTCGTTCGGGATGGGGCACGTGGTGGACTTCATCCAGCTACCCAATTTCGCCATTTTCAACATTGCCGATTCCGCGGTGGTCTCGGCAGTGGCCATTATTTGCATCCTGACGCTCCGCGGGATCTCCCTGGACGGGTCCCGGCATGTGGCGGCTCCGCGGGAGAAGGCCACGCCGAAGGAAGAACCCGGCGATGCCTGAGCGCATTGTGGTGGCCGATGAATTCGGCGGAACACGGGCGGACGCAGGACTGGCAAAGCTCATGGGGATTTCACGCTCCCTGGCCGCGACGCTTATTGCCGAAGGCAACGTCATCAGCCGGGGCAAAGCGGTAGGCAAATCAGCAAAGCTGATTGCAGGGGACGTCCTTGACGTCACGGTGCCCGAACGGCGGGACCCGCTCGAAGTGGTGGAGGAAGTTGTGGAAGGCCTGAAGATCCTGCTCGATGACGACGATTTCGTCGTCGTCGACAAGCCCGTGGGCGTTGCTGCCCATCCATCACCGGGCTGGGTCGGGCCCACCGTAGTGGGCGGCCTCGCAGGAGCCGGGTACCGCATCTCCACCTCCGGTTCCCCCGAACGTGCAGGCATCGTCCACCGGCTCGACGTCGGCACGTCCGGTGTGATGGTCGTGGCGAAGACCGAGCGCGCCTACACAGCCCTGAAGAGGGCGTTCAAGGAGCGCAGCGTGGACAAGGTCTACCACGCTGTGGTCCAGGGCCTGCCGGACCCCTTGGAGGGCACTATCGACGCGCCGATTGGGCGCCATCCGGGCCATGACTGGCGCTTTGCCGTGATCGAGGACGGCAGGCCTTCAATTACGCATTACGAGGTATTAGAGGCCTTCGGCAAGGCCACACTGGTGGAAGTTCATCTTGAAACTGGCCGCACACACCAGATACGCGTCCACTTTTCCGCCCTCCGGCACCCCTGTGCCGGTGACCTAACGTACGGTGCGGACCCGCGGCTCGCCGCCACGCTGGGCCTCACGCGGCAGTGGCTGCACGCCCGCCAGCTCGGCTTCGACCACCCGGTGACGGGGGAACGGGTCACCGTCACCAGCGATTACCCGCAGGATCTCTCCTTTGCCCTGGAAGTACTCGAATCCGGGCAGGCCTGACCACTCAGGAGCCGGGCGGCGCATAGAATAGTGCGGTGACTTCCAGCAATGCCTCGTTCGTCCACCTGCACAACCACACCGAGTACTCCATGTTGGACGGCGCCGCCCGCTTGGGGGAGCTTTTCGACGAGACTGAACGCTTGGGCATGCCTGCCCTCGCCACTACCGACCACGGGTACCTGTTCGGCGCCTTCGACTTCTGGAAACGCGCCACGGACCAGGGCATCAAGCCCATTATCGGCGTCGAGGCCTACGTAACACCGGGGACGGCACGGACGGATAAGAGCCGTGTCCGCTGGGGCGAGGAACATCAGCGCAAGGATGACATCTCGGGCGGTGGGTCATACACCCATATGACGCTGCTGAGTTACAACAACGCAGGCATGCGCAACCTCTTCCGGGCCTCGTCCATCGCGTCCCTGGACGCCGTGTTCGGCAAGTGGCCGAGGCTGGACCGCGAACTCCTGAACACGTATTCGGAAGGCCTGATCGCCACCACCGGCTGCCCGTCGGGAGAAGTCCAGACCCGTTTGCGGCTGGGCCAGTACCGTGAGGCCCTGGAAGCAGCCTCCGAGTTTCGCGACATCTTCGGGGCGGAAAACTACTTCTGCGAACTGATGGACCATGGCCTCGACATCGAACGCCGGGTTACCGGGGACCTGCTGCGGCTCGCCAAAGAACTGAAGCTGCCGCTGGTGGCAACCAACGACCTGCACTATACGCACGAGCACGACGCCAAGGCCCACGAGGCACTGCTGGCCATCCAGTCAGGTTCCACCCTGCTGGAACCCACCTATGACAACGGCGGCTCCCGGTTCGCGTTCTCCGGCAGCGGCTACTACCTCAAATCGCCCCAGGAAATGCGTGAACTGTTCAGGGACCACCCGGACGCGTGTGACAACACCCTGCTGATCGCCGAACGCTGCGAAGTTTCGTTCAATACCGGGGCCAACTACATGCCGCGGTTCCCCTGCCCGCCGGGCGAGGACGAGACGTCCTGGCTGGTCAAGGAAGTTGCCGCCGGGCTGGAGTACCGTTACCCCGGCGGTGTCCCGGACAAGGTCCGCACCCAGGCTGACTACGAGCTGGAGGTCATCACCTCCATGGGGTTCCCCGGGTACTTCCTGGTGGTGGCTGACTTCATCAACTGGGCGAAGAACAACGGCATCCGCGTGGGACCCGGACGTGGTTCCGGCGCCGGTTCGATGGTGGCCTACGCCATGCGCATCACGGACCTCGACCCGCTGCACCACGGCCTGATTTTCGAGCGCTTCCTCAACCCCGACCGTGTTTCCATGCCTGACTTCGACGTCGACTTCGATGACCGTCGCCGCTCTGAGGTCATCGACTACGTGACCCGCAAATACGGCGACGAGCGCGTGGCCATGATCGTTACCTACGGCACTATCAAAACCAAGCAGGCGCTGAAAGACTCCTCGCGTGTGCTCGGCTACCCATTCAGCATGGGGGAGCAGCTGACCAAGGCTCTCCCGCCGGCCGTTATGGCCAAGGACATTCCGTTGGCGGACATCCAGAACAAGGACTCCAAGCGCTACAGCGAGGCCGGTGACTTCCGGCAGCTGATCGCCACCGATCCCGAGGCCGCCAAGGTCTTCGAAACGGCGCTGGGCATCGAGGGGCTGAAACGGCAGTGGGGTGTGCACGCTGCCGGCGTCATCATGTCCTCGGACCCCATCATCGATGTCATCCCCATCATGAGGCGCATCCAGGACGGCCAGGTGATCACGCAGTTCGATTACCCCACCTGCGAAGGCCTGGGCCTGATCAAGATGGACTTCCTGGGCCTGCGGAACCTCACGATCATTTCCGACGCCCTGGAGAACATCAAGCTCAACCGGGGCCACGAACTGGACCTGGACAGCCTTGCCCTTGACGACGCCGCCTCCTACGAGCTGCTGGCCAGGGGTGACACATTGGGCGTATTCCAGCTCGATGGCGGTCCTATGCGGTCCCTGCTCAAGCTGATGAAGCCTGACAACTTCGAAGACATCTCCGCCGTCCTGGCCCTCTACCGGCCGGGGCCGATGGGCGCCAACGCGCATACCGACTACGCGCTGCGCAAGAACGGGATCCAGGAAGTCATTCCGATCCACCCTGAGCTCAAGGAACCGCTCGCCGAAATCCTCGGCGGGACCTACGGCCTGATCGTGTACCAGGAACAGGTTATGGCCGTAGCGCAGAAGCTGGCCGGATATTCCCTCGGCCAGGCCGACATCCTCCGCCGCGCCATGGGCAAAAAGAAGAAATCAGAACTGGACAAACAGTTTGCCGGCTTCTCGCAGGGCATGCAGGACAACGGCTACTCCATGGAGGCCGTCAAGACCCTCTGGGACATCCTGCTGCCGTTCTCCGACTACGCATTCAACAAGGCACACTCGGCCGCCTACGGTGTCATTTCGTACTGGACCGCCTACCTGAAGGCCCACTACGCGCCGGAGTACATGGCAGCCTTGCTGACGTCAGTGGGAGACGACAAGGACAAGTCCGCGATCTACCTCAACGAGTGCCGCCGCATGGGCATAACCGTGCTTCCGCCCGACGTCAACGAGTCATCGCTGAACTTCACGCCGGTGGGGAACGACATCCGTTTCGGCATGGGTGCCATCCGTAACGTCGGATCCAACGTGGTCCAAGCCATGGTGGCCGCCCGGGAGAGCGAGGGGGCATACTCCTCCTTCAAGGACTTCCTGATGAAAGTCCCCGCCGTGGTCTGCAACAAGCGGACCATCGAATCCCTGATCAAAGCCGGCGCATTCGACTCCCTCAACCACCACCGCCGCGCCCTGGTGATGATCCACGAAGAGGCCATCGATTCGGTCATCACCCTCAAACGGAACGAGGCAATCGGCCAGTTCGACCTCTTCGCCGGGTTTGAAGAGGCCGAATCGGAGGCGTCCCTGAGCATCGAGATCCCGGAACTTCCCGAGTGGGAGAAGAAGGACAAGCTGTCGTTTGAACGGGACATGCTGGGACTCTATGTCTCGGACCACCCACTGCAGGGCCTCGAAGGGGTGCTCAGCCAGCACGCGGACCAGTCCATCACCTCGGTCATTGCCGAAGACGGTCCGCACGACGGCGCCATCATCACCATCTCCGGGATGATCACCTCGCTGAGCCGCCGCATCGCCAAGGCCAGCGGCAATGCCTACGCACGTGCCGAGATCGAGGACCTTGGCGGCTCCATGGAGGTCATGTTCTTCGGGCAGGTTTATGGTCCCATCGCCTCAGTCCTCGCCGAGGACCTGATCGTTGTGGTCAAAGGCAGGCTGCAGCGGCGCGACGACGGCGCCGTGACACTGAACTGCATGGAACTCTCCGTTCCCGACCTCAGCGAGGGCACCAACGGTCCGCTGCTGATCTCCATGCCCACTCACAAGGCCACTGAAGCCGTGGTCACCGAACTCGGGGACGTCCTGCGCAACCATCGGGGAAACTCGGAGGTACGCGTCCACTTGCACGGCGATTCACGGGTGGAGGTGATGGGCCTGCCGGTCCATATGCGGGTGAATCCCAATCCCTCGCTGTTTGGCGACCTCAAGGTGCTCCTCGGGCCGGCCTGCCTTGACGTCTAGCACTTAGATTTCGTAGTCCAGGGGAACCGGCTGGCTGTAGCCGCCGGCATGGTAGAGCAGGGGCGAGCCGTCCTCGCCCACTTGGCCGTCAACGACCTCCACCACCACCACGGCGTTGTTCTCGAAAGAGAGCCGCATCTGGATCTTGCCTATCAGCCAGCCGGCTACGTCCTTGAGAACCGGAACATCGTGCGGGCCAAGCTCCCAGTGGTCGCCGCCAAAGCGGTCCTTGGTGCGGGCAAAACGGTCGGCGAGTTCCTGGTTCTCGAGCCCCAACATGTGCACGCCGATGTGGGTGGTGTTTGCCACGGCGGGCCAGGAGCTCGAACTCCGGGCCATGTTGAACGTGAAGCGCGGTGGCCGGGCTGACAGCGAGGCGACGGACGTGGCGGTGAAACCGTAGGGCTGGCCGTTGTAGTTGACGGTGATGATCGCCACGCCGGCCGCATGCCGGCGGAACATTTCCTTGAACGTACGCTCGAACGGCACGCGATCTTCGGTCACTATGAAAAACTCCCTGGATTACCCTGAACGGGACTTGGCTCTCTTTCAAGGGTATGGCTCACGTGGCACCCCAGGGAAACTGTTTACCCGCACGTCCCCCGGTTGAGGGGCCTGAACATTTGTTAAGGTTTGTTTCATGACACAACGCATGCCGCGGCGCTCCTCCGGGCTTCAGTGGGCCTGGTTCGCCGCTGCCACAGCAGGAGGGATCCCGGTTGGCCTGCTGTGGTGGCTGCTTGCACCTGGTGGCCTGAACCTCATCACCAGGGATCCCGCACTGGGGGAGGGCACCAACCCGCTGGTATGGCTGCCCAGGGACCTGACGCTCGCTGGCCTGCTCGTTTTTGCCGGCTGCCTGCTGGCCGTGTTTATCACTGACAAATCCAGGCGCTCCCGGCAGGAGGACCTGGTGCTTGCCCTTGCCGGCAGCCTTGCAGGGGCCGCTGTCGCATGGCAAACAGGCATGTTCGCAGCCCAGCTGTGGGGAGCCCCGGCGGACACCTCCATCAATGCCAGTGTGGCCTTCTCGCTGCGGTCATTGCCGGTGCTGCTGCTCTGGCCGGCGGCCACGGCCATCGGCACCTTCGCCTTCAGCCTCCTTACGCTCCTGAGGCAGGGACCGGAGGGGACCGCCGGCACTGTCGGCAGGGACGCTGCTTCCGGCGCGTAAAATGAACCGGTGACCATTACTCCTGAGTTTCCCGCCACCCCCACTGCTCCTGCCGTCAGCTTCCGCACGGTCGACCTCCGTGGCAAGGGCCTGACGCTGGCCGGACTGCGGGCAGCCGTTCCGCGGGCCCAGCACCAGACAGTGGCGGATGCCGAACAGAAAGTCCTGGACATCATCGGGGATGTCCGGCGGCGCGGCTACGCGGCACTCACCGAGTACGCCCAACGTTTCGACGGCGTGGAACAGGACCACCCCCTCGTGCCGGCGGCGGAATTGGCGCGCGCTCTGGCAGAACTGGATCCGGCCGTGCGGAAGGCCTTGGAAGAGTCCATCAGCCGCGCCCGGCGGTTCGCGGACAGCCAGCGGCCGCGGAATATCGACGTCGAACTCGGCGACGGTGCCATCGTGAGCCAGAACTGGGTCCCGGTTGCCAGGGTTGGGCTTTATGTCCCGGGCGGCCTTGCCGTGTACCCCTCGTCGGTCATCATGAACGTCGTTCCCGCCCTTGCCGCGGGAGTAGACTCCATCGCCCTGGCATCGCCCCCGCAGAAGGACTTCGGCGGTCTTCCCCACCCCACCATCCTCGCCGCCGCGGCCTTGCTCGGGATCAACGAGGTCTACGCCATCGGCGGGGCGCAGGCCATCGCGGCATTTGCTTATGGCGTGGACGCCACAACGGCCGGGCCCACGCTGGAGCCCGTGGACGTTGTCACGGGACCCGGAAACATTTTCGTGGCCACCGCCAAGCGGCTGGTCAAGGGAGTCGTGGGCATCGACTCGGAAGCCGGCACCACCGAAATCGCGATCCTGGCGGACTCCACAGCCCAGCCGCGCTTGGTGGCCGCCGACCTCATCAGCCAGGCCGAGCACGATCCCAAGGCGGCCTCGGTCCTGATTACGGATTCGGAGGACCTTGCCGCTGCCGTGCGGATTGAGCTCAACACCCAGGCAGCAGCAACCAAGCACTCCGAACGGGTGCGTGAGGCGCTCTCCGGGCCCCAGTCCGGCGTGGTGCTGGTGGAGGATCTCGAACAGGGCGTCGCGGCGTGCGACGCGTATGCGGCCGAACACCTTGAGATCATGACGGCGAACGCGGCAGCCGTGGCAGCACGCATCCGGAACGCCGGTGCCATCTTCGTGGGGGACTACAGTCCCGTCAGCCTGGGGGATTATTGTGCCGGTTCCAACCATGTCCTGCCCACCAGCGGAACCGCGGCTTTCTCCTCCGGCCTGAACGTGACCACCTTCCTGCGCGCGATCCAGGTGATCAACTACACCAAGGGTGCCCTGCAGGAAGTCAGTGGGCACATCGTCAGCCTCGCCGGGGCAGAAGACCTCCCCGCCCATGGTCAGGCCGTGACAGCCCGCTTCGGCAAACCTGCCTGACGTTACCGCGGCCTGGTAGGGAAGCACTACATGTAGTAATTACAAGCTTGTTATTACGCAAGATGTAGTCGTAGACTGGTAGCTGGACACCGGCCAGCTGGTGGGCATTAAACTGACGCCGAGAGAGCGAGAGAGGGACGCCATGTACTGTCCGTTCTGCCGCAATCCGGATTCCCGTGTGGTGGACAGCCGCATGGCAGACGATGGATCCGCCATCCGGCGCCGCAGGCAGTGCCCCGAATGCGGCCGTAGGTTCACTACGGTGGAGACCACCAGCCTTTCGGTCATCAAGCGCTCAGGCGTCGGCGAACCCTTCAGCCGCAGCAAGGTGATCAACGGTGTTCGCAAGGCGTGCCAGGGCAGGCCCGTCAGCGAAGACGACCTCGCCCTTCTGGCGCAGGAGGTCGAGGAACAGATCCGGGCCTCGGGGGCAGCCGAAATCGACGCCCACGAAGTAGGGCTTGTCATCCTTGGTCCGCTGCAGAAGCTGGACAAGGTGGCCTACCTTCGTTTTGCGAGCGTGTACCAGGCCTTCGAATCCCTTGAGGACTTTGAAACGGCCATCTCCCTGCTCCGCCACGAGTCGGAACAGGAAGCCAAAATAGCCGTGACTGAGACAGCCAAGGGCGCGCCGAGCTCCGAGAAGAGCTCCCTCTAGATTCCGGTGGTGGCAGCGGAGGGGAAGCCGCAGTCACCACCGGCACCCTGGCGTTCGTGCGCAGGGAACCGTTGGCCGCTACCTGCCGCCTGAGACCGGCAGCACGGCGCCGGTGATGTAGCCCGCCTCGTCCGACATCAGCCACATCACGGCCGCCGCCACCTCGTCCGGTTCCGCACCGCGGCCCATCGGAATAGTCGGATTCAGTCGTTCGACGCGGTCGGGCATTCCTGCGGCCGCATGCAGCCCGGTATTGGTGCTCCCGGGGGCCACGCAGTTGACCCGGATCCCCCAAGAGGCCACCTCGGCGGCGAGTCCCGCCGTCAGGACGTCAACTGCACCCTTCGAGGCCGCGTAGTGGGCCCAGGTGCCGGGCGAGCCCGCCTTCGTGGCCGTCGATGAGATGTTCACGATAGACCCGCCGGTGCCGGCACCGGCGGGCCCAAGCCTGCGGACGGCCTCTTGGCAGACATAGATCAGGCCGGTGACATTGACGTCCATCACCCGCCGGACGGTCTCAGCAGGCACGTTGGCGAGGTCGCCGATCAGGTTCCCCGTGATTCCTGCGTTGTTCACCACTGCCGTGAGCGGGCCGAGCCGGGCCGCGGCGTCGAACATCTCCCGGATGGCAACGGGATCGCTGACGTCCGCCTGCACGGCCGTTGCTGATCCACCGTCGTCGGTAATGGACCGGACCACTGAGCGGGCCCCGGAGCCGTCCGTCGAATAGTTAACCACGACGGCGTGCCCGGCACGGGCCGCGCGGCGGGCAATGGCCGCGCCGATGCCGCGGCTCGCGCCGGTGACGATCATCACGCCAGGAGCATCCCCGGCAGGCAGCCCCAAGGTTACTTGGAGAGCTTGTGCTTCAGTGCGATTTCGATGGCGGCGCCAACGATTCCCGCCTCGTTCTTCAGTTCCGCGGGCACGATCGGCGTGCGGAGCTTCATGTGGGGAAGGTATTCATCGGCCCGCTTGGAGATGCCGCCGCCCACGATGAACAGCTCGGGGGAGAAGAGGAACTCCACGTGGGAGAAATAGCGCTGCAGCAGCACGCTGTATTCCTCCCAGCTCAGGCCGTCCCGTTCACGGGCCACGGCGGATGCCTTGCTTTCGGCGTCAAAGCCGTCGATCTCGAGGTGCCCCAGCTCCGCGTTGGGGACCAGGCGGCCATCGAAAATGAAGGCGGAGCCGATTCCGGTGCCCAGCGTGATCACCAGGACGGTTCCCTCCACGCCCTTGCCGGCGCCGAAACGTGCTTCGGCGAGGCCGGCGGCGTCGGCGTCGTTGATGACCTCCACCGGGCGGCCAAGCCGTGCGGTGAGCAGCGCGTCGATGTCGGTGTTGAGCCAGCTCTTGTCCACGTTGGCTGCCGAATGGACCACGCCGTGCTGGATGATGCCGGGGAAAGTGACGCCCACGGGGGAGCCGGCAGCAGGAGCGTCGGGCCGTGCGGAGAGCTCGGCAACTACCTGCGCCACGACTTCCGCCACGGCTTCCGGCGTGGCGGGCTGGGGCGTGGGAACGCGGAACCGCTCACCAAGGAGCTTGCCCTTCTTCAGGTCGACTATGCCGCCCTTGATTCCCGTGCCGCCGATGTCGATGCCGATCAGCGGGGCGTTCTTGTGCGACTTCTCGTCCTTCTTGGCCAATGTGATTCCGTTCGTGGCAGTGGGCGGGCAGGGGCGGTCGGCCCGGGGGCTGACCTCAAAACAGGGATGGGTCAGGGCAGGGTGAGGATTTCAGCGCCGGACTCGGTCACCAGGAGCGTGTGTTCGAACTGGGCTGTCCGTTTGCGGTCACGGGTGACCACGGTCCAGTCGTCCGGCCACATGTCCCACTCCACGGTCCCGAGGGTCAGCATGGGCTCAATGGTGAAGACCATGCCGGCCTCGATCACGGTGCTGTAGGCGGGGGCGGCGTCGTAGTGCGGGATGATCAGGCCCGTGTGGAATGCTTCCCCTACGCCGTGGCCGGTAAAATCCCGGACCACACCGTAGCCGAAACGCTTGGCATAGGACTGGATGGCGCGGCCGATCACGTTGATCTCGCGGCCCGGGGCCACAGCCTTGATGGCCCGGTTCAGCGACTCCTGCGTACGCTCGACGAGCAACCGCGATTCCTCATCCACCTCACCTACCAGGAACGTGTAGTTCGTGTCGCCGTGGACTTCGTTGATGAAGGCGGTGATGTCAATGTTGATGATGTCGCCGTCCTGGACCACGGTACTGTCCGGGATGCCATGGCAGATGACTTCATTCAGCGACGAGCACAGAGACTTGGGGAACCCCCGGTAGCCAAGCGTGGACGGGTAGGCCTTGTGGTCCAGCAGGAATTCATGCCCTACTTTGTCCAGGTGGTCAGTAGTTACTCCGGGCCTGATGTGCTTGCCGACCTCAACGATGGCCTGCGCGGCGATCCTGGACGCAATCCGGATCTTCTCCACGGTCTCGGCAGACTTGACCTCCGAGCCGGTGAACTTTGCCGGACCGGGCTTGCCGACGTACTCGGGGCGCGGGATCGACGCCGGTACGGGGAGCTGCGGGCTGACGGTTCCCGGGGTGAGGGTGCCGGTGGGTGCAGTCGAGGCTAGGGAAGGCATAGATTTATCATATAAGGCACCGCAGAAGGCCTAGTAACTGGAGGCCGCATCGGGCCCGCGTACGCGTTACGTTACGTGGGTCACGTGGCGGCAGCCGCAGCCCGAACAATGCCGTCGGAACGAGGAGCACCATGACTGAGTACTGGTACAACGTAAACACCCACGAGGTGGAGGAGGACGCACTCTCGGACTGGAGCCAGCTGATCGGCCCCTACAAGACACGCGAAGAAGCCGAACACGCGCTGGATAAAGTCAGGGCACGGAACGAGGCGTGGGAAAAGGGCGACGACGAGGACTGACGCCCGCCTGCCCGGAGGGTTCGTGGCGCAGGCAGCAGGACTGGTCCGCTGAGGAAACCTAGAAGGAGTGCTCCGGGCCGGGGAACTGGCCCGAACGGACATCCTCGCCATAGGCCTTCGCGGCATCGCTGAGCGTGCTGCGGAGATCTGCGTACTGTTTGACGAACTTGGCCATTTTCCCACCACGGAGACCGGCCATATCCTGCCACACCAGCACTTGGCCCGTGGTCTCCTTGCCCGCGCCAATGCCAACAGTGGGGACGCTGACCGCAGCGTCGACGGCGGCGGCCGTACCGGCGGGAACCATTTCCATCAGGATGCTGAACGCACCAGCCTCGGCCAGCGCCACGGCGTCGTCAATCAGCCGCCGGGCGTCGTCGCCGCGGCCCTGTACCCGATAACCGCCCAACGCGTGTTCGCTCTGCGGTGTAAAACCGATGTGGGCCATCACGGGGATCCCGGCCTGGACCATGGCCCGCACCGTCTCTGCGTAGAATGCACCGCCCTCGATTTTCACTGCGTGGGCCAGCCCTTCCTTGAGGAACCTGACACCGGTGGCCACC
Organism: Pseudarthrobacter sp. CCNWLW217; assembly: GCF_037203985.1. Lineage (NCBI taxonomy): Bacteria > Bacillati > Actinomycetota > Actinomycetes > Micrococcales > Micrococcaceae > Pseudarthrobacter > Pseudarthrobacter sp. CCNWLW217. Next base: position 86,489 of record NZ_JBBCBT010000011.1, read on the forward strand.
GCCTGCTGCGGGGACACCTCGTAACTGCCAAACGGGAGGTCTGCCACCACCAGCGCACGTTTGGCGGACCGCGCCACAGCCCGGCAAAGCGGAAGGAGTTCCTCGACTGTGACGGGCAGGCTGGTCTCATTGCCAAACACGTTGTTGGACGCGGAGTCACCCACCAGCAGCACTTCGATCCCGGCCTGGTCGAAAATCTCCGCCGTGTACTGTTCGTAGGCGGTCAGCATTGCGAAGCGGGTTCCGTCCCGCTTTGCCTGCTGGAGATGGTGGATGCGGACCTTCGCAGCAGGCTTGGGAGCGGCGTCCGACGACGGCGACGAGGCCGTCGAGGGCCCGTTTCCGTACGGTGCGGGTACTTCAGCGGACGCGCGTGAGTCAGAGCTATTGCTTGAGGCCATGGCAAGAGCGTAGTGCGGGACCCGCCGCCGTAGCTACCGGCCAAGAGCGCCGGGCGGGTGATTCGCGTCATATTGGACCGGCCTTCGGAGCCGCCAGCAGCGGACGCAACCGGCGCTCCTGCCCGTGCAGCAGTGTTAACGCTGTGTTACGCGGGGGCAGGCTCCCGCATTGGCGCCAATTGCTTAGTAAAGTGTTTGTGAACTGCTGCCGGCTTCCTGAACTGCGGACCCGGGGCATGGACGTTGACCGGAGAAGAGGCCATCATGGACCGCCAGCAAGAGTTTGTCCTGCGCACTATCGAAGAGCGCGACGTACGGTTTGTACGCCTGTGGTTCACCGACGTCGTGGGTTCACTCAAATCGGTGGCACTTGCCCCCGCCGAGGTTGAAGGCGCCTTTGAGGAGGGCCTCGGCTTTGATGGTTCGGCCATTGAGGGCCTTGCCCGCGTGTTCGAATCCGACATGCTGGCCCAGCCGGACCCTTCCACATTCCAGATCCTGCCTTGGCGCGGTGAGACTGAACAGACATCCAGGATGTTTTGCGACATCCTCACTCCGGACGGTGAGCCGTCCGCCGCGGACCCCCGCAACGTCCTCAAGCGCACGCTGGCCAAGGCTGCGGACATGGGCTTCACCTGCTACACCCACCCGGAGATCGAGTTCTACCTCCTCAAGTCCCAGGAACCCGGCCCTGACGGCTCGCCGGTACCCGTTGACGAAGGAGGCTATTTCGACCACGTTCCGGGCGGCGTGGCGCAGGACTTCCGGCGTACTGCCGTGACCATGCTTGAATCCGTGGGCATCTCCGTGGAGTTCAGCCACCACGAGGCCGGTCCAGGCCAGAACGAAATCGACCTCCGGTACGCGGATGCGCTGCAGACGGCGGACAACATCATGACGTTCCGCACCGTCATCAAGGAGGTAGCTCTCCAGCAGGGCACCTACGCCACGTTTATGCCCAAGCCCTTCACGGCCCACCCCGGTTCCGGCATGCACACCCACTTCTCGCTGTTCGAGGGCGACACCAACGCATTCTATGAAGCGGGCGCTGAATTCCAGCTGTCCAAGACGGCGCGCCAGTTCATCGCCGGCGTCCTCAAGCACGCCCCCGAGTTCACGGCGGTGACCAACCAGTTCGTCAACTCCTACAAGCGGCTCTGGGGCGGCGGAGAAGCGCCGAGCTACCTCAGCTGGGGCCACAACAACCGTTCGGCCCTGGTCCGGGTTCCGCTGTACAAGCCCGGCAAGGGCCAGTCCGCCCGCATCGAATACCGGGGCATCGACTCTGCGGCCAACCCCTACCTCGCCTACGCGGTCCTCCTGGGTGCCGGCCTGAAGGGAATCGAAGAGGGTTACGACCTGCCCGCGGCTGCCGAGGATGATGTCTGGTCACTGAGCTCTGCCGAACGCCGTGCCATGGGCCATGACCCCCTGCCCGCCAGCCTGCACGACGCCATCCGCTCCATGGAAGAGTCCGAACTGATGCCGCAGATCCTCGGTGAACAGGTCTTTGAACACTTCCTGCGGAACAAGCGCGCGGAGTGGCAGGACTACCGGCTCCAGGTGACGCCCTACGAACTGCAGCGCAACCTCGGCATCCTCTAGGCCGGCGCGGTGAGCCTTGCCCGCCGCCTGATCTCGGCCGGCTTCAGTGACCTGGAGAAGGGCGAGCGGTTCCTCGCTGCCCGCGAACTTGAGGGCCTGGACCAGGACAAGCTGTTCGCCGGCCTGCAGCTGGCAGCGAACCCTGACACCGCCCTGCAGTCCCTGGTCCGCCTGATTGAGAAGCATCCCGACCTCCGGGTGCTGGCCGCGGCCGATCCTGAGACCAGCGAACCGCTGTATCGGGTTCTGGGTGCCTCCGAGGCCCTTGGCGAGTTCCTCATCCGGCATCCGGAGCATCTTGATGCCTTTGAGGTCAGGGCAAGTCCGGAACCGTTGCAGGCGGATCCTGGCCATGTCCGGGCAGCCCTGCTGAAGTCCGTCCGGGCAGATCCGAGGTCGGCGAGGCCGGTTGCGGCGCTGACCGGAACTGAAGCCTACGTGTCCCTGCGCACTGCCTACCGCCGTGGGGTGGTGGATCTTGCCGTGAAAGACCTGTGCGCTGCGGACCCCCTGGACTTCATGCCCGCTGTCGGGGCTGAACTGGCTGACCTTGCCGGTGCCGCCATCGAGGCTGCCCTGGCCGTATCCCGGGCCGAGGCAGCCGAGCAGTTTGGCGCCGAGGACGTCGCTGACGTCGGGTTGGCCGTCATCGGAATGGGCAAATGCGGCGCGCGCGAGCTTAACTACATTTCCGACGTCGACGTCATCTACGTGATCGATGCCCCCGGCCTCGACGACGCGCGGGCCAACACCATCGGCACTGCCCTTGCCAGCGGAATCTCACGGGCCATTTCCTCGATCGCCCGGGAGCCGGGGTTGTGGGAAGTGGACGCCAACCTGCGGCCGGAAGGCAAGTCCGGGCCCCTGGTGCGGACGCTGCCTTCGCATGAAAGCTACTACGCCCGCTGGGCGGAAAGCTGGGAGTTCCAGGCGCTCCTGAAGGCCCGCACCATTGCCGGCGACGCAGACCTCGGACGGCGCTACGAGAAGGCCATCGAACCGCTGATCTGGAATTCCGCTGGACGGGATGGATTTGTGGAGTCCGTGCAGGCCATGCGCCGCCGGGTCACCGAACACATTCCCGCCGCCGAGGAACAACGGCAGATCAAGCTGGGGCGCGGCGGCCTTCGTGATGTCGAGTTCACCGTTCAACTCCTTCAGCTGGTCCACGGCAAGTCCGACGAATCACTCAGGTGCCGGGACACCACCTCAGCCATTGCGGCACTCTCGGCCGGAGGATACATCGGCCGCTCCGACGCCGCCGGATTCGACCACGCCTACCGCTACCTTCGCCTCCTGGAACACCGGATCCAGCTGTTCCAGCTCCGGCGGACCCACCTCATGCCGGTCAGTGAGGCAGCCCTGCGGGCGCTGGCCAAGGCCGTGCTGGGCCCGTTTTCCAACGAACGGCCGCATCCCGACGCGCTGCTTTCCGCCTGGCAGAAGACCAAACGTTCTGTACGTGAGCTCCACGAACGCATCTTCTACCGGCCCCTGCTCAACACCGCGGCCAAGCTCAGCAGCGAGGATGCCAGGCTCACACCAGAAGCCGCCCAAGGCCGGCTTGCCGCGCTGGGCTACGGCGACCCGAAGGGCGCCATGCGGCATATCGAGGCGCTCACCGCCGGGGTGAGCAGGCGGGCCGCCCTGCAGCGGCAGCTGCTGCCCATCCTGCTGGACTGGCTGGCCGAAGGCGTGGATCCCGACGCCGGCCTGCTCGCCTTCCGCCGGGTCAGCGAGACCCTGGGCACCACGCACTGGTATCTCGGCATGCTGCGCGACTCCACGGCTGCGGCCGAGCGGCTGTGTCACGTCCTGTCCAACTCGCGGCTGATCGCCGACCTGCTGGAGGTCTCGCCCGAATCTGTGGCGTGGCTGGGTCACGACAAGGACCTTGCGCCTCTGAGCTTCGAGGCCCAGTGGCAGGAAATCACCTCCAAGATGTCGCGGCATTCGGACCCTGAAAACGCCATGCGGCTCATCCGCCTGATCCGGCGCCGGGAGATCCTCAGGATCGCCATCGCCGACTCCGCCGGGCTGCTGGGCCAGGAGCAGGTGGGTGCCGCGCTGGCGGACACTGACCGGGCGGCTGTGCTCGGGGCCCTGCGTGTGGCCGAGGCCATCGTCTCCGCGAAGTCCCCGCTCAAGACCGCTGTGCTGATTGTTGCGATGGGGCGGCAGGGCGGCCGCGAGATTGGCTACGGCTCCGACGCCGACGTGATGTACGTCCACCGGGCGTTACCCGGCTACACGGAGGAGGAAGCCCAGGAACAGGCGGCCCGGATTGTTTCCAAGGTCTCCAGCCTGCTCACCCAGCCGCTGAAGCCCGCCATCATGGCCGAGCGCGTCCTGCAGGTCGACGCAGACCTCCGGCCGGAGGGGAAAAGCGGCGCGATGGTCCGTTCACTCGATTCCTTCGCCGAGTATTACCGCCGATGGTCCCTCATCTGGGAAGCGCAGGCCCTGCTTCGTGCCCGGCCGATGGCAGGCGATGACGAGCTCGCCAAGGACTTCCTGGAACTGATCGACCCCATCCGGTACCCGGAATCGATCTCCGAGCAGGACGTCCGGGAAATCCGCCGCGTCAAGGCGCGGGTCGAATCGGAGCGGTTGCCCCGCGGAGCCGATCCCGCCCGCCACCTGAAACTGGGCCGCGGTGGCCTCAGCGACGTCGAGTGGCTGGTCCAGCTGATCCAGCTCCAGCATGCGGGTAAGCATCCGGAACTGCGGACCACCTCAACAGTTGAGGCCCTGCACGCCTCTGCCGCACTGGGCCTCCTGGAGAAAAGCGATGCCGAGCTGCTGGCCGCCGCCTGGCGCCTTGCCAGCCGGATCCGGTCCGCCAACGTCATCTGGAGCGGCCGGGCATCGGACCTGCTGCCGTCCTCCCGACACGACCTGGAAGCGGTGGCCCGCTGGTGCGGCTACGAGCCCGGCCAGGCAGGCACACTTGAGGAGGATTACCTTCGCCTCAGCCGGCGTGCCCGGGCGGTCTTCGAGAAGGTCTTCTACGGCCATTAGCGGTAGTGCTACGTTGGGGCCCATGGCTAAGCAAATCTACGTGAATCTGCCCGTGAAGGATTTGAAGAGGTCGGTCGAATTCTTCACCGCCCTTGGCTTTTCCTTCAACCCGGACTACACCGATGAAAATGCCACCTGCATGATCATCAACGAGAACGCCTTTGTGATGCTCCTTGTTGAGGGCTTTTTTAAAACCTTCACCGCCAAGGACATCACCGATGCCACCAGATCCACCGAGGCCATCATGGCGTTCTCGGTAGACAGCAAGGAAGCCGTGGACGAAACCGTCCGCAAGGCCATCGCTGCCGGCGGCACCCCCTCGCAGGAAATGCAGGACTACGGCTTTATGTACAACCACAGCTTCCAAGATCCTGACGGGCACCTCTGGGAGGTTATGTGGATGGACCCCGCGGGCCCGCCGGCGGAGGGCGCACCGGCGGGGGACACCGAAACGCCAGGCACCTGAACGGCGAAGCGCAGTCAGTCTGGCTCATTGCCCTCGACGACCTGGGGCCGGATGCGTGCGCAATCCAGCTCGGCGCGGTGGCCCTGCTGGAACTGGCACCGGGGCAGCTTGATTTCGTGGGCGATCCGCTGCGGATGGCACTGGCCGGCCTCGCGGAGCAGTCCAGGCGGCCTTATGTCATCGAGGCCGGCGGGGAGGCGGTTGGCGTGCTGACCCTCCAGGCAGGGGCTGCCCGCCTCGCAGGGTGGCCTGACGACCACTCCGCGTGGCTCCTGAGAGGCTTCCTGATAGACAGGCGGCACCAAGGCTTGGGCCTCGGCCGGCTCGCTGCGGCAGCGGCTGTGGAAGCCGCTGCGAAACTGACGGCGAGGCAGGGAAGCGGCGAGGCCGGCGTCGTGCTTTCCGTCAACGAGCGCAATCCGGCGGGGCTGGCCGCGTACCTCAACGCCGGGTTCGTGGACCACGGACAGTACTTGGGCGGCGGTTCCGGGCCTCAGCGGACGATGTTCCGCAGTTTCAGCCAGCAGCCGTCCGGCGGTTTGCCATTGCCTCAGGGCCCACATTGACAGATCATGTGGATTGGCGGTGTTCTTCAAACCTTGTTGGGGGGAAGGCTTGAAAAGTCTTCGTCTCGGGGAGCACATGCCAGGGGGCTGGCTCCCGGTCTCAGCACGTCTGGAGTCAGCCTCCACCTTCGGGTCACAAAAGAGTCCGCCCGGGCCGCCCGCGCAATGCTGGCCGCCCGGGCGGACTCTGGTGGCTGAACCGGTGTTCAGCTGTGGGTGCTAGACGCCGTAGTAGAGCTCGAACTCGTACGGGTTCGGGCGCAGCGAGAGCGGCTTGATCTCGTTCTCGTACTTGTACTCAATCCAGGTGTCGATCAGGTCCTGGGTGAACACACCGCCGGCCTGCAGGAACTCGTTGTCCGCAGCCAGTGCCGTCAGGGCCTCCTCGAGGGTGCCCGGAGCCTTGGGGATGTCCTTGGCTTCTTCGGCGGGGAGCTCGTAGAGGTCCTTGTCGATCGGAGCCGGGGGTTCGATGCGGTTGCGGATGCCGTCAATGCCGGCCATCAGCTGGGCAGCGAATGCCAGGTACGGGTTGGAGGAGGGGTCCGGCGCGCGGAACTCGATGCGCTTGGCCTTGGGGTTGGTGCCCGTGATCGGGATGCGGATACCGGCGGAGCGGTTGCCCTGCGAGTAAACCATGTTCACGGGGGCTTCGAAGCCCTTGACCAGGCGGCGGTAGGAGTTCACCGTCGGGTTGGTGAAGGCCAGAACGGCGTCGGCGTGCTTCAGCAGGCCGCCAATGTACCAGCGGGCGGTGTCGGACAGGCCGGCGTAGCCCTTCTCGTCGTAGAACAGCGGCTCGCCGTTGCTCCACAGCGACTGGTGGCAGTGCATGCCCGAGCCGTTGTCACCGAAGACCGGCTTCGGCATGAACGTCACGGACTTGCCCCAGGCGTCGGCCGTGTTCTTGACGACGTACTTGAACTTCTGCAGGTCATCAGCAGCGTGGGTCAGGGTGGTGAACTTGTAGTTGATCTCAGCCTGGCCGGCGGAGCCGACTTCGTGGTGGCTGCGCTCGACCTCAAGGCCGGCCTCGTCCAGGGCGACACACATGGCGTCGCGCAGGTCGGCCTGCTTGTCGGTGGGGGAGACCGGGAAGTAACCGCCCTTGACGGGGGTCTTGTAGCCCAGGTTTCCGCCTTCTTCTTCGCGGCCGGTGTTCCAGTGTGCTTCTTCAGAGTCGATCTTGTAGAAGCTGCCCTGCGGGGAGGACTGGTACTGGACGTTGTCGAAGACGAAGAACTCGGCCTCGGGTGCGAAGAACGCGGTGTCGGCGATGCCGGTGGAGGCGAGGTAGGCTTCGGCCTTCTCAGCAACGCCGCGCGGGTCGCGGTGGTACGGGTCGCCCGTGCGGGGGTTCACGATGGAGAAGTTCAGCGCCAGCGTCTTTTCCATGCGGAAGGTGTCCAGGAATGCGGTGGTGACGTCCGGGATCAGCTGCATGTCGGACTCGGCGATGCCCTGGAAGCCGCGGATGGAAGATCCGTCGAAGAGCTGGCCGTTGACGAAGAAGTCTGCGTCAACGCTCTTTGCCGGCACGTTGAAGTGCTGCTGGACGCCCGGGAGGTCGGTGAAGCGGATATCGACGAATTTAATATCTTCGTCCTTGATGAACTTGAGGACTTCGTCCGCATTCTTGAACATCTATGCTCCTAACGCATATGTAATATCTGGCTGGCAAGCCATCTGATCCAGCGCAATCCGAAGGGCAGGGAAACGCAGTTTCCCTGCTTGGTGGTATTGCTTGAAACTGCACCCAGCCTATGGACACGGCATTTCCCGTCCGTGTCCACATTGTTTCGGGCAGGTTACAGAATGCCCTGTTATGGCAACGCTATCCCGTGTCCATACTGTGGTCTAACAGGTTCCACAGTATGAACGTTGGTGAGTCGGTAAGCTTGGACAGTGGTAGATCGCAAAGACATTGGCTCCTGGCTCACCGGACCGGATACCTCCGGTATCTCGAGGTATCCGGGGGAGCGCCTCGGCTTGCCCGAGACCGGTCCAGGCTCCATCGCACGGGCCGGCCGGCGCATTGTCGCGATACTCGTTGATTGGGGCATTGCCCTGCTGATCAGCAACTTCGCCTTTGGCGGCGACCCCTGGGCAAACCTTGCCATCTTTGCCGCCGAACAGATGCTCCTTGTGGGCACGCTCGGCTACAGCATCGGCCACCGACTGGTAGGGATCCACGTGGTGCGGCTGGGCGGCGGCCCGGCCGGTCCGCTGGCCGCCGTGGTGCGCGCACTGCTTCTGTGCCTCGTGATTCCGGCCGTTATCTTCGATCCGGACCACCGCGGCCTCCACGACAAGGCAATGAACACGGTCTTGGTCCGGCGATAGGCGCGGTCCTTAGACCCCGGCTGTTTCCTTGGCGTCGGTGTGCTCGGTGGCACCCTCGCTGAGGTACCCCCGCTTTCCGGCCCAGCGCTCAAAGGCGATGGTCGCGAAGGGGAAGACTGCTGACAGGCCGGCGAACAGGGCGACCGTGAACGGCCAGCGCTGGAGCCGCCATAGGGCGAGGGCTGCGATGCCGTAGCCGACGAAGAGTGCTCCGTGGATGGGGCCTGCGATTTCCACGCCCAGCTCGCTGGTCTTGGCGATCCACTTGAAATACATGCCCGTCAGCAGCGCGGCCCAACTGAAGGCTTCGGCGATCGCGAGGATCCGGAAAGCGCGGACGGTCACGGTTTTCAGCGGCATTGTCATGGGTCCAATCTCTGAGTTCGATTGCGCAACGTAGCGGCAAAAGAAAGCCGTCCCGGTGCCGGCGTTGGCCGGAACCGGGACGGCTCCATACGTGCTAGCGTCCGCGGTTGGGACGCGCTTTGTAGGGGTCGATGCCCTTGGGAATGGGGAGGCGGTTGCCCAGTGACGAAATCCGCTTCGACACCGCATTGACCTCAAGTTTGGTAAGTTCCTTTTTCAGCTTGCCCATGTTCTTGGCCACCTGGCTGATGGGCACCTGTCCTTCGCCGCGGCCGCTCTCAATCACGTGGACCGTGACATTGGGCAGGATCCGGGCGAGGCGCTTGCGTTCGGCATCAAGCAACGGTTTGACGCGGTGGGTTGGCCCTTCGCTGACAAGAACGACGCCGGGACGGCCGATGGCGCGGAACACGGCATCCTGGGTGCGTGGGTTTACTGCTACTGGCTGGTCCTCGGTGATCCAGCCGCGCTTCAGCGTCCCCAGGGCCGCGCCGGAGGCACCAGGCTGGTTCTCGATCTGCGCGAACGCTGCCCGTTCGGCGCGCCGGGACAGGATCAAGGTTGCGCCGAGCAGGCCCAGCGGAATGCCGATGATCAGGCCGGTGATCCAGTTGTCCAGCCAGAAACCCACCAGGAAGCTGAGGGCCACAACGCCCAGGAAAACCAGCAGCATCAGCCACGGCACCATGGGGTCGTGGCGGCGGGTCATGTTGAAGACCTCGCCGATTTGCTTGAGCCGGCTGGGCTTCTTGACCTTTGCTTCTTTTGGCTTGCGCGAGAAGAGGCCACGCTTCGGGGCGTCTGAGGCCGCCGGAGTGGAGTTGCTGGAATCAGGGGATTTCGCCATAGTGCCTTAATTCTACGTGATTTATGCCTGAGGGCCGGACGCCGGAGAACGCCCGGCGCCGGCCCTCAGGCACAACAGCTGTGTGGTCAGGAATGCGCTGCGAGCAGCGAGCTGGCTTCCTGACGGGTGCTGCCGGAGCTTTCGATGTGGGCGAGTTCGGCCGGGATTTCCCAGCCCTTCTTGCGCATTGCGGTGGCCCAAAGCCGGCCGGCGCGGTAGGAGGATCGGACCAGCGGCCCGGACATGACCCCGAGGAACCCGATTTCGTCCGCTTCCTGCTGGAGGTCAACGAATTCCTGCGGCTTGACCCAGCGGTCCACCGGGAGGTGCCGTTCGGACGGCCGCAGGTACTGGGTGATGGTGATCAGGTCGCAGCCGGCCTCATGCAGGTCCCGGAGCGCCTCGGAGATTTCCTCGCGGGTCTCACCCATGCCCAGGATCAGGTTGGACTTGGTGACCATGCCCAGGTTGCGACCCTGCGTGATGACATCCAGCGAGCGGTCGTACCGGAACGCCGGGCGGATCCGCTTGAAGATCCTCGGCACGGTCTCGACGTTGTGCGCGAATACCTCGGGCTTGGAATCGCAGATCGCCTCGATGTGCTCGGGCTTGCCGGAGAAGTCAGGGATCAAAAGCTCGACGCCGGTGCCCGGGTTGAGCTCGTGGATCTTGCGGACCGTCTCGGCATAGAGCCAGACACCTTCATCAGCGAGGTCGTCGCGGGCCACGCCGGTGACGGTGGCGTAACGCAGCTGCATGGCCTGTACGGAGCGGGCCACCTTGGTGGGTTCGAACATGTCCACCGGGGACGGCTTGCCGGTGTCGATCTGGCAGAAGTCGCACCTCCGGGTGCACTCGGAGCCGCCGATCAGGAACGTGGCTTCCTTGTCTTCCCAGCATTCGAAGATGTTCGGGCAGCCAGCCTCCTCACAGACGGTGTGGAGGCCTTCCTTCTTGACCAGGTTCTTCAGCTGGACAAATTCCGGGCCCATCTGGACCTTGGCTTTGATCCAATCCGGCTTGCGCTCCACCGGAGTGGCCGCATTTCGCTGCTCAATGCGCAGCATCTTCCGGCCTTCTGGTGCCAGTGTCACAGTAGAGCTCCTTCGGGGCTTGATACGAGTGCTTCTTCGTGCTTGCGGAATTCTTCCACGAGCCGGTCAGCGATATCGCCGGGGGCGATGTCCTTGCCGGCTTCGATGGACATCGTGGTGACGCCGGCGTCAGTGATGCCGCAGGCAATGATCTGGGCATAGGGTGCCAGATCATTGTTGCAGTTGATGGCGATGCCGTGCATTGTGACCCCGTCCAGGACGCGGATGCCGATTGCGCCGATCTTCCGGTCCGGTCCCTTGCTGTCGGCCTTGATCCATACCCCTGCACGTCCCTTGATGCGCTCTGCGTTGATGCCGTAGTCAGCCATCACGACGATCATGACGGCTTCGAGCCGCTCCACGTAGTCGCGGATGCCCGAGCGGTTCTTCAGTTTGAGGATCGGATAGGCGATCAGCTGGCCGGGGCCGTGCCACGTCAGCTTGCCGCCCCGGTCCACTGCCACGACCGGCGTGCCGTCCAGCGGACGCTCGTGCTCTTCGGTCAGCTTGCCGGCTGTGTAGACAGCGGCATGTTCAAGGATGAGGACTGTGCTGGGCGCCTCGGTAGCGACGACTTTGTCATGGAGTTCGCGCTGGGTATCCCAGCCCAACCTGTAATCAACGAAATCCGGTGCAAGACCCAGCGTGGAAAACTCAAGAGTCATGGCATCCAGCTTAGACCCCGGCCGGCCTTGCTTCCGGTTTAGTGTCCAAGCTCTCACTTCTCCAACATCGGCGGGCCTGAGCCGGCGGGCCCGCGCCGGCCGGCTGTGGATAACTTCTGCGGCTTCCGCCGGATTCCGCTAGACATAAGCCATGGCTGATTCTGCAGTTCCGGAGATACCCGGCTTTACCGTGGGACGCGAGCTGGGTCGGGGCGGGAGCTCCACCGTCTGGCTTGTGACTGAGCAGCGCACGGGCAGGGACTTTGCGCTCAAGTGCTTTGCGCCTGAAACCGCAGAACCAGGCCCGGTCCCGAAGCCCACGGCCGAAAGTGATGTCCGCCGGGAGGTTCGTATCCTGTCCGCGCTCGACCACCAGCACCTCATCAAGGCCCACGATGTACTCCGTGTGTCGATGGGTTCCTCCGAAGTGCTTGGCCTGTTGGTGGATTACGCCCCCGGTGGTTCCTTGGCCCAACTCGTGTCCAGCCGTGGAAAGCTCACTGTCGGTGAGACGGTGACTGTGCTGACGCCCATTGCGCAGGTGCTGGGCTATCTGCATTCCAGTGGCTTCACGCACTCGGACGTATCGCCCGGCAATGTGCTGTTCACCAGCCACGGCAAACCATTGCTGGCCGACGTCGGCATCGCACGGATGGTTGGGGATCCTGCCGCGGTGCCCGGCCACGGCACGCGGGGATTTATGGACCCCGCGGGGGTGGATGCGGTGCGGGCGGGCCTGCAGCCGGAGCGGGACGTCTATTCCGTCGCCGCGCTGGGCTGGTACTGCCTCACCGGCGACGCCCCGGCCCGGACTGCCGACCGTCCGCCGCTTCCGCTGATCCTTCCCGAGGTCCCCACGGAACTGGCCGAGGCCCTCGAGGCGGGCCTTCACGAAGACCGCCGTCGCAGGCCCTCTGCCGCTGAGTTGGCCGTCGCGATCTACCGCAGTGCCGCTCCGTTGCCTGTTGACCTGGCCGGCTCCGTACATCCCAGTGTTCTTCCGGACCTCCTGACCCGCCGCCCGGTTCCCGAACGTTCGGGATCAGGGCTTCGGGAATCGTTCCATGCCCTGCGGAGGCGGATTTCCACGTCGAAATGGTCCGGTGTGGTTGGCGCCAGGCAGGGCCTGCCCTTTCCCGGCGAGAAAGGTCCAGACGGGCGGCACGCGGGCCCAGGGGAGCCCAGGCCTATAGACGCCACGCAGGCTTCCGGCAAGCGGGCTCGTTCGAAAGCCCTGGGCGCGCATGCGGTTCGTTCACAGGCCAAGGCCACGGCCAAGGAGAACGACAGGGACAGTCCGTCGGCCCCTCGCCTGCCCGGCCGTACGGCAAGGATCGCCATCGTAGCGACCATGCTGGCAGTTCTCGCGGCTGCCTGGTGGCTGGTTGCTTCGGTCGGCCAGGCTCCGCCTGCCCCCAACCACGGGCGGGCGGACAGCACGGCCAGCCGTCAAAGTCAGGCCGGTGTGAGGCCCGAAACCACAATTCCGGCGGACATTACTGCCCGGGTGGGCTCGGCAGACCCGGAAGAAGCTGTCCAGGGCCTGGCAGCGCTGAGGTCCTTGGCTTTCAGTTCGGGACGGCTGGAACTGCTGGACCAGGTCAACGTGCAAGGCTCGACGGCGGCAGCCGCTGACGAGCTGATCGGCGGACCCCTCCGCGCGTCGGGCCATGTACTGGCCGGCTTCACGAGCTTCCTGTCCGAGGTGCGTGTTCTTCCGGACAGTGACGACAACAGGGCGGTGGTAGCGCTCACCTCGGCCGCGTCACCCTATGAGGAACAGGACCGCTCGGGTGCGCTGGTGGCAAAAGGTCCCGCGGCCCCGGCCCAGCAGCTCAAGCTCGTCCTTGTCCAGGTGGAGGGCAAGTGGCGGATCTTTGAGATTCTGCCAGGGCCGTGACAGGAAACCGCGGCCCTGTCAGGACGCTATCCAGGCAGCGGCACGCTCCACAGACGCATGCTGCCAGTCGAACCCGCCCTCCGCCAGGGCTGCCGGCTCCATCCGCTGGCTGGGCAGCAGCAACTCATCGGCCAGCTTCCCCATGACCAGGCGCAGGGCCGGCGAGGGAACGCGGAGCAGGGCAGGCCGGTGCAGCGCAGCCGCCAGTGCAGCGATGAGGGTGTTAACGTCTGCGCTCTCGGGGGCGCAGACATTGACCGGCCCCTCATGCCGTGAATGGAGCAGGAACTGAAACGCCGAGGCGACATCGGGCAAGGTGATCCACGGCCAGTACTGCCTTCCGTGACCTAACGGTCCGCCCACCCCGCTACGGAGCAGGGGGAGCAGTTTGCCCAGGGCGCCGCCCGAGCGGCTGAAGACCACGCCGGTGCGGGGAGTTACCACGCGGACGCCGGCTGGCGCCGTGTGGGCGGCTGCCTCCCATTCCACACATAGCCTTGAAAGGATTCCGGTACCGGCCCTGGCGCCCTCCCTGAGCACTGAGCTCCCGGCGTCCCCGTAGTAGCCGGACGCAGATTGGCTGATAAACGTGTGCGGTGGTTCATCCAATTGGTGCATGGCCTGCGTCAGCGTTTCGGTGGCATCCAGGCGGGACCTGAACAGCTCTGCGACCCGGCGGCGGCTCCACGGCCGGTCTCCGATCCCCGCCCCGGAGAGGTTGATCACTGCGTCGCAGCCGGCCAGGGCTGCCGGATCGAGGCTGCGGGCGGCCGGATCCCACGCGACGTCCGCCGCCGATGTGGGCACGCGCCGGACAAGGGTGACCACCTCATGGCCGGCGTGGCGCAGGGCCTCGGTCAGGTGGGTTCCAATGAGCCCGGAGGCCCCGGCAATAGCAATGCGCATGATCCATCTCACCACGGCGCAGCGTCCCGCGGACACTTCCCAGAGGGCCCGGCGGAGTTGACTATGATCGAACGATGACCTCTTCGAGCTACTTCCGATTCCCGCATGTGCACGGCGATCTGGTCACCTTCGTGGCCGAGGACGACGTTTGGATCGCGCCCCTTGGCGGAGGAAGGGCATGGCGTGTGTCCTCCCTCCAGCTCCCTGCGCGCAACCCCCGGTTTACGCCCGACGGCAAGCGTCTGGTCTGGACCGTCGTCCAGGGGACAGCGCCTGAGGTGGTGACCGCGGAGGTTGACGGCGGTGGCTACCGGCAACTTACCTACTTCGGCCACGCCAGCACCAAAGTCAAAGGATTCACTGCTGGCGGCGCCGTGTTGGTCACCAGTGCCTTCCGCCAGGCGGAGAGCCGGCACACCTACGCCTACAGCGTCCCGGTGGACGGCGGTTGGGCTGAGGAACTGCCCTTCGGTCCAGTGGAATCTGTTGCCTTCGGTCCGGAAATCGGCGACGAACGCCCCGTGGTCCTCGCCAGCGTGCTCTCCCGCGAGCCCGCCTGGTGGAAGCGCTACCGCGGCGGCACCGCAGGAAAGCTCTGGATCGACTCCGACGGCAACGGCGAGTTCGAACGCCTCGTCCCGGAGCTGGACGGCAACCTGACCGATCCCATGTGGGTGGACGGACGCATAGCGTTCCTCTCTGACCATGAAGGGTTCGGAAACCTGTACTCCGTGCTCCCCGGCGGCGGCGACCTGCGCCGGCACACCGACCACGAGGACTTCTACGTCCGACATGCAGCCTCGGACGGGCAGCGGATCGTCTTCGAGTCCGCGGGAGAACTCTGGGTCCTCCACGACCTGAGTTCCGAGGCAATGCGGCTGGAGATCTCCCTCGGCTCCGCCTCCCAGTCCCGGCGCCCGGCCCTGCTGAAGACGGAGAAGCACCTAGGCGCCGTCGTTCCTGATGCCACGGGCTCCGCCAGCGCGGTGGAGGCCCACGGCACCATCCACTGGATCCGCCACAAAGACGGCCCCTCCCGCGTGGTGGAGGCAACTCCGGGCGTCCGGGCACGGCTCCCCAGGCCGCTCGACGGCGGCCGCCTCGCCTACGTCGCCGACCACGACGGCGTTGAGGCCCTGTACATCAAGGAAATCGCCGGGCCGGTGGCCGGCATTGCCGCAGCCGCTGGCGTGGTGCCCGTCGTCGGACCAGCTGACGCTGCCACAGCTGAATCTGGGGACGCACTGCCACGTCCGGTGCCGGCTGCCGGCGTCGCCGCCGTGGCCACCGCACCAGGCAACGTTCCGGTGGGCGATGACTCGCGGGCCGACGTCGCCCCCGTTGAGGACGAGGATGCGCCCGCAGCGGCATCCACGGGCACAGCAGCCATGCATATCGCCTTCGCCAAACCCGCGCGGGCCAGCTCCCTGGAAGCCAGCCCCGACGGCCGGTGGCTGGCCCTGGGTACGTCCTTCGGCGACGTCTACGTCGCAGAGGCGTCCACCGGCGAACTTTCCCTCGTGGCCAGCATCGGCGAAGGAACCATCTCGGAGCTGAGCTGGTCAGCGGATTCCCGCTGGCTCGCCTGGTCCGAACCTGTCACCTCGTTTGGCTCGCGCAGCAGGCTCCGGCTCGTCCAGGTCGGAGGCAAGGACGCCGCCGTGGTTGATGTCACTGATGGACGCTTCTGCGACAAGTCACCCAGCTTCACCCCGGACGGCAAGTTCCTCGCCTTCCTCTCCAACCGCAGCTTTGACCCCGTTTACGACGGCCACTCCTTCGACCTGTCGTTCCCCAGCCCCATCAAGCCCTACCTGGTGGCGCTGGCAGCGGATACGCCATCCCCGTTCGGTCCGGCCGTTGCCTTGGACGGAGCCACCGAGGACATTGAATCCGCCACAGATTCAGCGGATGGCCCAGAGGACGCCGCCCGCGCACCGGAAGTACAGGTTGACGCAGAAGGCCTGGCGCACCGGGTCATCGGCGTGCCCGTTCCGCAGGGGAATTACACTTCGCTCAGGGCTACGGAGGGCGCGCTGCTCTGGCTGGACTGGGCCCTGGCCGGTGTCACCGGCGACGGCAAGGCCAACCAAGAGGACAAGGACACACCGCCCAGCCTGGTCCGCTTCGATCTTGCGAAGCGGAAGACGGTCACCCTGGTGGACGCCCTCGACGGCTACCGCCTGTCCGGAGACGGCAAGAAGGTTGTCCTGGTCCATGACAAGAAGGTCAGCGTGGTCCCGTCAGGGGCGAAAGCCGACGAGGACTCGGGGCAGCTGGTCAAGGTTGACCTGGGCCGCATCCGGGTCATGATGGATCCGCTCAGCGTCTGGGGCCAGGCGTTCGATGAGGCGTGGAGGCTGCAGCGTGACTTCTTCTGGGCTGAAGACATGGCAGGCCAGGACTGGGACTCCATCCACAAGCGCTACCGCCCGCTCGTGGACCGCCTCGGCTCCCACGACGACCTCGTGGACCTGCTGTGGGAGCTCCATGGCGAGCTCGGCACGTCGCACGCGTACGTCCGGCCTGCCCCGGTGACGGAGAACGGCAGCAACGGCCAGGGACGCCTCGGAGCCGATCTCGCGTTGACGCCTGCCGGATGGGAGATTACCCGGATCCTGGCGGGCGAATCCTCGGATCCGCTGGCAACGTCCCCACTGACCCGCCCCGGCGCAGGGGCCAAGGCCGGGGACCTCCTGCTGGCCATCGATGGTATCCCGCTTTCGGCCACGGTGACGCCCGCCATGCAACTCGTAGGCGCAGCGGGCCGTGCCGTGGAACTCACGCTCCGCAACGGTCCTGGCCACGGCCCTGCGGCCGGCACCCAACGGCGCATCGCCGTCGTCCCGGTCAAGGATGAGGAGCGCCTGCGCTACCAGGAGTGGGTGGCCGCGAACAGGCGAACCGTGCGCGAGGCATCCGGCGGTTCATTCGGCTACCTGCACATTCCGGACATGATGGCCAATGGCTGGGCCCAGCTGCACCGCGACCTTGATACGGAAACGGCGCTTGACGGGCTGATCGTGGACGTCAGGCGCAACCGCGGCGGGCACACCTCCCAGCTGGTAGCGGAGCTGATCGGCCGCAAGGTTACTGGCTGGAGCATGCCCCGCGGTGAGGCGCCGCGCACCTACCCGCATCACGCCCCGCGCGGGCCGGTGATCGTCCTGGCTGATGAATTTGCGGGCTCCGACGGCGACATCATCACGCAGGTTTCCAAGCTCCGGGGCATTGGCCCCGTAATTGGTACACGCACCTGGGGTGGTGTCGTCGGGATCGACAACAGGTTCTCGCTCGCCGACGGCACAGGGGTCACCCAGCCCCGGTACGCTACCTGGTTCGGCGGCGGCGTTGGCTGGGGCGTTGAGAACTACGGTGTGGATCCGGATATCGAGGTTGCGTACCCGCCGCACGCCTATGCCGCTGGCCGCGACCCCCAGTTGGAATACGGAATCGGCGCACTGAAGGAAATGATCCAGGAGCTGCCCACGGACCGCCCGCCAGTCCGCGAAGGCTACCGCAGGCTCAAGCCCGCGCCGTTGCCGGCCCGCCGTCACGTGGACTGACCGCACGCCGCGGCAAGAAAGGCTCACACACCAAAAAGGCCCTGCTTCAACCGGTGATCCGGTTGAGGCAGGGCCTTGAGGTTTTCAGCCGCTGGATGCGATGCTGATTCGCTGGATCAGGACTCCAGGGTTGCATCCAGGGTGATGTCGATGCTGGCAAGCGCTCCGGATACGGGGCAGCCAACCTTGGCCTCGCCGGCGATTTTCTGGAACTCCTCTTCGGAGATGCCGGGGACGTTGGCAGAGACGGTCAGGTGGCTGCCGGTGATGCCGGTTCCCGGAACGAAGGTCACGTCAGCCTTGGTGCGGACCTCGTCCGGGGTGTGCCCGGCCTGGGCGAGCATGTTGCTGAACGCCATCGAGAAGCAGCTTGCGTGGGCGGCGGCGATCAGCTCTTCCGGGCTGGTCTTGCCTTCGGCAGCTTCGGTGCGTGCCTTCCAAGTGACGTCGAACGTGCCCAGTCCTGAGCTGTCCAGCGTGGTCTGACCCGATCCTGCAAAGAGGTCGCCATTCCATACTGTGTGTGCGCTGCGCGTTGCTGCCATGTCCACTCCTCAAACGTAGATTCGAACCGGGGCCGGCTCCTGCCTGGGGCCCCGCCGGTTCCCATCCTAGGGACTCACGGGCACCCATGCACGGGCTGTCCGCTCTCAGTGGATTGTGACTGCCCAAAGCTTGATCTTTGCGGCTTAAGCGCGACGGCGCCGTTCCCGGAAGAGGGGAGCGGCGCCGTCGGGCTTTGTTGGAAGGCGGTCAGTTCCACAAGGTGGCGATGGCCACGTTGAGCAGTGCAAGCCCGCCCACGCTGTGCGCCAGGCCCTTGCTGATATCCTCGCCGTTTTTGTATTTGCGGCGGCCGATGAAGGCCAGCACGCCGACAGCCAAGGCAATCGCGAACTTAATGCCCAGCTTGGCGTAGTTCGCGTCCATGTCCAGGGCCGGGATCAGCCCCATCATCACGATGCCGGTGATGAGCTGAAGCGCCGCGCCGTCGAACTGCCGGGGGTGGACAGTGGGCTTCTTCATGTTGCCGATCCAGATGCCGACGATCATGGCGGCGCCAACGATGTGCAGGAAGACCATGATGTTGTAGACGATAATCATGGCTTCAGTCTAGCCAGAGGTTTCTACGCCGTGTAGTAAGGCTGGCAGGGTCCTGCCGTGTCGTGCGGCCAGCATCGGGCGGAACCGTTAAACCGCGACGGCGGTGCGCGCTTTCCGGTGGTTTCCCACCGGCGCGTGCACCGCCGTCGAGCGTTCCGAAGCCGGGGCTACAGGCCCAGGTCAGCCTCGAAGGCGCCTTCTTCAAGGCGGGCCTTCAGCGTCTGCAGGAAGCGGCCTGCGTCTGCGCCGTCCACCAGGCGGTGGTCGTACGTCAGCGACAGGTACATCATGGAGCGGATGGCGATCGAGTCGTCACCGTTCTCATCGGCCACCACCACCGGGCGCTTCACGATCGCGCCGGTACCCAGGATGCCAACCTGCGGCTGGTTGATGATCGGGGTGTCGAACAGTGCGCCGACCGATCCGATGTTGGTGATGCTGAACGTGCCGCCGGACAACTCGTCCGGGCCGATCTTGCCGTCGCGGGTGCGGCCGGCGACGTCGGCGATCTTGCCGGCCAGGCCAGCCAGGTTGAGGTTACCGGCGTCCGAGATGACCGGAACCAGCAGGCCCTTGTCGGTGTCGACGGCGATCGCCAGGTGCTCGGCGTTGTGGTACGTGATTTCCTGCTTGTCCTCGTCGTACGCAGCGTTCAGCTTCGGGTGCTGCTTGAGGGCCTCGGCAACTGCCTTGGCGATGAACGGCAGGAAAGTGAGCTTGACGCCGTTCTGGGCCTGGAACGAGTTCTTGGCCTTGAGGCGGAGCTTGGCGACCTTGGTCATGTCCACTTCGTGCACCTGCGTGAGCTGGGTGGAGACCTCAAGGGACTCGCGCATGCGGCGGGCGATGACCTGGCGGATGCGGGGAGCCTTCTGAGTGGTTCCGCGCAGCGAAGAAGCAGCCGGGCCAGCGGGCGCAGCGGATGCCGCCGGTGCTGACGGCGCAGCGGCCGGGGCAGCCTTTGCCTCGGCTGCGGCGATGACATCCTGCTTGCGGATGCGGCCACCAACGCCGGTGCCCGTGAGCGAGGAGATGTCTACTCCCTGCTGGTTTGCGAGCTTGCGGACCAGCGGCGTGACGTAGCCGGATTCGGCCGCTGACGTGGCCGGTGCGGCCTCAGCGGCCGGCTTGGGGGCTTCAGCCTGGGGAGCTTCTGCCTTGGGTGCCTCTGCCTTGGGTGCCTCAGCCTTGGGCGCTTCAGCGGCAGCCGGGGCCGGAGCTTCGGGCTTAGCTTCGGCGGCCGGAGCGGGAGCGGCGGCGGGTGCTGCCGCAGGGGCGGCGGCACCGGAACCGATGACGGCCAGCACCGAGCCAACCTCGGCGGTTTCGTCCTCGTTCACGCGGATTTCCTGCAGCGTTCCGGCTACGGGGGACGGGATCTCGGTGTCAACCTTATCGGTGGAAACCTCGAGGAGGGGCTCGTCCACCTCGACGGAGTCGCCTACTGCCTTGAGCCAGCGGGTGACGGTTCCTTCAGTAACGCTTTCGCCGAGGGCCGGGAGAGTGACCTCGTGGCCCTCGCCGCCGGTTGCCGCGGGAGCCTCAGCTGCGGGAGCCTCCTGAGCCGGAGCTGCCGGGGCCTCTTCGGCGGGCGCTTCTTCGGCAGGAGCCGCGGGAGCTTCTTCGGCCGGGGCGGCTGCCTCGGGTGCCGAGGAACCTGCTCCATCGCCGATGCGCACCAGGGGAGCGCCAACTTCGGCGGTCTCGTCTTCGGCGACGAGGATTTCCTCAATCACACCAGCAATTGGAGAGGGGATTTCGGTGTCTACTTTGTCGGTGGAAACCTCGAGCAGCGGCTCGTCCACCTCTACCCGGTCACCTACCTGCTTGAGCCAGCGGGTGACGGTTCCTTCGGTGACACTCTCACCGAGGGCGGGCAAGTTAACGGATTCAGACATGTCGTCCCCGTTCTCCTTATTGATCTTTTGTGCGGATGATTGCTGGCTTGTTCGAGCTTAGTGCACCCGGCGGATCATGCCGGGTGCACTAAGCCCTGTTGTCTTGCTGGGCTGCTTAGCCGTGAAGGGCTTTGCCTGCCAGGGCGAGGTGGGCCTCGCCCAGTGCCTCGTTCTGGGTGGGGTGGGCGTGCAGCAGCTGGGCCACATCCTCCGGGTAGGCTTCCCAGTTCACGATCAGCTGGGCTTCGCCGATCTGCTCACCCATGCGGGAGCCGATCATGTGGACGCCCACCACTGGGCCGTCCTTCTGGCGGACCAGCTTGACGAGCCCGCCGGTGCCCAGGATGGAACTCTTGCCGTTGCCGGCGAGGTTGTACTCCTGGATCTGGACCTGGTCGTCGCCGAACTTTTCCTTGGCGGCTTTTTCCGTGTAGCCCACGGTTGCGATCTCAGGCTCGCAGTAGGTGACCTTGGGGATGTTGACATCCTCGACGATGACAGGGTTGAGGCCTGCGATCTCCTCGGCGACAAAAATGCCCTGCTGGTATCCACGGTGGGCCAGCTGCACGCCGGGAACGATGTCGCCCACGGCGTAGACATTGCCCACGCCGGTGTGGAGACGCTCGTTGGTGATGACGAAGCCGCGGTCGATGGTGACGCCCGCTTCTTCATAGCCGAGGTTGGCGGTGACGGGACCGCGGCCCACGGCGACGAGGAGGTATTCGGCTTCGAACGTCTGGCCGTCCACGAGGGTGACCTTGACGCCGGAGTCGTTCTGCTCGACGCCCTGGAAGAAGATGCCGGTGGAGAACTTGATGCCGCGCTTCTTGAAGGCACGCTCAAGGTTCTTGACGATGGCGGTGTCCTCGTTGGGCACCAGGGAGGGCAGGCCCTCAACAATGGTCACGTCCACGCCGAAGGACTTCCACACGGAGGCGAACTCGACGCCGATGACGCCGCCGCCGAGCACGATGGCGCTCTTGGGGATGGAGTCCATCTTCAGGGCCTCGTCCGAGGTGATGACGCGGCCGCCGATTTCCAGGCCCGGAAGGGAGCGGGAGTATGAGCCGGTGGCGAGGACGATGTTCTTGCCCTTGTAAGCGGTTCCGTTCACCACAACGGTGTCGGTGCCCTGGAGCTTGCCTTCACCCTCGATGACGGTGATGCCCTTGGACTTGATCAGGCCCTGGAGGCCCTTGAACTTGCCAGCGACGATGCCGTCTTTGTAGGCATTGACAGCGTTGATATCGATGCTGTCCAGGGTGACATTCACGCCGTACTTGGCGGAGTCGCGGGCGTGGTCGGCCAGTTCAGCCGAGTGCAGCAGTGCCTTGGTGGGGATACAGCCATTGTGGAGGCAGGTGCCGCCCAGCTTTCCCTTCTCCACGAGGCCGACGGTGAAGCCAAGCTGTACGGCCCGCAGGGCGGTGGCGTATCCGCCGCTGCCGCCACCGAGTACCAGGATGTCGAATTCTTGCGCAGTTGCCTGATCGGCCACTTAGACGCTCCCTCGCGTGAACGATGACGCGAGAGTACGCATCATCTGGTCTTGGAACTTGTACTGCCGTGATTATGCCAGCAGGCAAGTTCTCTTGCATTTGTGACTACCGTGGTTCACCTTAGCGAACCACTTATCCATGCTCCACCTTGGCGCAGCGTTTGTGGAGCGCTTGTGGTGAGTGTCACGCGGCTTTGTGTCCAAGCATTCACTGTGGGGTCACAAAGCCGCGTGACAGGTCAAAGAGCCGGTCAGGCAGCGGCGGCCAGGAGGTCCTCCACGTAAGCAACCAGCGTACGGACCGTGCAGCCCGTGCCCTGCTTGTGGGTGTAGCCATACGGGCTCCCGTTGTTGAACGAGGGCCCGGCGATGTCCACGTGGGCCCAGGGGATCTGCTCCCCGTCCTTGCCCTTACCCACAAACTCGCGCAGGAAAACGGCAGCGGTCATCATGCCGCCGTGGCGTTCGCCGATATTGGCAAGGTCCGCCACCTGGGAATCCAGGCTGGGGCGGAGTTCCTCTGGCAGGGGCATCGGCCAGACCAGCTCACCGGCGCGGTCCGCCGCGGCCTTGAGCGGGCCGGTGACACTGTCAGAGCCCATGACGCCGGCGGTGCGGTTGCCGAGCGCGATGAGCTGGGCGCCGGTCAGCGTGGCAACGTCGATGATGGCGTCCGGGTATTCCCGGCTCGCCGCCACGATGCCGTCCGCCATGACCAGCCGGCCCTCGGCGTCGGTATTGAGCACCTCCACAGTCTTGCCGCCGAACATGGTCAGGACGTCCGCGGGCCGCGAAGCCGCACCTGAGGGCATGTTTTCCGCGATGCAAAGCCAGGCGGTCGCCTTCACCGGCAGGCCCAGGCCGGCGATCGCCAGCACTGTGTTAAGGACGACGGCGGCGCCCGCCATGTCGGACTTCATGTCGCCCATGCCCAGTGCCGGCTTGATGGAGATGCCGCCGGTATCGAAAGTGATGCCCTTGCCGACCAGGGCAATTTTTGTGGTCGCCTTGGCGGGGGCGTACTCGACCTTCACCAGGCGGGGCTGCCGGGCGGATCCCTTGCCCACGCCCATGATGCCGCCGAAACCTTCCTTTTCCAGGCGTTTTTCGTCCCAGACGGTCACCTTGACGGGCAGCCCCTTGGACAGTTCCTTGGCGGCATCGGCGAACGTCTCGGGGTAGAGGTGGCTGGGCGGTTGGTTGACCAGAGTCCTTGTGGCGTTCACTGCCTTGCCGATCAGGCCCGCGCGCGTCAGGGCGGGGCGGAGTTCCGGCTCGCCGGCAACATCCGTGTAGATCACCGCATTGCTGACCGGGGCCTTCAGCCCGTCCTGGGAGGAACGGTACTCAGTGAAGGCATAGGCTCCCAGCGCGGCACCCTCCGCGACGGCAGCGACGTCGGCAACCGCCGCCGTCGGAAGCGCCAGGACAACAGTGGTGAGGCCGGCAAGCTGCCGCACAGCGGAGCCGGCGGCCCGGCGGAGTGATTCTTCGGAGAGGACACGGTCCGCGCCGACCTTGCCCACCCCGGCGAGTACCAGCACGCCGGCGCCCGTCTCGGGGAGGCCTGGGAGCCGGACCAACTGGTCAGCGGCCCCCGTGACGCCGAGGACCTTAAGGGAATCTGCCAAGGCTTCGGCGGACTTGGCCGTCAGCGGATTCTCGAGGAGGACAGGCCCGTCCGATCCCTGGCCCACACCGATGACAACAGCGTCACTCGATGCCTTCCTAAGGTCCCGGGAGAGGGTACTAAGGTTGATTTCAGTATTCTTGACCACAGGGATCAGTCCTCAATTCTCAAAGATTGTTCGGGCAGGAATGCATGTTTGGCGTCCTGCCATGGACACCTCGGCTGCGGTGGGCCAGGTACTCCGCCGGGGCGTCGCAAGCCCGTCCGGCAGGCAGTTCCGATCGTAGCCCGTCTGCGCCGCGGCAGCGGAATCAGCTGAGAGCTGGGACACACCAACAAGCGGAATGCGCCGGGTTCCCGCGGCGTTGTACGAGGTATCCACCTGAAACCACGAAAGGAACATGCCGTGCTTGAACGGATTTCCGGCTCCCTGCTGGACCCCGATGCGCTCTATGCGAGCAACATCGAGCTGTTCCACAGCCCGGCGCTCCGGGGACTGAACCTGGTGATGGGGTTTACAGGGTTCGCCGATGCCGGCCATGTGGTCAAGCAGATCAACGCAGAGCTGCTGGACACCCTCGACGCCGAGACGGTAGCGGTCTTCGACGCCGACCAGCTCATCGACTACCGGTCCCGGCGGCCCCACGTCTCGTTTGTGGAAGACCACCTGCAGGATTACCAGGAGCCGAAGCTGGCGCTGTACAGGCTGACGGACGGCCTGGGCCTTCCCTTCCTCCTGCTGGCCGGCTTTGAGCCGGACCTGCAGTGGGAGCGGTTCGCCCGTGCCGTGGTGGGCATTGCTGAGAAGCTGGATGTCAACCTGGTGACGTGGATCCACTCCATTCCCATGCCGGTTCCGCACACCCGTCCCGTTGGCGTCACCGTCCACGGGAACCGGCCCGACCTGATCGAAGGCATCTCAGTGTGGAAGCCCACTGTGGAGGTCCCGGCGGCCGTCGGCCATATCCTCGAACTTCGGCTGGTTGAGGCCGGACGCAACGTAGCCGGCTATGTCATCCATGTCCCGCACTACCTTGCTGAAGCGGAGTACCCCACAGCCGCGGTGGCAGGCCTGGAATACCTGGGCGCCGCGACGTCGCTGATGCTGCCCACGGACAGGCTTCGTGAAGCCGGCCGGGAAGTCAGCCGCCAGATTGCCGAGCAGATTGAGGCGTCCGAGGACGTCAAGCAGGTGGTTTCCCGCCTCGAATCCCGTTACGACGAAAAAGCCGAGGGGACCGTCCGCCGATCCCTGCTGGCCGACGAGAACGACAACCTGCCAAACGGGGACGAACTCGGGGCCGCAGTGGAGGCCTACCTCGCCCGCGAAAACCCCGGCCACTAGACCGCCCGGGCCTGTCCGCCTGGTGGCTCCAACACGTGGTTGCCGCCGCGGCGCGGGCATAATGGGGGAGTGACTGCACCCCGCGCCTGGCCGATTTGGACCATCGGTGTCTTCGCGTATCTGGTAGCCGTCTCGCAGCGGACCTCCTTCGGCGTGGTGGGCCTGGAGGCCACCGAACGGTTCCACGCCAGCGCCTCGGCCATCTCCTTCTTCACTGTCCTCCAACTCCTCGTCTACGCCGGGCTCCAGATCCCGGTGGGCGTCCTGGTGGACCGGTTCGGCTCACGGGCGATGATTGCCGGCGGAGCAGTCCTGATGGGACTTGGGCAGCTGCAGTTGGCGCTTGCCGACGGCATCCCCGGCGGCGTGCTGGGACGGGTGCTCGTTGGCGCGGGCGATGCCATGACCTTCATCTCCGTCATCCGCCTTATCCCGCTGTGGTTCGCCCCGGCGCGCGTACCCCTGGTCACGCAGCTGACCGGTATGTCCGGACAGCTGGGCCAGCTTTTCAGCGTTGTCCCGTTTGCCCTGGTCCTCCATGCGGCGGGCTGGACCCAGGCGTTCCTGATGCTGGCCGGGATGTCCGGGCTCGCCGTCGTCCTGGTCCTCCTGTTCCTGCTGGACGTCCCTCCGGGCACGCCGCGGCAACAGTCGCAGCAGGGGCTGAAGGCCACCGGAGCCTCGCTCGCGCGGGCGTGGCGCCAACCCGGCACACGGCTGGGGATGTGGAGCCATTTCACTATCCAGTTCAGCGGCACGGTCTTCGCGATGACTTGGGGTTATCCCTTCCTCATTTCAGGCCAGGGCCTCGACGCCGGCACCGTCGCGGCGCTCATGGCGCTCTATGTCGCCGCCGCGATGGCCGTGGGCCCCTTCATCGGCCGCTTTGTGTCCAGGCACCCGCTGCGGCGCTCCACAATGGTCCTGCTCATCGCCGGTGCCACCGCTGCCGCGTGGTCCGCGGTCCTGCTCATGCCCGGACGTTCGCCGCTGTGGCTCCTCGCGGGCCTGGTTGTTGTCCTGGCGATCGGCGGGCCCGGTTCGATGATCGGCTTCGATTTCGCCCGGACCTTCAACCCGGCGCACAGAGTCGGCACCGCCACGGGCATCGTCAACGTGGGCGGGTTCATCGCCGCCCTTGTGGCGATCTTCCTGATCGGGCTGGTCCTGGACGTCCTTTACGCCAGCGGTTTCTCCAACGGCATCCTTTACGGGCTCGAGCCGTTCCGGATCGCCTTGTGCGTCCAGTTCCTGCTCATCGGGATCGGCGCCTCGGCGACTTTGGCCTCCCGGCGGAAAGTGCGGCGGCAAATGGCAGCGCAGGGAGTTATTGTTCCGCCGCTCCTGCGGACCCTCGCACAGCAGCGTCGGGAAAACCTGGCCCGGAAAAAGCAGCGGACGCCCGCGGACGACGACTGACACTCCTCCTCCACTTGGGGGCACTTGTCCACATAGGTCATATTGGGTATTTGTTGCGGGCTATGGTGCGCGAAAGCTGGACGCATGACTCCTCCAGAACACCTCACCGTCCAGGGCCCCGAGGACATCCTTGGGTTCATTCCGCATTCCCTTGGGTATTGGCCGGCCGACAGCCTCGTTGCCATGACGCTCCAGGGGAAAAGCCTGGGGGCCACGCTGCGCCTTGACCTGCCGGGCAGCGAAGTCCTTGCGGATCCAAAGAAGTTTGCCTGCACCGTACGGGACTACCTGCGCGCTGACCAGCAGGCAGACGCCTCCCTGCTGGTGCTCTTCACCAACGAGGGCTGGACGGATGCGCGCCCGGGTGCTGTCCAGACCTACACAGGATTACTGGCAGCGCTGCAGGCGGTGCTGGGCGCCGCCGGCATGCCCGTGCGGGATGCCTGGTACGTGGGGGATACGTACTGGCGGGATGCATATTGCACGGACGGATCCTGCTGCCCACTGCCGGGCAGGCCCATCAGCGACATCCGCGACAGCAGGCTCAATGCCGAAATGGTCTACCGCGGCAGCAGCGTGGGTCCGGCGCCGGAGGACCAGTGCCCCACGCCGGCCGCGATGCCGGCGGAGTCCAAGGCCAGGCTCCGGGCAGCCGAGGCCTCGTGGATGGTCCCGTTGGATCACCGCCGGGCCAGCCGGGCACAATTCGAGACGCTCCTTGACACCTGGGAGTTGCTCTTCCGGTCCGGGCAGTGCCCGGCGGATCCGCTTGTCCTGGGCTTCGTCCGGGCAACACTGCGCGTGCCCGCCTGGCGTGATGCGGTCCTGGTCATGGCCGCCGCAGGCAGGGCTGCCGCGTCTGCCGGTGCAGATCAGTTCGGGATATTCGACGCCGGATGCCGGCTGGCGCCGGTGCGCCCGCAGGCCGACGGCCGCCAGGAAGAAGCCGCGGCAGGCACTGCGATTGCCGCGGGAGGCCCCGTCCGGCCCAGTCCCTTTCCGTCCCACCCCGTCCCGGGCGGTGCCGTCTCGTCCCACCCCGTCCCGGGCGGTGCCGTCTCGTCCCACCCCGTCCCGGGCGGTGCCTTCGGCGATGCTGCCCTGGTCCCGGGGTATGGCGAGGTGCTGCTGGGCCTGGCCCCGCCCAGGCCTGACTGGAGCAGCATGAACAACCTGGACCGTGTCCTGGAGCAACTGGCCCCCGGGGGAGGGCAGGCCGCAGCGGCAGCGCTTTCGGGGCGCGGCTGGATTTCGTGGTGCCGCGGACGTGGTTCGTACGCTGCTGCGCACCTCGGCCGGGCGCTGGATGAGGAGCCCGGATACCGGCTGGCTGAACTCCTGCTCGAACTCGTGCGGCGCGGGACTCTCTGCGGCTGGGCCGCCCGGAAGGATGCTGCCTGGCAGAAGTTCGGACCTGACGCCGCCTGAGAGGGATGGGGCGGCGTCATGCGGCCACGTTTGGGAAACCGTGAGACAATGGATGCCGAGACCCGGTTGGGTCCGTGAATCTGGTGCACGTAATGGCAACCTTTACGGGAACATTACAGCCGCTTCGGCAGTTCTACTTAAGGACTCTGCCGGCCGTGGTTGCACCTGATATTCATCACGGACTTGACAGGGTCATAGTGGTGTTGCCCGTATGGTGATTCCACAGACCGCCGCTAGAAAGGTTTTCTGTGACCCCGTCTTCCGAGAAGAAGGAACCCGCTGCCCAGGACGACTTGTCCCCTGAGGAGAAGCAGGCTGCAACGAACGCCAAGCGTGCAGCCACGCGGGCAGCAAACAAAGCTGTCAAGGACGCCACCGCCGGTGATGTGGATGGCAAGCCCGAGCCCAAGAAGCGCGGGCCCAAGCCCGGTGCCAAGGCCGCTGCTGAAGCCGCCGGAAAGTCCGCGCGCGGGGACGACGAGGACGATGTCGAGGAAGACCTCGACGACATCATCCTGGATGGCCCGGACGCCGTCGACGACGGTGAAATCAATGCTGCCAAGGAAGCGACCGCTGCAACCGGCAAAGGCTTCGTCTACTCCGACGCCGACGACGACGACGCCCCTGTCCAGCAGGTCATGTCCGCGGGCGCGACCGCCGACCCCGTCAAGGACTACCTCAAGCAGATCGGTAAGGTAGCGCTGCTCAACGCCGAGCAGGAAGTTGACCTTGCACTCCGGATCGAAGCCGGCCTCTTCGCCGAAGAGAAGATCAACGCCGACGACGGCAGTATGGACCCGAAGTTCAAGCGCGAGCTCGAATTCGTCATCCACGACGGCAAGCGCGCCAAGAACCACCTGTTGGAGGCCAACCTCCGGCTCGTAGTCTCGCTGGCCAAGCGCTACACCGGCCGCGGAATGTTGTTCCTGGACCTCATCCAGGAAGGCAACCTGGGCCTGATCCGCGCGGTGGAGAAGTTTGACTACACCAAGGGCTTCAAATTCTCGACGTATGCCACCTGGTGGATCCGCCAGGCCATCACCCGCGCCATGGCTGACCAGGCCCGCACCATCCGTATTCCGGTTCACATGGTCGAAGTCATCAACAAGCTGGCCCGCGTCCAGCGCCAGATGCTCCAGGACCTGGGCCGCGAACCCACGCCGGAAGAGCTGGCGCTGGAACTGGACATGACCCCCGAAAAGGTCGTCGAGGTCCAGAAGTACGGCCGCGAGCCCATCTCGCTGCACACGCCGCTCGGCGAGGACGGCGATTCCGAGTTCGGCGACCTCATCGAGGATTCCGAGGCCGTGGTTCCCGCGGATGCGGTCAGCTTCACTCTGCTGCAGGAGCAGTTGCACTCGGTTCTGGATACCCTCTCGGAGCGAGAAGCCGGCGTAGTGGCCATGCGGTTCGGCCTCACCGACGGACAGCCTAAGACTTTAGACGAAATCGGCAAGGTCTACGGCGTCACGCGTGAGCGCATCCGCCAGATCGAATCCAAGACCATGTCCAAGCTGCGCCACCCTTCGCGGTCCCAGGTGCTCAGGGACTACCTGGACTAAGACCAGTTGGATTGAAACAGGCACTACACTGCGGGCCGGCTGGCGCCGTGATCTGGTAGATCATGGCGCCGGTCGGTCCGTTTCTTTGTCCTCAACGTTTCCAAGGCGACCGCTTAAGTTTCCAAGGCGACCGCTTAAAAGGATCAGGACCCCTCCGTGGGAGGGGTCCTGATCCTTTTAAGCCTGCTGTCTAGTCGACTGCTACGGGTGCCTTCTCGTGAAGCCGGCCCGTCTCATCGTGCCAGTCGGAGCTCAAGGGCTTGAGTGTTGACTCGACTGCACGGGCATGGTGGCCGCAGAAAAGAAGCTCACCCCCGGAGGACTCGAGTACAACACGGACGTACGCCTGGGCTCCGCAACGATCGCACCGGTCCAGTGCGTTGAGTGTGCGGTCTGCCACTGCTGTTGTCATTTCGGCCTCCTTAGTAGATCTGTATGTCTATGTAACCAGTATTCGTAGCAATTCCATCGCAAGGATTGGGCAAGTTCGCTGTCCGCGTATCCGCAAGACTTGATCAAGAGCCATCTGCCGCATAACGGGAAGATAACGAGTGGCGTCTGCCACAGCTCCGGACAGGCGTGGGAGGCCGGTGTTCGACGCTTGTCAGACTAGGCTGGGGAAGGCGCCTTAGCGCCTGCTGTTCCGTCACTGAAGGAGTTCACAACCGTGGCACCGAGTTCTGATTACACCGCCCGGCACCTCTCTGTCCTGGAGGGCCTTGAGGCCGTACGCAAACGGCCGGGCATGTACATCGGCTCCACTGACTCCCGCGGCCTGATGCACTGCCTGTGGGAGATCATCGACAACTCCGTCGACGAGGCCCTCGCCGGTTTTGGACACGACATCAAGATCATCCTGCACGCCGACAACTCCGTCGAGATCCACGACGACGGGCGCGGCATTCCCGTTGACGTCGAGCCCAAGACCGGACTGTCCGGCGTTGAGGTCGTGTTCACCAAGCTGCATGCAGGCGGAAAGTTCGGCGGCGGCTCCTACACTGCGTCCGGCGGCTTGCACGGTGTGGGCGCGTCAGTGGTCAACGCGCTGTCCTCCCGCCTGGATGTGGAAGTGGACCGTGGCGGGAAAACCTACAAAATGTCCTTCCGGCGCGGTGAGCCGGGAAGGTTCAAAGATCCCGGGACCAAGTCCGACCCCGCTGCCACCTTCGAACCATTTGTTGAGGACTCCGTCCTGGACATCGTGGGCAAAGCCAAGCGCGGCGTCACGGGAACGCGCATCCGATACTGGGCAGACCGTCAGATTTTTACCCCCGACGCCAAATTCTCCTACGACGAACTCGCGGCGCGAGCCCGGCAGACCTCGTTCCTCGTACCCGGCCTGAAGCTGACCGTCCGCGACGAGCGCCGCGTGGCCGGCACTCCGGGCGAAGGCGGCCCGCACGAAGAGGTGTTCCACCACGACGGCGGTATCTCCGAGTTCGTGGATTTCCTCGCCGCTGATCCGGCCGTTACCGACATTTGGCGGTTGCACGGCTCGGGCAAATTCAAGGAAACCGTGCCGGTGCTGGACGAACGCGGCCACAGCCAGCTCGCCGAGGTTGAACGCGACTGCGAAGTGGACGTCGCACTGCGTTGGGGCATCGGCTACGACAGCACGGTCCGCAGCTTCGTCAACATCATCTCCACGCCCAAGGGCGGTACGCACCAGTCCGGCTTTGAGCAGGCGCTGGTGAAGACGTTCCGCAAGGCAGTGGAAAGCAACGCCCGTAAGCTCAAAGCCGGGAACGACAAAATCGAGAAAGACGATATCTTCGCCGGCCTCACGGCCGTCCTGACCGTCCGCCTTGCTGAGCCACAGTTCGAGGGCCAGACCAAGGAGATCCTCGGGACCTCGGCCGTGCGCGCCATTGTGGCCAGGGTTGTGGAGCAGGAAATCAACGCCAAGCTCAACTCAGCCAACCGTAATGACAAGGCCCAGTCGGCACTCTTGCTGGAGAAGATCGTCAGCGAGATGAAGTCCCGCATCTCGGCGCGCGTCCATAAGGAAACACAGCGCCGCAAGAATGCGCTGGAAACATCGTCGATGCCCACCAAGCTTGCTGACTGCCGTACGGACGACGTCGCCCGCTCTGAACTTTTTATCGTTGAGGGCGACTCGGCGCTGGGAACGGCCAAGTTGGCCCGGTCCTCGGATTTCCAGGCGTTGCTGCCCATCCGCGGAAAGATCCTCAATGTCCAGAAGGCTTCGGTAGGGGACATGCTCTCCAACGCCGAGTGTGC
The DNA here is from genome assembly GCF_037203985.1 of Pseudarthrobacter sp. CCNWLW217. NCBI lineage: Bacteria > Bacillati > Actinomycetota > Actinomycetes > Micrococcales > Micrococcaceae > Pseudarthrobacter > Pseudarthrobacter sp. CCNWLW217. The sequence continues at coordinate 118,360 of NZ_JBBCBT010000011.1, forward strand.
TGCCCTGATCCAGGTGGTGGGCGCCGGTTCGGGCCGCAGTTTCGACATCACCGCCGCCCGCTATGGCAAGGTCATCCTGATGACGGACGCCGACGTCGATGGCGCCCACATCCGCACGCTCCTGCTGACCCTGTTTTTCCGCTATATGCGGCCGATGATCGACGAGGGCAGGGTCTTCGCCGCTGTTCCGCCGCTTCACCGCGTGGAGGTGATCAATGCAGGCCAGAAGGCCAACGAGATGATCTACACGTACTCGGAGGCCGAGCTGCACGTCCTCCTGGCCCGTCTCGCCAAAGAGGGCAAGCGCTACAAGGAACCCATCCAGCGCTACAAGGGCCTGGGCGAAATGGACGCGGAGCAGCTGGCGGAAACTACCATGGATCCGCGGCACCGGACCCTGCGGAAGGTAGGGATCGAAAACGCCAAGCAGGCCGAGGACACCTTCGACCTGCTGATGGGCTCGGACGTCGCCCCGCGCAAGGACTTCATTATTGCCGGCGCGGCAAGCCTGGACCGGGAGCGAATCGACGCCTGACCGCGCCCCCATCGATTGCTCCACACCTGCCCTTTTGGACGCTCAAAACGGCCGTTGTGGAGCACTCGATGGTTGCTGATGCACCGAAGTACTCCTCGCTTTGAGGAAAGGTCCGGGCCCGCTCAGCCCAGCAGGCCGGGCACAATCAGCAATGCCGTGGGCAGAGCCAGCAGCAGGACGCAGCCCGCCAGGACACTTCCACGGATGGCAGTCGGGAGCTGCGGGCGCGGTGACAGCAACCTGCTGACCCTCGACGCGGTGGTCCGCGCAGAATCGGCCCCGGTGACACCTGCCGCGGTTTCGAGGCCCTCAAGGGCAAGGCCTGCCTGGCCTGTGGGCTGGAGCTCAGCCCCACGGTCTGCCGACACTGAACCGCTGGCCACGATCGCTATGGCCTTGATGAGGGTTGCCTTGCTCTCTGTTTTCAGGGCGACGTCATCAGCAAGCATCTCGATGAGCGAGTTCACGGACTCCTGCGCGAGCCGCGTGGTGGGAAGCCAGGGCAGGGCTTGCCGCCATGCGGCGAACGCCCAGAGCAGGAGATGGTGACGCTGGCTCAGGTGGGCGTTTTCGTGGATCAGGACGGCGCGCAACTCAGCTGGTTCGAGGGCCGCCATGAGGCCATCGGACAGGACCGTGACCGATCGTGCGCCGCCGGGAAGGCAGTAGGCCACTGGAGAGTCGTGGCTGATGACCACTGTTCCCGCCCCTTGGGTGGAGGGTGAGGCCAACAGCGCAAGGAGCTCGCGATGCCGCCGTCGCTGCCGTTCGATCTTGTAGTAGGTGAGCAGCAGGGTGAAGACCAGGTGTGCCGTCAGCAGGGCCGCGGCGGACAGCGCAAAGAGATGCCAGAAGCCGAGGGCTGTGGTGGGCGCATTAAAGAACACCATTCCCGCGAGTGCCCGCAGCCCGGCGATCAGGTTCTCGCCGATTGGTTCGAGGCCGTACACGAGCATCGCGCCGATCATGGAGAGTCCACCAGCGAGGGCGATGGCCTGCCAGAGGAGCATCGCGGTGAAGGGTGACCTCGCCGGCCACTGGGCGCGGGAAAGGAAGATAGGTACCGGCCACGCCAGGACTATCGCAAGGACCGCCAGCAGGTACGAGGTCCAGAACATGGCCCGCTAGATGTGGCCGAGCAATTTGCGCAGTGTTTCGGCTTCACTTTCGGTCACGGACCCAATGAACCTTGCCAGTACGGCTTCGCGGTCGGGGGCGGATCCCAGTACCTCATGCATGAGCTCCGCCGTGTGGTCTTCCCTGCTGGAAACAGCCTGGTAGCGGTGCGGCCGGGTGCCGCGCTCCCGCTCGACGAGGCCCTTCTTCTCCAGCCGCGAGAGGACCGTCAGTACGGTGGTAACGGCCAATTCCTTGCCTTCATGCCCCGCTGAGCCACCGGTGGCCTCGGTGCTTTGCGCCAACAGATCGCGCAGGGTGTTTGCCGTGGCTGCTTCATGGCCCGCCCAGAGCAGGTCCATCACTGCCCGTTCCAGTTCGCCCAGACTAGCCATTCCATACATCCTTTGATTCCCCGCACCGTTGGGCCCGAAGGCCGCGGTGACAACACCCGAACACTACAGATACAAATTTACCCCGTTTCTCCCTTACTTTCTACGCCAAGTAGAACAGTGGGCGCGCCGCGGCCTTGTGGGCCCGACGTGATGATGGAACTGTTGGTTTACAGTGCCCCACGCATTGTTCTACACTCGGTAGAAGTCAAGTTCTACGGGACGTAGAAAAGTTGAGACCCCGACAACAGTAGGGACTGCCTTGGACGCCTTGGAAATCGCACGCTGGCAATTCGGCATCACCACGGTCTATCACTTCATGATGGTGCCGCTGACCATCGGGCTGGGCCTGGTGGTGGCCATCATGCAGACCATGTGGCACCGGACGGGCAAGCAGGAGTACCTGCGGATGACCAAGTTCTGGGGCAAGCTCTTCCTGATCAACTTCATCATGGGCGTTGCCACCGGCATCGTCCAGGAGTTCCAGTTCGGCATGGCCTGGAGCGAATACAGCCGCTTTGTGGGTGACGTGTTCGGCGCTCCGTTGGCGCTGGAGGCGCTCCTTGCCTTCTTTGTGGAGTCCACCTTCCTGGGGCTCTGGATCTTCGGGTGGAAGCAACTCAAGCCCGCCATCCATCTGGCCTGCCTGTGGATCGCGGTTGTTGGCTCGCTGTTCTCTGCCTACTTCATCATCGTGGCCAACAGTTGGATGCAGCACCCCGTGGGTGTGGAAATGATCGACGGCCGGCCGGTCATGACAGACGCCTGGGCCGTCTTTACCAACAACACGGCCCTGGTTGCCGTTCCGCACACCCTGATGGGCGCACTGGCGGTGGCCGGCGGCTTCCTGCTGGGTATCGCCTGGTACCACCTCTGGCGGCGCCGGCGCGACGGCGTCGACACCGTGGACGTAGACGGCAAGGTGGTTCCGGGTGAGGCAGCGATCCCCGGCCGCGACCGCACCGACCACACAGTCTGGATCCGGTCCCTCCGCATCGGCGCCGTCGTCGCGATGATCTCATTCGCCGGCACCGCCCTCACCGGCGACCTGCAGGGCAAGCTCATGTTCGAGCAGCAGCCCATGAAAATGGCAGCCGCCGAGGCCGCCTGCCATGACGGCACCGGATTCTCGGTCCTGAGTGTCGGCAACCTCGGATCCGGCAACTGCGATGACATCGTGGCACTCATCGAGGTCCCGGGCATCCTGTCCTTCCTGGCGAAGGGCGACTTCACCACCGAAGTCAAGGGCGTCAACAGCCTCCTGGACCAGTACAAGGCCGACTATGGAACCAACCTGCCGGACAACCCGATTTACGGCGACCGCGCCGGCCAGGAGATCCAGTACGTCCCCGTCATGGAGGTCACCTACTGGGGATTCCGGATGATGATCGGGTTCGGCGGACTCGCCGCGCTTGCAGCCCTTGTGGCCCTGTGGGTGACCCGCAAGGGCACCGTGCCCGCGTCCCCGTGGCTGATGCGCCTGGCCGTCTTTGGCATCCTGGCACCATTTGGCGCCAACGCCGCCGGCTGGATCTTCACCGAAATGGGCCGGCAGCCTTTCGTCGTGGCTCCCAACCCCGACCTGAACGGCATCGACCAGGTCTTTATGTTTACCGCAGCTGCCGTCTCCCCGGGAGTATCGGCCGGGGAACTGCTGACTTCGCTGGTGGTGCTCACTGCCGTCTACGCGCTCCTGCTGGTGGTGGAGGTCAAGCTTCTGGTCAAGTACATCCGCGGCGGCATCGTCTCAGCCATGCCTGAGCTGGCCCACGCACCGGTGGACGAGAACGAGGACGCCACCCCTGGCGGCGAGGGTGGCCCCGGTTCCGGTAAGCCCGCGGACGATGTCCTGGCATTCGCCTACTAAGAGCAGAGGATACTTCGAATGGAACTGCTGCCCACTATTTGGTTCATCGCCATCGCGGTGCTGTGGACGGGATACCTCTTCCTGGAGGGTTTTGACCTCGGCGTGGGGATGCTGATGAAGCTCTTTGCCCGCAACAACACCGAACGCCGCGTGCTGCTCAACACCATCGGCCCGGTCTGGGACGGCAACGAGGTGTGGCTCCTGACCGCCGGGGGCGCAACGTTCGCGGCGTTCCCGCTGTGGTACGCCTCCCTGTTCTCAGCCCTGTACCTCCCGCTGCTCGTGGTGCTCGTGGCGCTCATCTTCCGCGCCGTGGCTTTCGAGTACCGCGGCAAGGTGGACACCGAGAGCTGGCGGGCGCGCTGGGACTGGGCCATCGCCCTGGGTTCGTTCCTGGCCGCTTTCGGGGTCGGGGCGGCCTTGGCACTCACCACTACGGGGCTGCCCCTGAACGCAAACGGCGACCGCGAAGGCGGCCCGTTCGCCTGGTTCAGCGGGTACGCCGTCCTGGGCGGGCTGGCAGTTGTCTGCTTCTCGCTGCTGCATGCCCTAACCTTCCTGGCACTGAAGACCGACGGCGACGTGCGGCACCGTGCGCGCAGCTGGTTCATCCGCCTGCTTCCTGTTTTGCTCCTGCCTCTGGCCGGATGGGCCGTCAGCGTCCAGGTCCTGTCCGGCAAGCCCTGGACCGTGGCCGCGGTGGCCGTTGCCGTAGTAGCCGCAGCAGTTGCCTGGTTCCTGGCCCGCAAGGGTGCGGAAGGACGGGCGTTCACCGCCCTCGGAGCCTTCCTGGTGCTGGGCAGCGCCTCGATCTTCGGCGCGGTGTTCCCTGTGGTCCTGCCCTCCACGCTCAGTCCGGAATTCAACCTCACTATTTCCAACGCCTCGTCCTCGGACTACACGCTGGGGCTGATGAGCATCGTGGCGGCGGTAGGGCTGCCCCTGGTCATCGCGTACCAGGCGTGGACTTACTGGGTCTTCCGCCGCCGCGTCAGCGCAGCCCACATCCCGGAAGCGCACAGCTTCCTCCCGGCAGTCGCCGTCAAAGCCTTTACCAAGGGCTGAGCCGTGCGCCCAGGCTTCCCCTCCGGCCCCGTTACCCGCTCAGCGATCTACTGGCTGGGATTCCTGGCGGCGCTGAAGGCGTTGTCCCTTGTCCTGATGGGGCAGGCGGTCGCCTCCATGCTTGCGGGCCTGGCCGCAGCGGACCCCGCGTGGGCGGACGGACTCGGCTGGGGGATGGCCGGCGTCGTCCTGCGGTCCGTCACTGTCTGGGCGCAGGCGGTGGCTGCCCGCCGCGCCGCCCTCGGCGTCAAAGAGGAGCTGCGGTACGGGCTGCTCGCCCGGGCGCTGCGGAACGGGGCCCGCACAGCCGGACCTGCCGACGGCGGACTGGCCGTCCTGGCCACCCGCGGGCTGGATGCGCTGGACAGCTACTACACGCAGTTTCTTCCCGCACTGGTGAACTGCGCGGCCATTCCGCTGCTTCTCGGGGCCCGGATACTGTTCGCCGACTGGGTCAGCGCCGTGGTCATTGTCCTCACTGTCCCGCTGGTACCTCTCTTTATGGTCCTGATCGGCCGGTACACGGAGGATAACGTCCGGGCTGCCCAGGCCACCCTGTCCCGCCTTTCCGCGCACATGCTCGAGCTCGCCAAGGGCCTTCCTGTTCTGGTGGGGCTGGGACGCGCAACAGCCCAGCGCAAAGCCCTCGAGGAGATTTCCGAGGAGTACCGGTCCCGGACCATGGGGACATTGCGCACCGCGTTCCTCTCGGCACTGGCCCTGGAGCTCATCGCCACGATCTCCGTGGCAGTCGTGGCAGTCTTCATCGGCGTGCGCCTTGTCCACGGCGACATGCCGCTGGAGGCCGGCATCCTGGCCCTGATCCTCGCGCCGGACTGCTACCTCCCGCTCCGCGAACTGGGCACCGCACACCACGCCAGCGACGACGGCCGTGCGGCGCTCGCAGAAACGAAGGCGGTCACCTCGGCACCCGAGCCCCGGCCGCTGCCGGCCAGCGAGGCCAAGGGCGGGGCCGCGGCCGGGGGCGCGGAGTCCCCGGGCCCTGAGGACGACGGCGATGCCGCGGCTGGTGCGGCAGCTGGCGGGGGAGTGAGCGTTACCGCACTCACGGTGACCTACGCGGGCAGGTCCGCGGCCGCCGTCGGGCCTCTCACCTTCACTGCGCCGTACGGACAGATCACCGCACTGGATGGCCCCAGCGGCACGGGGAAAAGCACCATTTTGGGCGTGCTGGCCGGGACGATCGGCGACGGTAACGGCACGGCCATCAGCGGCCGGCTTGCCGGCTTCGACCGGGACAGCGTGGCCTGGGTGCCGCAGCACCCGGTCATGGTGCAGGCAACGGTCCTCCACGAAGTGGCGCTGTACCTCGGTGGCGGAAGGAACGCAGCGGCCCCCGACGAAGCAACGGCCCGCGAATGCCTCGCCGCAGCCTCCGCAGGCCACCTTGCCCATAAACACCCGGCCGAACTGAGCCCGGGGGAGTTGCGCCGCGTGGCGCTGGCCCGCGGGCTGGCACGCGTCAGGTCCGGCGCTACGGTGCTCCTGCTCGACGAACCCACGGCACACCTGGACAGCGCCTCGGCGGCGCAGGTGGAGGCTGCCATCCTGGCGCTTCGCGGGCGGGTCACTGTCATCCTGGTGGCCCATGACGCCCGGACCCGGGCACTGGCGGACTATGTGGTGCCCGTGTCGGCCCAAGGCATCACGGATGCTTCCGCGCCGGTCAACCGGGCGCCGGAAGGCGCGGAGGCCGTACTCCCGGCGGGCAGCGACGGTGCCGCACAAGGCACGTCCGCAGCCGTGGCGGCAGCGGCTAGCGGAAGGTCCTGGCGGGACGGGGGCCGCGCTACGGGCCCACTGCTAACCCGCCTCCTCGCGCCCGTCGCGGGGCAATTCACCGGAGCAGCTGTGGTGGGGACCTTGGCGGCACTTTTCGCCGCCGCCCTGTCCGGGCTCTCCGGCTGGCTGATTATCCGGGCGAGCGAACAGCCGCCCATCCTGTACCTGCTCAGCGCTATCGTCGGTGTGCGGTTCTTCGGCATCGGCCGAGCCGTCCTTCGCTACTGGGAACGCCTCCTGGTGCACGATGCGGTGTTCTCCACCCTTACGCGGCTCCGCGGCCGCCTGTGGGAGTCACTCAGCCGCCGCGCACTGTCCCTTCGGCGGCTCCTGCAGGGCGGCAACGTCCTGGGCTCGGTGGTCACCGACGTCGACACCGTCCGGGACTTGCTCCCGCGGGTGGTCCTGCCGCCTGTGACAGCGGCTGCAGTTGCTGTCTCGGCACTCACCGCGACTGCCCTGCTGGTGCCTGCAGCAATTCCTGCCGTGGCGGCGGCCGCAGCCGCCAGCCTGGTCCTGGCCCCCGCGTCGGCGTTGTGGGCGGACCGGAAATCGGCGGCGGCGGAGCAAGACCTACGCGACGGCGTGCTCCGACGAACGTCCGCGGCATTGGATGCCCGGGCCGAGCTCCATGCTAACGGCGTATCCTCCAGGGTGCTCCGGGACCTCGCCGCTGAGGACCGGGCGGCCACCAGGGCTTCCCAACGTTCCGCTTGGGCTGAAGGACTGGGACAGGCTGTGACCACAGCTGCCTGCGGGGTGGCCGCGCTGGCCGTCGCCGTCCTTGCAGCCCCCCAGGTGCTCGCCGGATCACTGGCGCCTGCCACGGCCGCCGTGATTGTCCTGCTGCAGTTGGCGCTGGTGGAACCTTACGCAGCCATGACGACGGCGGTCCGCCAGTTTCCGGCCTTCCGCGACGTCATGCGCAGGATCGGCCGTTCCGGCGCCCTCGAGGGCATGCCACCGGCATCCGACGCCGACACAGGAACCACCGCCCACACAGACGCCGACGGCGTCGTGCGGCGTGATGCCCGCGCCGCTGGGGCGCCGGGCCTGGAACTTGAGGGAGTGGCAGCAGCCTGGCCGGGCGGGGACGCCGTGTTCACCGGGTTGAGTGTTTCAGCGGCCCCCGGACGCTGGTTGGCAGTCACTGGGCCGTCCGGCGCCGGGAAATCCACGCTGTTGTCCGTGCTGCTTGGCTTCCTCCCGCCGTCTGCCGGGCAGGTCCGCATGACCGGACGGGCTGCCTGGTGCCCGCAAGAGGCGCACCTGTTCGACTCCACGCTCCGCGGCAACCTGCTGCTGGGCCGCCCCACTGCGGGCGAGCCGGACACAGCTGACCGAGAGATGGCAGCGGCCCTCGCCGCCGTAGGCCTCAGCCAACTTGTTTCCCGCCTCCCTGCAGGGCTGGACACCAGGATCGGACCGGGAGGGTCGTTCCTCAGTGGCGGCGAGCGGCAGCGCCTGGCTGTTGCCCGGACGCTGATGACCGGGGCTGAGGTCATCCTCCTGGACGAGCCGACGGCCCACCTGGACGCCGAAGCGGGACGGGCCATGCTGGCAGACCTGCGGTCCGGACTGGCGGACCGGACGGTAGTCCTGGTAACCCATAACCTGGCTGACATCCGCCCGGAGGACGACCTCCTGGACCTTGCCCAGCCGGAATTTCCCGGTGCGGTACAACGCCCGGGCATGGTGCCGGCGTCGTAACCCTATGCCGTGGCCGGCGCTCCGAACCAGGTGGCGAGCGCGTCTCCAAGGCCCTGCCGGCCGGGGCTTCCCACCCAGGCCACGTAGCCGTCGGGGCGGATCAGGACGGCGGTGGGGGCTGTGACCGGCCCAAGCGCCGGAAGCTCCCAGGCGCCCTCGTATGTGGCGTCGACCAACTGGACCCGGTCCGGCCGCGGAACGGTGTCGAAGCCACCGGGCTCACCGAGGTTGAGCAGCACAGGCCGGGCATCGTGCAGTAAGGAAAAGACCCGCAGCGGGCCGTCGGCAGTGGCGAGGTCGAGATCGGGCATGCGGCGCCCGAGCAGCGGGTGGCCCTCGCCGAGGTCGTAGTGGATGTCCAGGCCGGACATCATGGCGGCGAAGCGTCTCCGTGGCTCGTCCATGCCCAGCAGTTCGGCCACGGTGTCGCGCAGAGCCTCGATGCGGTCATCGACGCGCATGAGGGCGACCTGCGCCATAGTGTTGCGAAGGACGCGGGCAGCGACCGGGTGGCGCTCGGCATGGTAGGTATCAAGGAGGCTCTCCGGCGACGTTCCGTTGACCACCTGGGCCAGCTTCCAGCCCAGGTTCGCCGCATCCTGCACGCCGGTGTTCAGGCCCTGGCCCCCGACCGGGGAATGCACGTGCGCCGCGTCGCCGGCCAGCAGGACCCGTCCCTTCCGGTAGGCAGCGGCCTGCCGGGTCATATCGGTAAACCTGGAGATCCAGGTGGGACTGTGGACCCCGTAGTCGGTCCCGTAGACGGCGATAAGGAGCTCTCGGAGGTCGCTCAGCGTGGGCTCGCCCGTGCCGATGTGCGGCTCGGCCAGCACCACACCCACGGTTCCACCTGGCTTGTAGATGACTTCTCCGTCCTTGATCTGGTATTCGACCTTGCCGAGGGCGTGCGTGCCGGAGGGTGTGCGGCGGATGCCCAGTTCCGGTTCTTCGGTCATCTCGACTTCGGCGCGCAGGGAACTCGTCGTCGGATCCCAGCCGGGAAAGTCGATACCCGCTGCTTTACGGACCAGGCTGCGTCCACCGTCGCACCCGGCCAGGTACGCCGCCCGCAAGGACTGCCCGTCCGAGAGAGCAACGTTGACGCCGGCTGCGTCCTGCAGAAAACCGGTCACCTCACGTCCCCGATAGAAAGTCACCGGCAGCTCACCAACCCAGCCGGCCAGGATGCGCTCGATGTGGTTCTGCCACAGGCCGAGGCCATAGTTGTGCCGGGTTGGAAAGTCACTCAGGTCCAGGCGGACCGAGGCGAAGCCCGCGACCTGGGCCACCTGCCCCTCAGCAAGGAACCGGTCGGCGATTCCACGCTGGTCGAAGATCTCAATCGTGCGCGCGTGCAAACCCCCGGCACGCGAACCGGGGAGGTCCTGGCTGGCGCGCCGCTCGACAACGGCAACGTCGACCCCCGCCAACGCCAGCTCTGCCGCCAGCATCAGCCCGGTCGGACCTCCTCCGGCGATCACCACGGCGTGCTCCGCATTCCTTGACACACTTTCAGTCATAGTGCTGCCCCCGTTTCCCTGCGTATTGGCGTCCGGCGATTATGCGCCCTCCTTGGGGGCTTGCCGCAAGCCCCCATGGAGGGCATACATTGGAAATGGAAGCGGTCTGCGGATCAGCTGGGAGGCTGGCTTCACGCGCAACATCCCTGGGTTAGCCTGTTCCAATGAACCAGGAACTCACAGTGGACTTTTCGGGGCTCCGGTGGCGGCCGGCAACAGCATCCGACGTACCGGCCTGGGCGGCCTTGATTGCGCGGACTGCCGCCGTGGAGAATCCCGTCTGGTTCGAGCGGGAGGCTGACCTGCAGCAACAGGTGGAATCCCGGAAAAACCCGCCAGCCGAGAACACGGTGCTGGGCCTGGATGACGACGGCGTTCCCCGGGCCTATGCGCGGATCTCCCGCAACCCGGGGGCTGGGAAAGCCCATGGCTTCGGCTGCGTGGACCCGGACTGGCAGCGCCGCGGGATAGGCAGGGCGCTGCTTGGCTGGCTGGAGGAACGCACCCGGCGACGTTTCGCCGCGGACCTTCCCGACGACGGAACACGGCAAGTGCCATTGTTGAGGATTGGCACCGAAGAGCAGCACCACCACCAGGGAAGGCTGCTTGAGTCTTCGGGGTATACCGTGGTCCGCTACTTCAATGAAATGCACCGGCCACTCAACCAGCCGTTGCCGGGGAACGTCCTCGGCAACGGCCTGGAACTGGCCGGTATGGTGCCGGGCCTCCACGAGCCGGTCCGCCTGGCGCACAACGACGCGTTCCGCGACCACTGGGGAAGCGAGCCGCGGGACGAGGAGTCCTGGAATTTCACGGTGAACCACCCGCAGGCCCGTGCCGACCTGAGCACGGTGGTCCTGGACAGCAGCACCGGGCAAGTGGCGGGCTACCAGCTGGCAAGCCACGACCCCGACATCGCCGTCCAGCGCGGCATCCGCGAGGGATATACGGAACTGCTCGGTGTCCGGCGCGAATACCGCGGGCGGGGGATCGCCCAGGCCCTCCTCGCCGACGCCATGCGCCGTTTCACCGACGCCGGCATGGACGTGGCTTCACTGGACGTCGATTCGGAGAACCCCACGGGCGCGCTGGCCCTCTACACCAAGATGGGCTACCGGCCGGTCAACACCAGCATGGCGTGGGACAAAGAGGTTTAAGCCCGCTCAGCCGTCCACATCGTGGAGGTGGTGGACGACGTCGTGCAGGAAGTACTGCGCGAGTGTCAGTACCGTGAACTCCGAGCCGTTGCTGCGCAGGCCTTTACGGTCCCACTCTGCCTGCCTGACGCCGGCAAAGGACTCGGCGACCTGTTCGCCTTCCGCGGTCAGCTCTGCACTGACGACGGCCGGGTCGGCGTTCGCATAATCCTTCTCGACGGCGGTCTGGTCCTGGTCCCAGTTCTCGAACCGGGCGTCATCGGCGTCGAGCATGAGGTTCAGCCGCTGGTCAAAGAGGGTGAAGACGTCGCGGACATGGCATGCGTACTCGAGCGGGGACCACGTGGCCTCGTCCGGGCGGTCGGCCACGTCAGGGCGGCGGAGCACTGCCCGCCACCTCGGAAGCATATTCTGCACCGTGCCGGGAACCGTGGCCGGTGTAACGGTGGAGGCGTCGAAGGAGCATTCCGGGCACGGCCGGGAAAGGACCCAGGTCCAGTCTTTGACATCGGGAACGATAACCATGGCAGCAGTCTAGGCCGGATCCGGCCAGGCCATGGCAGGACCCACCACATCAACTGGCTGGGACAGCGGGATGCCCGAACCATCCCGCCTGCCGTGCTCCTGCGGCAGGGAACGGGCCACGCCGGACGACGACGATGCCTTCGCCGGACCGTGTCCTGCCCAGCCAAGGAGCAGTGTGTCTTCACCCTTGAGGAACCGGTGCGCCCGGACCCCGGCGGTGGCGCGGCCCTTGGCAGGGTACTCGGCGAAGGCCGTCACCTTCGCTGCGCCGGGTGCCGTTCCGGGCAGCGCTCCGTTCGTTCCGGCGATGGTGACCACCACGGCGTCGTCGTCCCCGGGCGCCACCGCGCCGAAGAACACCACCTGGTCACCGGAGGCCAGTTTGATGCCGGCCATTCCGCCGGCCGTCCTGCCCTGCGGGCGGACCGTCCCGGCTCCGAAGCGGAGCAGTTGGGCCTGGCGGGTCAGGAATACCAGGTCCTCCTCCTCGGAAGCGGCGGGCGCAACACCCACCACCTGGTCCTTATCCTTGAGGGCAATGATCTCCCAGTCCTCCCGGTTCAGGGGGTAATCGGGCTGGACGCGCTTCACCACGCCCTGGGCAGTGCCGATGGCCAGGACCTGGTCCAGGGGAGCGAATGCCACCAAGGATTCGCCCTTGAGCAAGGTGATGAACTCCCGGGCCTGGACTCCGCCGGCGAGGTTCGGCAGGCCGGACATCGGGGGCAGGACTGGCATGTCCATGACCTGCAGGCGAAGCATCCGTCCCTGCGACGTCACGGCGGCAATTTCTCCGCGGGCCGAGGTTTTGACGACCGACAAAAAGACGTCGTGCTTCGACCGCGGACCCGATTCCGCGAGCGGCTCCTGGTTGGACGTGCGGGCGATCTGCCCGGACGCCGTCAGGATCGCCCAGCAGGGATCATCGGCGATTTCCAGGGCCAGTGGTGCCGCCTTGCCCTTGCCATTGGGTGCAGCCAATGCAGCGGCCACCGTGGGGGAGACGGCCTCGGACTCAAGCAGCACGGTCCGCCGGGGCGTGCCGTACTTTTCGGCGATTTCGCCCAGTTCAGTGGAAACCAGTTCGCGCAGCCGCTCCTCGGAGCCGAGGATGGCCTCCAGTTCCGCGATCTGGCGGCGCAGCTCGTCCTGTTCCTTCTCCAGCTCGATCCGGGAGTACTTGGTCAGCTGGCGCAGCCGCAGTTCCAGGATGTAGTTGGCCTGGATCTCGGAGAGGTCGTAGATGGACATCAACCGTACCCGGGCAGCCGCGGCCTCGTCGGAGGATCGGATGATCTGGATGACCTCGTCTATATCGACGATGGCCACCAGCAAGCCCTCCACCAGGTGCAGGCGGTCTTTCTTCTTGCCGAGCCGGAACACAGTGCGGCGGCGGACGACGTCGATCCGGTGCCCCACATAGACCGACAGCAACGCCACCAGGCCCAACGTCTGCGGCTGGCCGTCCACGAGGGTCACGTTGTTGATGCCGAAGGAGTCTTCCATCGGGGAGTAGCGGTAGAGCTGCTGGAGCACGGCATTGGGGTTGAACCCGTTCTTGAGCTCGATGACCAGGCGCAGCCCGTGCTTTCGGTCTGTCAGGTCAACGATGTCGCTGATCCCGGTCAGCTTCTTGCCGTTGACGGCGTCCTTGATCTTCTCGATCACCTTTTCCGGCCCCACCATGTAGGGCAGTTCCGTGACCACCAGGCCGGTCCGCCGTGCGGAGAGCTGTTCGATCTCCACCTTCGCCCGGGTCTTGAAGGATCCACGGCCGGTGGCGTAGGCATCGCGGATGCCGTCCAGGCCCACGATCCGGCCGCCCGTGGGCAGGTCCGGGCCGGGTACAAAACGCATCAGGTCATCCAGCGTGGCGTCCGGGTGGGCGATCAGGTGCCGCGCCGCGGAGATCACCTCCACGAGGTTGTGCGGGGCCATGTTGGTGGCCATCCCCACCGCGATGCCGGTGGCTCCGTTGACCAGCAGGTTCGGGAACGCGGCAGGAAGCACGTCTGGCTGGGTCAGCTGGTTGTCATAGTTGGGGACGAAATCCACCACGTCTTCGTCGAGGTGGTCCGTCAGGGTCAGCGCTGCCGCCGCGAGCCTGGCCTCGGTGTACCGCGGAGCGGCCGGGCCGTCGTCGAGCGAGCCAAAGTTGCCGTGTCCGTCAATGAGGGGCAGGCGCAGCGAAAAGTCCTGGGCCATGCGAACCATGGCGTCGTAGATGGCGGTATCGCCGTGCGGGTGCAGCTTGCCCATCACCTCGCCCACAACACGGGCGCTCTTGACGTGGCCGCGGTCCGGGCGGAGGCCCATCTCGCTCATCATGTACAGGATCCGGCGCTGCACCGGCTTCAGGCCGTCGCGGGCGTCAGGCAGGGCCCGGGAGTAAATCACCGAATAGGCGTACTCCAGGAAGGAGCCTTCCATCTCGGACGTGACGTCGATGTCCACGATGTGCTCGGTGTAATCGGAGCTGGAATCCACTGCTGGGGTTGGACTTTGGCGGCGGGCCATGGGGCTGGTAAATCCTTCTGGGGTACTGGTCTTTGCACTGATTGGCGGCACCGGGGTGTGCCGCGGGAGTTTTTGGCTAGGCTAAGCCTATGGTGGATCAGCCCGGGGACGGCGTATATCCGGAATATTGGGAAGCCGATGTCGTCTTGCGGGACGGCGGAACAGCGCATCTGAGGCCCATCCACCCGGCCGATGCCGACGCCGTGCAGGCCTTCCACACTGGCCAGTCCCAGGACTCCATCTACATGCGTTTCTTCGCCTTCAAAGCCAGGCTCTCCAGCAAGGAGCTCAAGCGCTTCACGGAGGTGGACTACAAGGACCGGGTGGCGTTCGTGATCACCATCGGCGGCGAAATCATCGGGATCGGGCGCTACGACCGGCTTGATGACCCTACCGAGGCCGAGGTCGCCTTCAACATCGCCGACGCGCACCAGGGCCGGGGCATCGGCTCGATCCTGCTCGAACACCTCGCAGCTGCCGCCCAGGAAAACGGGATCCGCCGGTTCAGCGCCGAAGTGCTCCCGGAAAACCGGAAAATGCTGATGGTCTTCTCCGACGCCGGTTACGACGTCAAACGCCACTTCGACGACGGCGTGGTCAGCCTCGAGTTCAACATCGGGCCCACGGACAAGTCCCGGGCCGTGATGGAATCACGCGAGCACCGTGCCGAGGCGAGGAGCGTGCGGGACCTGCTGACGCCGTCGTCCATTGCCGTGATCGGTGCCAGCCGCAAATGGGGGACCGTGGGCTACCAGCTGCTGGAGCACATCATCGAAGGCGGCTTCACCGGTCCCGTCTACGCCATCAATCCCGAGGCACTGGAACTCGCCGGGATGCTGTCGTTCGGCCGGCTGGCCGAGGTACCCGGTCCAGTGCAGCTTGCGGTCATCGCCGTCCCGTACGAGGAAGTTTCCACCGTGGTGGACGAGTGTGCCGCTGCCGGCGTCAAGGGCGTGGTGATCGCCTCTGCAGGCTTCGCGGACGACGGCGAACGTGGCCTCGCCCGGCAGCGCGAGCTTGTCCGGAAGGCGCGGGCGAACGGGATGCGCGTCATCGGCCCCGCCTCCCTGGGCATCGTTAACACCCACCCGGACGTATCGCTGAACGCGTCCATGGCCCCCACCCTGCCGCGGCGCGGCGGCCTGGGCCTCTTCAGCCAGTCAGCCGCCATCGGGGTGTCACTCTACGCCGCGTCCAGCCGTCGGCGGATGGGCCTCTCCACCTTCCTGTCGGCAGGAAACCGGGCGGACGTCTCCGGGAACGACATGATGCAGTTCTGGGAGGACGACGCCGACACCACCGCGGTGGCGCTCTACCTGGAATCGATCGGGAATCCCCGGAAGTTCTCCCGCCTGGCCCGGAGGCTTGCCCGCACCAAGCCGGTGATTGTGGCCAAGTCCGAGTCGATGGGCCTGCGCCTCCCGCCCGGGCACGCCGTCCGCACCACCCAGGCCCCTTCCGGTGCATTGGATGCCATGATGCGCCAGTCAGGCGTCATCAGGGTGGAGACCATCGAGCAGCTGATGGATGTGGCGCAGATCGTGGCGGGGCAGCCACTGCCGGCAGGCCCGGAACTGGCCATCCTCAGCAATTCGCAGGCATTGGGCAAAGTGGTGGCCGACAGTGCCATGGCCAATGGCCTGGGCGTGGGCTCCTTGGTCACCGGCCTGGACCTTGACGCCGGAATGTCCGTCGCGCTGCCTGCTCTCCGGCGCAGCCTCCAGGACACGCTGGCTTCGGAGCACGTGCACGCCGTCGTGGCGGCCCTCCTTCCGGCCCGGGGCCTCACCGTAGAGAACATCGCCGGGGTACTGGCCGAATGTGCCGCTGAAGCCGGGAAACCCGTGGTGGCCGCGTTCACCGGAATCCTGGACCCCTCCATCTATGTGGAAGGCATGGTGGGCGAAGCACCGGCCATACCGTGCTTTTCCAATCCCGGGGCGGCTGTGGCTGCGCTCGCCGCAGTGGTCAGGTATGCCGAATGGGTTGCGCGCGACCAAGGCCATTTCGTGGAACCCGTGGGATGCGATCCGGAGGGGGCGCGTGCAAGCCTGGATGAACTGCTCGCCGATGTCCACGGTGAGCAACTCAAACAGCTCAACCAGGCTGAAGCCGCTTCCCTTCTGGCTTATTACGGGATCCGAGTCCTGCCCTCCCTCGGATTTGAAACAGCTGACCAGGCCGTTGACGCCGCGGAGGCGCTGGGGTGGCCCGTAGCCGTCAAAACCACCGACCCCGGACTCCGGCACCGTCTTGACCTGGGCGGCGTGCGCCTGGACATCGAGGACGCCGAATCGCTGCGCCGGAACATCGAGCAGATGCGGCGCTCGCTGGCACCCTATGGCGCGCCCTCACTGGAGGTGCAGTCCATGGCGCCCGTGGGGCAGGCGTGCACCTTCCGGGCCATCGAGGACCCGCTGCTGGGCCCGGTGATCTCCTTCGGCCTGGCCGGCGACGCCGTCAACCTGCTGGACGACTGGGCCCACCGGGTGCCGCCGCTGTCCGCTGCCGACGTCAAAGACTTCATCCGCAGCCCCCGGGCGGCCCGCAAGCTCTTCGGCTACCAGGGCCTTCCCGCGGTGGATGTGGGAGCCCTGGAGGAACTCGCCGGCCGGGTGGCGTGGATGAAGGACAACCACCCGGAGATATCCCTCGTCGAATTCAATCCGGTGCTGTGCGGAACGCAGGGCGTGGCAATCCTTGCGGCGGACGTCCGGATCGGGAACGCGGCACAGCGTACGGACAGCGCCCGCCGTGCCATGCTGGGCTGACCGCAGTTAGCAAGTCCCCGGCCGATCTGTGAAAATGGGGGAATGAGCTCACAGCCTCCCACGTCGACGCCTCAACCGCCCGGCAATGACAACCAGGCCACCCGACCCCACAGCTCACACAGCCACAGCGCCCAGGGGCAGAGCCTTGACGGTGCCCTCCAAAAGGCCGGCTTCTACCCGCGGCTGGTGGCCGACGTCGTTGACGACGCCCTGGACGGCCGCGACTGCGTAGCCCACCTGGTGCACCTGGAGACGCACTTTGACCGGGCCGAAGTCCGGCGCCACATCACGGTCCTGGTCCTCACTTCTGACATGCTGGTGATCACCCACGTGGACGACCAGCAGCTGGACGAAGCCGGCGAACAAATTGTCGCGCAGATCTCCACCGAATCCGTTCCCGTGGCCCAGATCCGCTCTGTGGTGCTCAGCTACATGTATGCGCAGCCGCAAAACTACAAGCCCTCCGATCCCGTGCGCGAGCTGACCTTGGCCATCGCCTGGTCCGGCGGCCAGCGGCTGGATATGGGCCCGGCCAGCTGCGGGGACCCGCAGTGCGAGGCCGACCACGGCTACAGCGGCACTATCGCCCAGGAGGACATTGTGCTGCGGATCAGCGCCGAAGCAGACGGACTCCAGGCCGTTCAGGACGCCAAGCTCTTCGCCCGTGCACTGCGGGCCGTCAACACTGGGTCCACCTCGCCGGTCCTGCACACCGCGCAGTCCATGCAGCCCCGGTCGCGTGCCGGTGTCTTCGGAAACCGCCTCAGCCGCGGTCACCAGCAGCGCTGATGCCCGGCCACGGGAAAACTGCAGTCCCTCCACCCCCGGCCGAAAAAGCAGGTACGGCCACCCTGCCGCACGCTCCCGCCTTCGGTCAGCGCTCCATCGCGGACGTGCTCACCAGCGCCGCGGCAAGCCTGGGCGTGGAAGGGTTCGCCAACACATTGGACCTGCCGCCGTCGTCACGGGTCTGCGTGGTCCTGGCCGACGGACTGGGCCGGAACCTGCTGAAGCAAAAGTCTGCCCACACACCGTTCCTGCGGTCCGTGATGCAGAACGGGCAGGGCTCTGTCCCCGTCTGGCTGGACTCCACTTTTCCGTCCACCACCGCAGCGGCACTGGCCAGTTTCGGAACCGGGCTGGCTCCGGGCCAGCACGGGATGGTGGGCTATGACGTCCTGGACGCGGACCAGGACAAAGTGGTCAACATGCTCGGGAACTGGGACGCCGGCGTTGACCCGCTCACCTGGCAGCCATTCCCCACTGTTCTCGAACAGGCCGCCGCGTTCGTCGACGTCACTACGGTCAGCCTGCCGCAGTTTGGTAACTCGCCGATGACCCAGGCAGCCCTTCGTGGCGGCCGCTTCATCTCCGGCACAACCTCCCATGCCCGGACGGGCTCGGCCGCAGAAGCCATGGCGGCAGCAGCACCTGCCCTGATGTACTTTTACGTCAACGACCTCGATAAGGCGGGCCACCGGTACGGTTGCCAGTCAGAACAATGGGAACACCAGCTCGAGGAGCTGGACGCGACCGTCAAGCGACTCAACGCCTCCCTTCCTGCCGGAACGACCGTCCTGCTCACCGCCGACCACGGCATGCTTGACGTCCCGCCGCAGCAGCGGATCGACTATGCGGCGGATCCCGCCCTTATCGCCGGTGTGCGGCACACGGCGGGGGAGCCGAGGATGGTTCACCTCTACTTGGAAGATGGCGTCGACGGTGCGGGGCGCGACCGCCTCCTGGATGCCTGGCGGAACCGGTTCGGCGACAGGATCTGGGCATTCACCCGCGAAGAGGCGGTGGCCGGAGGACTATTCGGTGCCCTGCGTCCCGCCGTCGGACCGCGGATCGGAGACGTCATGATCGCGGCGCGGGACGCCCTTGCGCTGTATGACAAGCGTCGCGTCAGGCCGGCCGCCATGGAGGTAGTGGGCCAGCACGGCTCGCTGACCAAAGCCGAACGCGAAGTCCCGCTGCTGTGCTTCACTGCCGAAGGCAGAAAGGCCGGACGTGGCTGAGCTGGTGTTCTTCTCGGGGACCATGGACTGTGGCAAATCCACACTGGCACTGCAGATGGACTACAACCATCGTGCCCGTGGACGCGGCGGAATCAGGTTCAGCCGCAACGACCGCGCCGGCGGCTCCCGGATCTCCAGCAGGCTCGGCCTGGAAACCGACGCCGTGGAGGTTACGGACCACACTGACTTCTGGGACGAGGTGGTCACCCGGCGCACCCGCGGACAGCGGGTGGACTACCTGATCTGTGATGAAGCTCAGTTCTATTCGCCCCTGCAGGTGGAACAGCTGGCTCGGCTCGTCGACGAGATCGACGTCGATGTTTTTGCTTTTGGGATCACCGCGGATTTCCGCACGAGGCTTTTTCCCGGCTCCCAACGGCTGATCGAACTCGCCGACCGGGTTCAGGTCCTGCAGGTGGAGGCGCTGTGTTGGTGCGGACGGCGCGCAACACACAACGCACGCACGGTGGATGGCGTCATGGTGATGGAGGGTGCCCAGGTGGTGGTGGGCGATGTGGACATGGCTCTGGACCCTGCCGCGGCCGGTACCGAAGGCCAGCTGCCGGTAGTGGGCTACGAAACGCTGTGCCGCCGGCACTACATGCGGCGGGTCACTGCGCACGGAGCCAACATCATGGCCCAGCAGGACCAGTTGCTGCCGTTCGAGACGGACGCCTGCCTGTGGCGCGGTTCAGGCGGAACCGCGAGTTAGTCGCCCCTGGTCCCGAAAACGATCTCGTCCCAGCTCGGAATGCTGGAGCGTTTTGGCTTGGAAGGCTGCCTTTCGGGAACATCCGCATCGCGGTCGGCACGGCCGGCTGGAGCGGACTCGTCATGTGCGCGGCGCTGATTCCGGCCGCCCAGCAGTTCCTCAAGACCAAAGCTGGCCCCTGTGTGCGCTGGATTCTGCGCCGGCGCTGCAGGAGGAGCAGCCTCCGAAGGGCGGGCCGGGGACGCGACGATGGTGACTTCGCGGGTTTCCGTGCTCACGCCGTCGTGCAGTTTCAGCACGTCGTCGTCGTCTTCGTCTTTGTTGTGCAGGGGAATCAGGCTCAGCCGGGACAACATGGAGGGCCTGGCGTCGCGCCTGCGCGTGAGGGGATCGGCCTGCGCAGCCGGGGCGTCCGGCTCCGAGCCCGGTCCGGAGGGAGCAGCCTCGTGCTGCTCCGGTTCAGGCGGGACCTCGGACGGCCTCGGGTGGGCTGCCGGTACGCCGTGCGTGAGGAGCAGGGCCAAAGCGTCATCGGCGTCCTCATCCACACCAAGCCGCTGGCCGCGGCGGGAACGGAGCATGTCCAGCAGTCCGTCAGCATCCTTGCCAGGCTGCGGGACAGCCGTAGGGCCGGTGTGCACGCCGCCGGAATGGCGTGCGGCCGCTTCAGCGTCTGTCTCAAAATCAAAGGGCCGGTCCGAAACGGCTGTCAGCCGCCGCGCAGGGACAACGCCGTCGAGGGGCTCAAGTTCACTGAGCTGCTGGGCCCAGCGGTTGGCGTTCTGCAGGGACTTGCGGGCGGGGCTGAACGTCCACAGGGCCGGTGGTTCCTCGCCGATGCCGGCTGTGCCATCCTTTTTTGCTTCGAAACGGGCAGCAACAGTCCAGCTGCCGTCAGGGCGCCGCCACGAGTCCCACTCGACTGACGACGGTTCGATGCCGTGCGCCCTGAGCCGGTGCGCCACCATGTCGTCCAGCGACGGCGGGTTGTCGCCAAAAGCGGAACGGTAAGCATCATGACCGGGGGAAGGGGAAGCCACCTCGATTTTCCGGGCCTGCTGGGCGACGTACTCGCGCTCGGCAAGAACGGGCCCCTCATACCGCTCAACCTTGGCCAAGGGCAGGCCGGAAAGCTCCGCCACGTCCGCGGCGGTTGCGCCGCTGCGGATTCTTGCCTGGATATCCCGCGGGGACATGGCAACGGGCGGCACGGCGGATGCTGCCTTGGCCGACGACCGGCTGGCTGCCCGCAATGCTTCATCGATCGGCAGCTGGAACATCTCGCCGCCGGCTCCGCTCAACAGGAGATGCTCCCCGTCGTCGTGTACGCCTACAAGCCGTAGATCCTGCATACAAATCCTCCACCCTGGCATTACTATCAATCGAAACTCTGCCACCCGGCAGTCCCTTTTTGGGTCAAGAGCTAGGGCGCGCCGCGATATTCCGGGCGTTTCCGGGCCTCTCCCGGAAACGGCGGCGCCAGCCACCGCCGTTCTCGGCCGGCCTGGCGAGGGGCCGAAGCAGACTCTGGCTTTTAGCTCCGTCTTGCGGAAAGATGTGCCCCACGCAGGGCACAAACGCATACTGTCCAGCGTTATGCAGGTGGTAAACCGGCCACCGGAACTGGAGCGAGGTTAAGAGGAAATGGCCACCGATTATGATGCGCCGCGTAAGTCCGAAGAAGACCTCAGCGAGGACTCCCTTGAGGAACTGAAGACCCGGCGCTCGGACAAGCCCACGGCGGTGGTGGAGGAGGACGAGAGCGATCTGGCCGCTGGCTACGAACTCCCCGGGGCTGATCTTTCTGGCGAAGAACTCATGGTCCAGGTGGTCCCCGCGCAGGCCGACGAGTTTACCTGTTCGTCCTGCTTCCTGGTCCGGCACCGGTCACAGATCGCCAGGGAAAAGGACGGCCGGTTCTACTGTGTGGAGTGCGAAGGCTGATCCGGGAGCCGACGCGGCGGACCGTTGCCGGCGGGCAACCGCTACTTGCCGGACAGGGCCGCTGTAAGTTCTTCGGGGCGCCTCGTGGACGTGAGCCAGTACGGGGTCCGGTCGGACGGGTCGGTGATTTCGATCCTGACCACGGGGTCGATCCAGCCTCTGATGCAGAGATAGGCCAGCCCGTTGAGCCGGGTGCCCCGCTCGGCCGTCGCTTCCTTGGCCCGGAACGGCTGCACGCTGCCGACGAACCGGCGTTCGATTGTTGCGCGACCGACCGTGAGAGCGTCCTGGGTAACCGTGATGGTAGGGGTGGAGAGCACCAGCAGGACCGCCATGATGCCGAACAGGACTGCTGCCGCGGTGTATCCGGCGGCTGCACTGATGGGGGCGAACACCAGGATTCCGGCTCCGGCGATGCCGGCCACTATGATCCAAACCCACGGCGTTGGCCACAGTTTCTCCCGGAAAACAACCGATGGACTGGCGGAGGGGCTGTTGGGAACCGGCACGGCGGAGCTTGATTCGGGCATGCCCCCAGCTTTCCATCTTTGGGTGGCTATTTCATCTTGGCCCGGAACCGCCCAAGCTAGGCCGAATAAGCAGGCGGGCGTTAGAGTGAGTGACTGTGACTGACGAACTTGCCACGGTAGAAACCGCTTCCGAATCCCGGGCCCCTGCATTGCTCGGTGCCCCCACGCTGCAGGTACAGCTGAAAATGCTCGACGCCGGCCTGGAGGCCCCCTCCTACGCTCACCCGGGCGACGCCGGCGCGGACCTCCGCGCCCGTGAGGACGTGGTCCTGCGGCCGGGGGAGCGGAAACTGGTTCCCACCGGTGTGTCCATTTCCTTGCCTGACGGCTTCGTTGCGCTCATCCATCCGCGGTCCGGCCTGGCCACCAAGCACGGGCTGACCATCGTCAACGCACCCGGCACCGTGGATGCGGGTTACCGCGGTGAGATCTCCGTGACCCTCCTGAATACGGACCTGACGCAGGACATCGAACTGCGACGCGGCGATAGAATTGCACAAATGGTCATCCAACGGGTGGAGTACGCACAATTCGTCCGCGTCGATGAACTGGATGGGTCAGTCCGGGGTGCCGGCGGGTTCGGCTCTACCGGCGGATTCACCCCTCCCACTGCCTGACGCCTGCCGCAGGAGGACCGGTACGCAGCGGACCGGCCGCGCGGCCGCCAGCCGGCACGGATCGAATACGGCAGCTTATTACGGCAGCACCCAAGGGTTGACGGCGGGACCGCCGGCCAGGCACATTCACAACTAAGGAGACGACCCATGGTTTTTGGGCTCGGCAGGAAAGCCAAAAAGGAACAAGAAGCCGAACCGGATGCCCCGGCCTCGCCGGAGGAGTCCCCGGACGAGGCAACGGACGCATCGGGCCGCAGCGTGACCGGGCCTTTTGATATCTCCGAAATCGCCAGCCGTGACGGCTATGTGGACCTGGGCGCGCTCCTCATCGCACCCAGCGAGGGACTCCAGCTCCGGCTTGAAGTTGAAGAAGCCACCCAGCGCGTGGTGGCCGTGACCATGGACCTGAACGGTTCAAGCCTGCAGCTTCAGGCGTTCGCGGCTCCCAAGTCAGAGGGTCTCTGGGACGAGATCCGGGAACAGATCGGCCAGTCCGTGGGAAGCCAGGGCGGTCAGGTCGAGGAGGTCCAAGGCCAGTTCGGCACCGAGCTGGTGGCAAAACTTCCAGCAGGCGCCGCGGACGGAAGCCAAGGTTACCGGGTGGCCCGCTTCGTGGGCATTGACGGACCGCGCTGGTTCCTGCGCGGAGTCCTCGGCGGTGCCGCAGCCATGGACCGTGACGCCGCAGCACCCCTGGAAGCGCTGTTCCGAAAGATCGTGGTGATCCGCGGCGACAGCCCCATGCCGCCCCGCGACCTCCTCCAACTTCGCCTGCCCAAGGACGCCAGCACGACGCCGCCGCCGGGCGCTCCCGCGCTGCAGGAACCCGAACGCGGCCCGGAGATTACACAGATTGGCTGATTCCCCTCAGGGTGCCACATCCCCGCTCCGGGGAGCCGGAGTACCCGTCAGCGAGCTCCCGGACAAGGGTCGTGTGGCGTGCCACGGCTACATCGAATCGGTCACCTATGTCCCGGCCGACCAGACAGCGGCGTTCACGGCCATCGTCACTGATTCGGAAGGTCCCCGGGCGGGCACCCGGCCAGCGAAAGGCCGCCTTCGCGTCATCTGGCTCGGCCGCCGCCGGGTTCCGGGCATCGACGCCGGGACCGAAGTTCGGCTTGAAGGCATGCTGACACACAGCCAGGGCCTGCCCACCATGTTCAACCCACGCTATGAAATACTGTCCCGCCAGGAGAACGAATGACCGCGCCCCAGCAGCCAGAGAAGCCTTCCGAGCCGGCCCAGGAGCCGCCAACGATGGCAATGCTCGCCGAGGGTTACGCGGCCAAAGCCGGCCTGCACCGTACCCACGATGGCCGGATCGACGTTTTGCGCAGCGCCGGCGGTGTCCAGGGGATAGCGGAGAGCATTGTCCCCGGGCTGGTTTTCCTGATCTCCTTCACCATTACCCGCGACCTCACCCCGTCGCTGGTGGCAGCCCTGGCCTCTGCAGCAGTTTTCACTGTGGTGCGCCTGGTGCAGCGGCGGCCCCTGACCCAGGCCCTTGCCGGTGTAGTGGGTGTGGGAATCTCAGCCTGGCTAGCCAACACCACAGGTAAGGCCGAAGACTTCTACCTTCCCGGATTCATCACCAATGCGGCTTACATCGTGGCGATGATGGTGTCGATCTTCGTCAAGTGGCCCATTGCGGGGCTTCTGTTCGGCTTGATCCGCAACGAAGGCTTTGACTGGCGCAAGGACCCTTCCCGCCTGAAGGCCTACCGGCTGGGGACCTGGATCATCGTCGCTGTCCTCGCGCTGCGGCTGATCGTGCAGGTTCCCCTGTACCTCCTGGGCGGTGAAGGGCTCACGGCCCTGGCCACAACCCGGCTCATCATGGGTGCGCCGCTGTACATCCTGGGTGTCTGGATTGCCTGGCTGGTCACGCGGCCTGTCCCGGCGGGCGCCGGAACTCAGCCCTCGAAGCCGTCGTCCTCCGGAACCTGAGCTTCCGCCGGCTGGGCTTGGCGGTCGCCGTCGTCGGAGCCCTCGGCCGGTTCAGCAGAGAGCAGCGCGCGCAGCTCGTCCTCGGCCGCGATGGTGGTGACAAAGAACAGTTCGTCTCCGCCGTCGATCACGTCATCGCGACTGGGGGTTATCGGCGCGTGGTCCCGCAGGATGGCCACGAGCGTGGAGTCCTCGGGCCAGCGGATCTCGCCCACGGTCAATCCGATGGCGTGGGAATCGTGCGGAACCGTGAACTCCACGATCGATGACACCCCGGTCTGGAGCGTAAGCAGCCGGACGAGGTCGCCGATCTCCACTGCCTCTTCCACCAGGGCGGTCATCAGCTGCGGAGTGTTGACGGCCACGTCCACTCCCCAGGAATCGTTGAACATCCAGTCGTTCTTGGGATTGTTGACCCGGCCCACGGTGCGGCCGACGCCAAACTCGGTTTTGGCCAGGAGGGACACCACAAGGTTGACCTTGTCGTCGCCGGTGGCTGAAACCACGACGTCGGCGTCTTCCACTTTGGCGCCCTGCAGCGTACTGAGCTCGCAGGCGTCGCCCACCAGCCAGTGCGCACCGCGGAGTCCGCTGCGCCCAATGACCTCCGGCTTGAGGTCGATGAGCAGGATTTCATGCTTGTGCGCCAGCAACTCCCTGGCGATTGATGAGCCGACACTGCCGGCGCCCACGATGACGACTTTCACTACAACTCCTTGGCGGGTGCTTTGGCCAGAATGTGGGCGACCTGTGGGCTCCGGTCCACCAGCAGCATGGCGTGGACAGTGTCGCCGTCCTGGTAGGCCATGCCGGGTTCGGGAAGGATGCCCTCACCGAACCGGGTGAGGTAGGCGACCCGGATGTCAGCGGCCTTCTCGATCTCACTGATCCGGTGCCCGATCCAGCCGGCGTCGAGGTCCAGTTCCGCCAAGACCAGGCGGCCCGACGGTTCGCGGAAATCGCCGGCGAGGTGCTGTTCGGGAAGGATGCGCCGCAGGACCTGGTCCGCGCTCCAGCGCACGGCCGCGACCGTGGGAATACCGAGCCGTTGATAGATCTCCGCGCGGCCGGGATCGTAGATCCGGGCCACCACGTGCGGGACATGGAACGTCTCGCGGGCAACGCGGGTGGCCAGTATGTTGGAGTTGTCGCCGCTGGACACTGCTGCGAAGGCATACGCTTCGGCAACCCCCGCCTGCTTCAGCGTGTCCCTGTCGAACCCCACACCGGTGACTTTCCGGCCCGTGAAGCCCTGCCGGAGCCTGCGGAAAGCGCGGTCATCCTGGTCGATGATGGCCACGGAATGGCCCGCATCCTCGAGTGTGTGCGCCAGCGTCGCCCCCACCCGGCCACATCCCATGATCACGAAATGCGCCACCCGTATCTCCTCAACTTTCCTTGCCCGTTACTGCTGCTAGAACTCTACCGGCACGGGCACCGCGATCGTTCCGCACGGAGCGTCACAGGCACGGGCGGGCTAGCCAGACGCCACTGGGTCCCCGGTCCGGAGCCGCTGTGGCAGCGGGTGCAGGTGGCCGATTCCTTCCGCGGTGACCTGGAGGACGCGGGCCGTGGGAATGTCATAGAACAGGCCGGTGAGCTGGACGGCGCCGGACTCCAGGGCCCCTGCCACCGAGGGGTGGCCCTGGAGCCGCTCGAGCTGCACGGCGACATTGACCATGGCCAGCTGATCCACGGGATTGAAGCCCGCCTCCGCTGCCGCCCGCTGCACCGGGTGGCCGCCGCGGAAGGCCAGCAGGCTGGCGCGGGTGTGTTCAAGCCACATGTCGATTGGCCCTTTCGCCTGGTGGCCAGTTCCTCCGTCCAGCAACGCCGTCATCGCACCGCAGCCGCTGTGGCCGCACACCACCAGGGTCTCGACGGACAGTTTGCCCACCGCGAACTCCAGGGCGGCGTCGGTTGCCGCGTCGGTTCCCGATCTGCCCACCACGTTGCCCACGTTGCGGACGGTGAACAGGTCTCCCGGGCCGCTGCTGGTGATTACGTTGGGTACCACGCGTGAGTCCGCGCAGGTCAGGAAGAGGGTGGACGGGTCCTGGTAGGTGGCCAGTTCGCCCACATGCGGCTGAAGCAGGCCTGCGGTCCGACGGTGGTAGTTTTCGACGCCGGCCATGATGGGCTGCAGCACCGGCGCATCATCGCCGTCCGGCCTGGGAGGAGTTGGCGTCCGTCCCTGCCAGGCGCTCCACGGTGCGAACCCGCTGCGAACGGCGGACCGGGCGTCCCCGCGGCAGGGCGCTGAAGCGTGGGCATCTTCCAGGCTTGCAGTGCCGTGCTCCTGGACGGTGACGGAACCGCCGGTGGCCACATGGCGGGTCTGCCAGGCGTCCAGCGCGTCCTGGACCGGGTGGTCCAGGTAATCAACATCCAGCTCCAGGGTCACCTTCGTGCCGGCGGGGACAGCGGCGAGGACAGCGCTGAGCCGGGGCAGCGACAGAAAGCTGCACGAACCGTCGATGACGACGCGCCAGGCGCCGTCGGACCCTGATTCCGGGGAGGCGCTGACGGTAGCCCGCGCTATCCGCCACAGCACCAGTGCAATGGCCAGCAGCAGCCCGGTCAGCACGCCCACCAGCAGGTTGGCGAACACAACGATGGAGAGGGTTACCGCGTAGACGGGAAGGTCGCCGGTCCGGCGGGCGGTGCGGATGTCCGCCGGGCGTACCAGCCGGGCCCCGACGATGATCAGCAGCCCGGCGAGGACGGACTCGGGGATCAGTTGGATCAGTCCCGCCAGCAGGAGGGAAAAGACAAGCACCCAGACACCATGGAGCACCGCCGAGGACCGGGTCCGTGCCCCGGCCTCCAGGTTGGTGGCGCTGCGGACGATCACTCCCGTCACCGGCATGCCGCCCAGCAACCCGGACGTCACGTTGGCGGCGCCCTGGCCCATGAGTTCCCGGTTGAAGTTGGTCCGCGGGCCGTGATGCATCTTGTCAACTGCTACGGCCGAGAGCAGGGATTCCACGCTCGCGATCAGGGCGATAGTGACGGCGCCAATGACCGCGGCGGACCAGTTTCCTGCGGGCAGCTGCGGCAGGGACAGCGAATCCGTCAGGGATCCGCTGAAGGTGATCCGGTCTACGCCGAAGGGGAGTGAGAGCGCCGTGGCGGCGATGACCGCCACCAGCGGGCCGGGGACGCGGCGCACCGGCTCAGGCAGGCGCCGCCAAAGGAGCAGCGTTCCGATGACGGTGATGCCGAGCCCGGCAGCGGCAAGTTCGGCGGCGACTACGCTGGCGGGGATGGCAGCGATGTTACCGAGCGCTGAACTGGCAGACCCGGCTCCCAGCAGCACGTGGAACTGTTGGAGCACAATGGTGATGCCAATGCCGGCCAGCATGGCGTGGACCACCACGGGGGCAATTGCCAGGGCCACCCGTCCGAACCGTGCCAAGCCCAGCAGTGCCTGCAGCACTCCGGCCACGGCGGTGATGGCACACGTGGCCGGCCAGCCGAACTGGTCAACAAGTCCGGCCACAATCACCGTCAGGCCGGCGGCGGGTCCGCTGACCTGGAGCGGCGAGCCGCCCAGGCTTCCGGCCACGATGCCACCCACCGCGGCTGCGATCAGGCCGGCCATGATGGGCGCGCCCGAGGCCGCCGCTATGCCCAGGGATAGGGGCACCGCCACCAGGAAAACCACCAGCGACGCCGGGAGGTCGTACCGCAGCGCGTCAGCAAACCGCCTGCCGGCAGCCCAGCGGGGCCGTGGACCGGGGAACCCCGTTCCTTCGTCCTTGCTGCCGGGATCGTGAAAATTTTCCGTCGTAACAGGTGCTGTTCTCAAGGCAGTCCTTCGTTTGTCCGGTGGGTGGTGGCCACGCTATTGACCGGCCGTCGGCGCGTGCAAGGTGCCGGACAGTGAGAAGAAACACTCCGATTCCTGGCTCTCGCGTGCGTGGCAGGGGCGATTCCGGGGTTCCGCTGGCAGGGCGGCGGCGGGTCTTTTCCTGCCACGCCGCGGCGCACACCCCGGTGTCCCTTATTCAAGTCAAATTGCTGGCAAGGGCCGCTTTGAAGCCCTTATCGCCGCCAAAATCATTGGCTATAGCAGCCGACGGACCCGTGTGGTCTAGGCCGGTGACCGCCTGTTGCGCTATGACTGGACTGCCGCGGGTTTGTGTGGATGCCTACGGTGCGTCTGGGCCCTGATCCGGTCTGACGGCAGTGTCGTAAGGTTGCTCTAGTGCTCAACAGAAGTGGGGCGTCGTGAGTAGTCTCAAGGAACAAACGTGCTGACAATGCTGAACGCCATAAAAAGGGTGCTGGTGGGCCGGCCCTTCAGGAACGACAGGCTCGCCCACACCCTGCTCCCCAAACGGATCGCCCTTCCGGTCTTCGCCTCCGACGCCCTGTCCTCCGTTGCGTACGCGCCGGATGAAATCCTCCTGACCCTTGCCCTCGCCGGCGTCAGTGCAGTGGCATTCTCGCCGTGGGTGGGCCTCGCGGTCATGGTGGTGCTCTTGACTGTGGTGGCGTCTTACCGCCAAAACGTGCACGCCTACCCGTCCGGCGGCGGCGACTACGAAATCGCCAACGAGAACCTCGGCAAGTTCGCCGGCCTCACGGTGGCGTCGGCGCTGCTGGTGGACTATGTCCTGACCGTGGCCGTCTCCATGTCCTCGGCCGCCACCTACCTGACCACGGCTGTGCCTTCCCTGCACGGGCAACAGGCGCTCTTCGCCACCATCGGCGTCGTCATCCTTGCCCTGGTCAATCTCCGCGGAGTCAAGGAGGCCGGCACCCTCTTCGCCGTCCCCACATATATCTTCATGGCCTCGATCCTGGGCATGACGGCGGTGGGCATCTTCCAGGCCGCCACCGGCCAGCTGCGTGAAGCGCCCTCCGCGGGATTCACGATTGTCCCTGCCCCGGGTTTTGATGAAGGGCTAGTGGGCCTTGCCGGCGCCTTCCTGCTGCTGCGGGCGTTCTCCTCCGGCGCCGCGGCGCTCACTGGCGTGGAAGCGATCAGCAACGGCGTGCCCAACTTCAAGGTGCCCAAGAGCAAGAACGCCGCCACCACCTTGCTGCTGCTCGGTGTTATCGGGGCTTCCATGCTTGCCGGAATTATCTACCTGGCCAATGCCACGAAGGTCCACATTGTGCTTGACCCGGCCACGGAGTTCCTCTTGGACGGCAAGCCGCTGCCGGAGGGCTACATCCAGAGTCCTGCCATCAGCCAGATCGCCCAGACCATCTTCGGGCCCGGGTCCGTCGCCTTCTTTATTGTGGTGGCTGCCACCGGCGTGATCCTCGTTTTTGCCTCGAACACGGCCTTCAACGGGTTTCCGGTGCTCGGCTCCATCCTGGCCCAGGACGGCTACCTGCCCCGCCAGCTGCGGACCAGGGGTGACCGCCTGGCGTTCAGCAACGGCGTCCTTGCCCTGGCCGCCGGGGCGCTGGTGCTGATCCTGGCCTTCAACGCCGATGTCACCAAGCTGATCCAGCTTTACATCGTGGGCGTCTTTATCTCATTCACCCTCAGCCAGCTGGGCATGATCCGGCACTGGGGCCGGCAGCTCAAGCTCGCCAAGGACAAGGCTGTCCGGCTGCGCATGGCCAAGTCGCGCACCATCAACACCATCGGGTTCGGCATGACGGCCCTGGTGCTGGTCATCGTCCTGATCACCAAGTTCGAGCAGGGCGCCTGGATCGCATTGCTGGCCATGTTTGTCCTGTTCCTGATCATGTGGAGCATCCGCGCACACTATGACAACGTGGCGAAGGAACTGGCCGTGGATGAGGATTCCTCTCCGCGTGCCCTGCCCTCCCGGGTCCACGCCGTCCTCCTGGTCTCGCATGTGCGCAAGCCGGTGCTCCGGGCGCTGGCCTATGCGCGTGCCTCGCGGCCGTCACGGCTGGACGCCGTCACCGTGGACATCAATGCTGAAGAAACCGCGCACACAGTAGCCGACTGGGAAAAGCTGGACATCCCCGTCCCGCTGACAGTACTGGCGAGCCCCTACCGGGAGACCATCACGCCCATCATGGAGTACGTCAAAAACATGCGGCGCGATTCCCCCCGCGACCTCATCGTGGTCTATATCCCCGAATATGTGGTGGGCAAATGGTGGGAACAACTCGTCCACAACCAGACTGCGCTGCGCATCAAGACCCGGCTGCACTTCGAACCCGGCGTGATGGTGGCCAGTGTTCCGTGGCAGCTGAAATCATCCGAAGAAGCCAAGAACCTGCAGGATATCCAATGAGCTCGCATACCCAGACCCAGTTCCCTTCCAGCACCGAGGTTAAGGAACTCGTGCTCGACGTCGGCCCTGTGGCCCACGGCGGCCACTGCGTGGCCCGGCATGAGGGCAGGGTGATCTTCGTGCGGCACGCTATCCCCGGCGAAAAAGTCCGCGCCCGGCTGACCGACGCCGGTGATGCAGCCAAATTTTGGCGCGCCGACGTGGTGGAAGTCCTCGAGGCGTCCCCGGACCGTGTTGAGCACTTCTGGCACGCGGCCGACTCCCGACGCGCCTGGGCCCACGGCCACCCGCCGGTGGGCGGCGCCGAGTTCGGCCATATAGCGCTGGAACGCCAGCGAAGCCTGAAGGCTGCGGTCCTGACCGAACAGCTTCAGCGGCTCGCCGCCGTCGGCCAGTTCCCGGGCGGTGAGGTCACCGTTGAGGCGGTGGCAGGGAACAGTGCGGGGGCGGACCCAACGTACGACGCCGACACTGGCCTCGGGTGGCGGACGCGGGCCAGTTTCTCGGTCACCGCTGCCGGAAAACTGGGCATGCACGCCCACCGCTCCGACCACATCATCGCGCTGCGGGAGATGCCGCTCGCCTCTGACGGCATCAACCGGCTGCGGCTGTGGAATATTGACCTGCAGGGGATCGATCGTGTCGAGGTGGCCGCACCGGCCAACGGTTCACGTCCCCTGGTGCTGCTTGCCCCGGCTCCCGGGACGAAGCCAAAGCGGCTGAGCGCCATTGCCGCCCAGCTTCCGGAGGACGTCTCGGTGGCCACCTTCGATCCGCTCACGGACGACGTCCAGCAGTTGCGGGGACGCACCTGGGTGCAGGAATCCGCCGCGGGGCACGAATACCGGGTCACCGGCGCCGGCTTCTGGCAGATCCACCGCGACGCGCCCGAAGCACTTGTGGGGGCCGTCACAGGATTCCTGCACGACGGTGGCTTCCTTTCGCCCGGTTCCGTGGTGGCAGATCTCTATGCAGGCGCCGGACTTTTCACGGCGCCGTTGGCTGATGCGGTGGGCGAAACAGGCTCTGTCCTGTCGGTGGAAGGCGCTCCCGGCACCAGCAAGGACGCCCGAAAGAACCTGCACGGGGCGCCGCAGGTGGAGATTGCCCAAGGGCGGGTGGAACGCATCCTCCGCCAGAAACCACGCAATTTTGATGCCCTGGTGCTGGACCCGCCTCGTGCCGGTGCAGGCAAGGCCGTCGTAGGCCAACTGATCGCCGCGGGTCCGCGGGCCATTGCCTATGTGTCGTGTGACCCTGCATCCTTCGCCCGTGACGTGGGTTACTTCCAGGAGGGAGGATGGTCGCTGGCGGGGCTGCGCGCCCTGGACTTGTACCCGCACACCCACCACCTGGAGACGGTGGCTTTACTGGTGCCGAGCCGCTGACGCCGCAGTTATTTGGACTACTATGGCCCTTAGTAGTCCCACGTCGCGCTCCGTATTCACGGGTGACCCCATGTAATTTTTGCGGGCACGCACTAATTAGGCCTGCCTAACTAGCAAGCGGTCAACCGCGCGACAAAGATGAAACTGTTGCGAGAGGAGTCCTGCGATGAGCACTGTGGACAGCTTCGGTTCAAAAGGCAAACTTAATGTAGCCGGAACCGAATACGAAATTTTCCGGTTGAACTCCGTTGAAGGTGCAGAAAACCTTCCGTTCAGCCTCAAGGTATTGCTTGAAAACCTGTTGAGGACCGAGGACGGCGCGAACATCACTGCCGATCACGTTCGTGCCTTGGCAGGCTGGGATCCTGATGCCCAGCCAGATACAGAAATCCAGTTCACGCCTGCACGGGTGATCATGCAGGACTTCACCGGTGTTCCCTGCGTGGTTGACCTGGCGACGATGCGTGAAGCGGTCAAGG
Source organism: Pseudarthrobacter sp. CCNWLW217 (assembly GCF_037203985.1). Classification (NCBI taxonomy): domain Bacteria; kingdom Bacillati; phylum Actinomycetota; class Actinomycetes; order Micrococcales; family Micrococcaceae; genus Pseudarthrobacter; species Pseudarthrobacter sp. CCNWLW217. Next base: position 151,212 of record NZ_JBBCBT010000011.1, read on the forward strand.
AGCTCGGTGGCGACCCCAAGCGGGTCAACCCCCTCGCTCCTGCAGAGATGGTCATCGACCACTCCGTGCAGATCGATGCTTTCGGTAACTCCGGCGCACTGGAGCGCAACATGGAGATCGAATACCAGCGGAACGGCGAGCGTTACCAGTTCCTCCGCTGGGGCCAGACCGCCTTCGATGACTTCAAGGTTGTTCCCCCGGGAACCGGCATTGTGCACCAGGTCAACATCGAATACCTGGCCCGCACGGTCATGACCCGCGAGGTGGACGGTGCCCTGCGCGCCTACCCCGACACCTGCGTGGGCACTGACTCGCACACCACCATGGTCAACGGCCTGGGTGTCCTCGGCTGGGGCGTTGGCGGCATTGAAGCCGAAGCCGCAATGCTGGGCCAGCCCGTCTCGATGCTCATCCCGCGCGTCGTCGGCTTCAAGCTGACCGGGTCCATCCCGGCCGGAGCCACCGCCACCGACGTCGTGCTGACCATCACCGAGCAGCTGCGCAAGCACGGTGTTGTGGGCAAGTTCGTGGAATTCTACGGCGAGGGTGTCGCCGCGGTGCCGCTGGCCAACCGCGCCACCATCGGCAACATGAGCCCGGAATTCGGTTCCACCGCCGCAATGTTCCCGATCGACGACGTCACATTGGACTACCTGCGCCTCACCGGCCGCTCGGACGAAAACGTGGCGCTCGTGGAATCCTACGCCAAGGAACAGGGCCTGTGGCACGATCCGTCGCGTGAGATCAAGTTCTCCGAGTACCTCGAGCTGGACCTGTCCACGGTTGTTCCCTCCATCTCCGGCCCCAAGCGTCCCCAGGACCGCATTGAACTGACCGATGCCAAGGAGCAGTTCCGCAAGGACATCCACAACTACGTGGCCATCGAAGACGGCAGCGTGGACGAGTCCCTGGAAGAGTCCTTCCCGGCCTCGGATGCACCGTCGTTCACGCACGCTGATTCCCACACCACGGAAACCGCACGCGTGGTCTCCGCCGCGAACGGCGCCAACGGACGCCCGTCCAACCCGGTCCACATCAAGACCGAAGACGGCCGCGAGTTCGAGCTGGACCACGGAGCAGTTTCCATCGCCTCCATCACGTCCTGCACCAACACGTCCAACCCCTCCGTCATGCTTGCCGCCGCACTGTTGGCACGCAACGCCGTTGACAAGGGCCTGACGTCCAAGCCGTGGGTCAAGACCTCTGTTGCTCCCGGCTCCAAGGTCGTCACCGACTACTACGAGAAGTCCGGCCTCACCCCGTACCTGGAGAAGCTCGGCTTCTACATCGTGGGCTATGGCTGCGCCACCTGCATCGGCAACTCCGGCCCGCTGGACGCCGAAATTTCCGAGGCCATCCAGGCCAACGACCTCTCGGTGACTGCGGTGCTCTCCGGCAACCGCAACTTCGAAGGCCGGATCAACCCGGACGTGAAGATGAACTACCTGGCCTCCCCGCCGCTGGTCATCGCCTACGCCCTGGCCGGTTCCATGGACTTCGATTTCGACACCGATTCCCTGGGCAAGGACGAGGCCGGCAACGACGTCTTCCTGAAGGACATCTGGCCCAACCCGGTCGAGGTCCAGCAGGTCATCGATTCCTCGATCGACAAGGACATGTTCGCCCGCGGCTACGAGGGCGTCTTCGACGGCGACGACCGCTGGAAGGCTCTCGACACCCCCGCCGGCGACACGTTCGCCTGGGACCCGAAGTCCACCTACGTCCGGAAGCCCCCGTACTTCGAGGGCATGAAGGCCCAGCCGGAGCCCGTCCAGGACATCTCCGGTGCACGCGTGCTGCTGAAGCTGGGCGATTCGGTTACTACTGACCACATCTCCCCGGCCGGCTCCTTCAAGTCGGACACCCCGGCCGGCCAGTACCTCCTGGCCAACGGTGTGGAGCGCAAGGACTTCAACTCCTACGGTTCGCGCCGTGGAAACCACGAAGTCATGATTCGCGGCACGTTCGCGAACATCCGCATCAAGAACCAGATCCTGGACGGCGTGGAGGGTGGATTCACCCGCGACTTCACCCAGGCTGACGGCCCGCAGGCCTACGTTTACGACGCCGCCCAGAACTACCAGGCAGCCGGCATCCCGCTGGTGGTCCTGGCAGGCAAGGAGTACGGCTCCGGTTCCTCCCGTGACTGGGCAGCCAAGGGCACCGCGCTCCTGGGCGTCAAGGCAGTCATCGCCGAAAGCTACGAGCGCATCCACCGCTCCAACCTGATCGGCATGGGCGTCCTGCCTCTGCAGTACCCGGCCGGAGAAAGCGCAGCAACCCTGGGCCTGACCGGCACTGAGGTTTTTGCGGTGGAAGGCGTCACCGGGCTAAACGAGGGCTTCACGCCCAAGACCCTTAAGGTGACCGCCACCGCTGAGGACGGCACCGCCAAGTCCTTCGATGCCGTCCTGCGCATTGATACCCCGGGCGAAGCCGACTACTACCGCAACGGCGGCATCCTGCAGTACGTCCTGCGTCAGATTTCCGCCAACTAGCGGCTTTCTGTACTCAGGCAAACACCCTGACGAAGCCCCGGCCGGTCACCGACCAGCCGGGGCTTCGGCTTTGGATTTGAGCCGAGGCGTTAGAGTTAACAGGCACGTCTACCACCTGAAGGAGGGGTCATTGGGACTCTTGGACGCCATCCGGAATCCGCAGGACCTGAACGAGTTGTCCGAAAAGCAGCTGGCGGAACTCGCCGGTGAGATCAGGAGTTTCCTGATCACGAACGTCTCCCAGACCGGTGGACACCTTGGACCCAACCTTGGGGTGGTTGAGCTGACGCTGGCCGTGCACCGCATCTTTGACTCGCCGCGGGACAGTATCGTTTTCGATACCGGCCACCAGTCGTACGTCCACAAGCTCCTCACCGGACGCCAGGACTTCAGCACACTCCGTCAGGAAGGCGGCCTGTCAGGCTACCCGTCCCGGGCCGAATCCGAGCACGACATCGTCGAAAGCTCACACGCTTCCTCGTCCCTGTCCTGGGCGGACGGTATCTCCCGGGCCCGGCAGCTCACCGGGGAAGGCGACCGGTACACCGTCGCGGTGGTAGGCGACGGTGCCCTGACCGGCGGCATGGCTTGGGAAGCCATCAACAACATCGCGGCCGATAAACGCCGCCGCGTGGTGATCGTGGTCAACGACAACGGCCGCTCCTATGCGCCCACCGTCGGCGGCTTCGCCGACTACCTGGCATCGCTGCGTCCCACCATCGACTCCTTCCGCGCTGCCCCCGCCTATGAGGGGACCCTCGACTGGTGGAAAAAGAAGCTCCAGAACAGCGGCCCCGTGGGGCAGTTCACCTACAAGAGCCTGCATGCCATGAAAAAGGGCATCAAGGACTGGTGGGCGCCCCAGGGCATGTTCGAGGACCTCGGCATGAAATACATTGGCCCCGTGGACGGGCACAACCTCCAGGCCATGGAGCACGCCCTGTCCACCGCCAGGAACTACGCGGGCCCGGTCATTGTCCACGCCATGACCGAAAAGGGCCACGGCTACGCTCCCGCCCGCGCCCATGAGGCGGACCAGTTCCACGCCGTCGGCATCATCGACCCCGAGACGGGCGAGCCCACGGGCAGTGCCGGCGCCCAGTCCTGGACCTCCGTTTTCGCTGACGAGATCGCCGAAATTTCCGATGAGCGGCCTGACATCGTGGGCCTCACCGGCGCCATGCTGATCCCCGTTGGCCTGCACAAATTTGCCGCCAGGCATCCCGACCGCGTGATCGACGTCGGAATTGCCGAACAGCACGCCTTGACCTCCGCCGCAGGCATGGCCTTCGGCGGGCTCCACCCGGTAGTGGCCGTCTACGCCACGTTCCTGAACCGCGCGTTCGACCAACTCCTGATGGACGTCGCCCTGCATAAGGCCGGCGTCACCATCGTGTTGGACCGGGCTGGCGTCACCGGGCCCGACGGCGCAAGCCACCACGGCATGTGGGACATGGCCATGGTCCAGATTGTGCCGGGACTGCACCTCGCGGCCCCGCGCGACGCCTCCCGTCTGCGGGAGGAACTCCGCGAGGCTGTAGCCATCAGTGACGCCCCCACCGTGGTGCGCTTCTCCAAGGGCACCGTGGGCGCCGAAGTCGAAGCCATCGAAAGGCTAAGCGACGGCGTGGATGTCCTGGCCCGACGTCCGTCCGGTTCCACTGAGAACGACGTCCTGATCGTCAGCGTCGGGGCCATGTCCGAACTTGCCCTGGACGTTTCCAACCGCCTCGGCGCGCAGGGAATCAGCACCACCGTGGTGGACCCGCGCTGGGTGTTGCCGGTCCGCCGTTCCATCATCGCGCTGGCCTCCCATCACCGTCTGGTCATCTGCATTGAGGACGGCGTCCGCGCAGGCGGAGTGGGGTCGCGGATCAGGCAGGAAATGCGCGCCGCCGGGGTGGACACTGCCCTGAACGAGGTTGGCCTGCCCGTGGAGTTCCTTGACCACGGCACCAGGAGCCAGATCCTGGAGCGCGTCGGGCTGACCGCCCAGCAAATAACGCACGACGTCGTCGCGCAGGTTTTGGGCACCAAGGTTCCGTTTGCGCGTCCCCTCCCGGGCCAGCAACACCCCACCACCGGCAGCCTTCCGATTCTGTGAGGGAAGAAGACGCACTGAAGTACCCGGGGGCAACCGGTGAAAGCGGCCCGGCGATACATACCAGCACCACACGCGTACCGGGCCCGCTGCAGCCGGGCCAATTGGTGGTGGCCCGGAACCGCAAATGGAACGGCAAGGCCCACTGGGTGGTCCCAGGCCGCTATCTGGGTGAGGACCGGCACGGCTGGTGGATTTTCCAGGGAACCAACGAATTCTGCTCCCGGCCCGGCGCCGCGTTCTACACCCGGTCCGATGCAGTGCTGCTGGTGCCGCGCTCGGGCGACTGGGTGGCCACGTTCTATGACGACGCCCACCCCAACGGGGTCCGTGTCTACGTTGACCTCGCCGTTGCGCACGAGTGGACGGACATCCGGCCCGCCGTCACCGAGTTCCATGTGATCGACATGGATTTGGATGTCATCCGCATGGCGGGCCGCGGCGTCTTTATCGATGACCAGGACGAGTTCGCCGAGCACCGCATCGCCATGAATTACCCGGACCGGCTGGTGGATGACATCCAGGCCGCCGCGGATGAGCTTTACCAGGCCGTCAAGGCACAGCACGCACCGTTCGACGGAACAGACGTCGAATGGTTCACGAAGGGACGGTCATGAGCGGAATCATCAGGGTCTACAAACGGGACGATGAGGGAGTGCTGCACTTCCGCGAAGGCTGGTTCGACGAGGACTACAGCCAGTTCGTGATGAACTATGGCGTTGTGGGCCACCAGAGCAAGACCGAAGAAACCGACGTCGCCGACGCCGCCGCGGCGGAGGGCCTGATGGATGCGTTTGCCGTGCAGTGCGCGGAGGACGGCTACGCCGAAATCCCCGACGAGGAGCAGTTTTGGGTGGTAGCCCAGTTCGCCCTGAAGACGAAGGAGGGCACCGACCGCGACCGCTACCTTGAGGAGAAGGCGAAGGATGCCCTCATCAGCCACCTGGCGTGGCGCGGGCTGGGCACGGTGGAACGCTCGGAATTCAGCGACTACAAGCTGAACATCTTCTGCCTTTGCCCCGACGTAAACAAAGCCGTCAACGCGATCAAGGTCTGCAGCCGCGGCGAGGATTTGGACTTCACCAAGCTCAGCATTGGCGCCGCACCCTTCACTGATCCGGACAGCTTCAAGCTCAAGCACTCGGCGAAGCCAGCCAACAGTTTCAGCCTCTAGGACGGAAGTCGATGACTGAATACCGACGCCTCGGAAACTCCGGCCTCACCGTTTCTGTTGTGGGCCTGGGCTGCAATAACCTGGGCCGGGCCCATACGGCCACCGAGTCCCAGGAGGCCACTGACGCCGTCGTCCACGCCGCCCTCGACGCCGGTGTGACTCTCTTCGACGTGGCGGACACCTACGGGCGCGAGCCCGGCCTTAGCGAGAGCATGCTGGGCAAGGCTCTGGCCGGGCGGCGGGACGAAGCCGTGGTGGCCACTAAGTTTGGAATGGACATGCACGGGGCCAATGGCCGCGATTTCGGCGCCCGCGGCTCCCGCAGCTACATCATCCGCGCGGCGGAGGCATCGCTGCGGCGGCTGGGCACCGACTGGATCGACCTGTACCAGTTCCACACTCCGGACCCGCTGACGCCGATCGAAGAAACCCTCTCAGCGCTCGATGACCTGGTGACGAGTGGGAAAGTGCGGTACATCGGGCACTCCAACCGCGCCGGCTGGCAGATCGCCGAAGCTGAGTTCGTGGCACGAACCGCCGGGGGTGCCCGGTTCATCTCCACCCAGAACCACTACAACCTCCTGGACCGGCGGGCGGAGCTGGAAGTCACCCCCGCAGCCGAGGCGTATGGCCTTGGCGTCCTGCCTTACTTCCCGTTGGCCAACGGGCTCCTTACCGGAAAATACTCGCCGGACACGGCGCCGGAAGGCACCCGGCTCAGCCATACCCGGACCCATCTGGTGCACGATGCCGACTGGGGCCAGCTCACACGGTTCAGCGCCTTCGCCGAACAGCGTGGCCTGTCGGAGGTTCAGGTGGCCTTCTCCTGGCTCGCGGCCCAGCCGTCGGTCAGCAGCGTGATCGCGGGGGCCACCAGGCCCGAACAGGTCCGCCAGAACGCGGAGGCCGTGGCCTGGGTGCCAACCCCGGCGGAGCTTGCGGAACTGGATGACATCTTCCCCAAAGTCCCCAAAGTGGCACTCTTCTAGGAAACGGCCTGAGGGAACGACGCCGATGACCAGGCTGCTGCTGGATGTGGATACCGGGATAGACGACGCCTTGGCACTGGCGTACCTGGCCTCGCTGCCGGAAGTGGAGTTCGTGGCTGTGACTGCGACCCCCGGAAACGCGGGCCTGCGCCAAGTGGCCTTGAACACGCTGGCCATGCTGGAGTTGTGCGGGCGTCCTGGGGTTGAGGTCGCCGTTGGCGCCGAAGTTCCCCTTTCCGTCCCCCTCGTGACCACCCCGGAGACCCACGGACCCCAAGGTCTTGGACACGCCGTGTTGCCACCGCCGTCCGGGTCAGTGTCCGCTCGGCACGCCGCCGATGTCTGGGTGGAAGCAGCACGCGCCCACCCGGGGGAGCTGACGGCGCTGATTACGGCGCCGCTGACGAATTTCGCCCTTGCCATCCGACGTGAACCGCGGTTGCCGGAATTGCTGAAACGGGTGGTGATCATGGGCGGAAGTTTCTACCACCAGGGAAACACCACGCCCACGGCAGAGTGGAACACCCATGTGGACCCGCATGCGGCCAAGGAAGTCTATGCGGCGTTCCGCGGGCTGCCGGAGGACCGGCTCCCCATTGTCTGCTCGCTGGACACCACGGAGCGGATCGAGATGCGGCCCGAGCACATAAGGCGGCTTTCCGCGGCGGCGGGCTGCGCCGTGGAGGAACTTGTGCTTCCCGAGCAGCCCGAGGGGCTCCGGAGCACGTCCGAGAACCCGCTGGTGCGGCACCTTTCCGATGCGTTGCGGTTCTACTTTGAGTTCCACCGGCACTACGACCAGGGGTACCTGGCGCATGTCCACGACTTCTTCGCCGCGGGCGTGGCAGCCGGCACGCTGGAGTACAGCACCCGGACGGCAACCGTCGACGTCGAGGTCGAGTCCACCTTGTTGATGGGGACCACCGTGGCGGACTACCGCAAGCTGTGGGGACATCCGCCCAACGCCCGGGTGGTGTCCGGGAACAACCCTGAACAGGCCTTCCAGGAACTCATCCGGTCCGTCGGCGCCCTCGCAGCCCGGCTGTACGAACGGTAAGTCCGGCAGTGACCTGTCAGTCCTACAGCGGAGCGTCGTCAGGCAGATCCACGTCCAGGGCCAGCAAGGCGTTCTCCACCACCTCGGTCAAAGCCGGGTGGATCCAGTAGGGGCCGCGCGCCAGCGTATGGACCGGCACGTCCGTGGCCATCGCCTGGACCAGTGGCTGGATGAGGATGGAGGCTTCGCGGCCCATGATGTGGGCTCCGAGCAGGCGTCCGGTGGACTTCTCAGCGACGAGCTTGACCACCCCTTCCTCGTCCTCCATGGCCCAGCCGTAGGCGGTGGAGCCGTAGTCCTGGACCGCCGTAACGATTTCCGTGCCTGGCGATGCCTGCGAGCGGGCGTCATCTTCGGTCAGGCCGACGGAAGCCACCTGTGGGTTGGAGAACACGGCAAACGGCACTGCCGTGTAGTCGATGGGCCGGAGCCGGTCCGGGTGTTCGAGGTTGTTCGCCACCACCCGGGCTTCCCGGTTGGCGACGTGCTTGAGCTGGTAGCTGTTCGCGATGTCGCCCAGGGCGTACACGCCGTTCACAGGCTGCCCGTTGGAGAGGACCCTGAGGTGGCGGTCCACGGACAGGGTGCTGTCCCCGTCCAGGTCAAAGCCGGCAGCCTCCACGCCCAGCCGGTCCGTGTTAGGCACCCGCCCCGTGGCCATCAGGACGATATCCGCCGGGATGCGAAGCGGCGTGCCATCATCATCGGAGAAAACGACCGTGACCGAGCCGTCGCCGTTGTCCTCCACAGCCTGGAGCGCGTATCCAAGCTCCAGCCGCCAGCGGCTGGCGGCTGCGGCTGCGAAACGCCCGGCGATCTCCCGGTCGTTGCCGCGAAGCAGTCTGCCGGAACGGTTTACCTGGGTGACGTCGGCGCCGAAGCCATGGAACACCGCGGCAAACTCCGCCGCGATGTAGCCGCCGCCCACAACCACCACTCTCCCCGGCAGGCCGTCAATGCGCATGACGGTATCGGAGGTATGTACCTGCGGCAGGCCGATCCCCGGAACTTCGGGCAGGACGGCCCGGGAACCGGCGGCCACTACTACCCGGTCCGCGGTGAGTTCCACGCCTGAATCCGTGACGAGCGTCCTGGGACCCGTGAACCGAGCGTGGTCCTGGTACAGGTCCACATTGTCGAGTTCATCCGCCCGGTACCGCCGGCCGGACTCGGAAATCGAATCGATCCGGCCAAAAATCCTGTCCCGCACGTCATTCCAGTGAACCTTATCCAGGCTCAGGTCCACACCGAGGCGGCCCGCTTCCGAGGGCGTGGCGGCAAGCCCGGCCGGGTAGACAAACATCTTGGTGGGGATGCAGCCGACATTCAGGCACGTACCGCCGAACACGCCGCCGTCGATCATCGCTACCTTCCTGCCGTCCCAGAACGGAGTAATCAGCGAATTTCCGGATCCCGAACCGATGATGGCCAGGTCGTAGTGGGGCATGCATCCGCCTTTCGTGAGGTCCTCCGCAGGACGGCGGGGGTGGGGTGGTGGAGTGGGCCTTTCCGTGAGTCTATGGCAGAGCTGGGCCGACGTCGGAACGCCGGCCTGCCGGAAATCGGCCGAAAACGGCCGGATAGCTGCGGGGTACCAGCCGGTAGACTGGATGGCGGACCGGCCGGCACCCAAACGCGCCGGTTGCCGCCGAGGTGACATAGGCGGCGTTCCGCATTGCCCGGGCTTTCCGGGCTTCCCAGCCTGAACCTTCGAAGGAACGCCATGTCATCGCCCTCCCTTACGCTGGAATCCCCAACCCCGGCCGCCGCCCGGAAACGCCGGTTGCTGGAAATCCTCGGTGCACTGGCCATCGCAGGCACCTACATCTACCTTGTGCTCAACCAGCCCGCGGACATCACTGGCGGACCGGGAAGCGCTTCGGCTCTGATCGCGCTCACCGGGTTCCTTGCCGGGGCCATCCTGCTGATTGTTGCCGTCCTGCCCACGCTGCCCGTCTCCACGCTGGTACTGATTCCCGTTGCGCTGGTGCTGAACATTGTGCTGGGCCAGTTTGTAGGCAGCACACTGGTGCCGTTCTATCTTGACGCCATCGGCACGGTCCTCATCGCGGTCCTGGCTGGACCGGCAGCCGGAGCCGCCACAGGCGCGCTGAGCAGTATCGTCTGGTCTTTCTTCAATCCGACTGTCCTCCCGTTTGCTGCCGGCGCCGCCCTGATCGGCTGCCTGGCAGGCCTTGCCGCCCGGTATGGACTGTTCCGCCGCTTTTACCTGGCACCGGTGGCCGGTTTCCTGACCGGGATCATCGGGGGTGTTGTCTCCGCGCCCATTGCCGCCTTTGTCTTCGGCGGCACGTCGGGGCTGGCGACCGGCGCCAGCGTGAGCGCCTTCCGCTCTATGGGGGACACGCTCCTGGCCGCCATTACCAAGCAGGCCCTGATCTCGGATCCCATGGACAAGGCCATCGTCTTCACCCTGGTGGCCATCCTGGTGTATGCCCTGCCTCGCCGTACACGCCTGCAGTTCCCCTTTGTGACGCGCCACCGCGTGTTGGCGGGCCACGGAACCGGCCGGCCGGCCAGAGAGACCGCCGGCGCACCTGCGGACCAGGCCTCCTGACCCTGCCCTGATGCGACTCCACCCGTTTACATCGCTGGCCGCCGCCGGCAGCACGGCAGTGATGACGACGGCGGCAGCGAGCCTGCCGCTGTCCCTCGCCGTGATTGCCGCAGCAGTGTGCTTGTCGGTTGCCGGGGGAGTGGAACGCCGGATGGCGGCGGCTGCTGCGGGAATTCTGGTTCCCCTCGTGTTGTCGCTCTTCATCCTGCATGGACTGTTCTTTCCCGAAGGCGCTGCCGTCCTGGCGCAATGGGGACCGGCGCGGGTCACCGTGGAAGGGCTGCAGTTTGCCCTCGACCGGGCCACCCAGCTCTCCGCGTCAGTGCTCGTGCTGCTGTTGTGCTCCTTTACCATCAGCGTTCCGGACTTGGTCGCCGCATTGTCCGCCCGGGGCGTTCATGCCCGTTTCGCGTTTGTGCTGGCCTCCACCCTGACCCTGCTGCCGGCCATCACCACGCGGCTGGGCAGGATCAGGCATGCCCAGGAGGCCCGCGGCCTGGTGATCACAGGGGGCGTTTTCCGGCGAATGACAGCTTTCCGGTGGCAGGCAGTGCCGCTGGTCCTGTCATTGGTAGACGAGGCCGGCACCCGGGCGGCTGCCCTGGAAGCCCGTGGCTTCGGCGGACCCGGGCCGCGCACCAGTTACCGTGAGGTGCCCGATCCGCCGTTCCAGCGCCGGCTGCGCCTGGTCCTCCTGCTCGCGGCCGCTGCGGCAACAGTGGTCCGCCTCGGGCAGTCATGGGTGGGTTCTTGAGGATGGCGGAAAGCTCCACCCCCGTACTGGCTGCGGGGATAGAAACATTCATTTATCCCGGCGATACGGAACCCGTCCTCGCCGGTGTGGACCTTTCCCTCGGTGCAGGCACACTGACGGCAGTGCTGGGCGGCTCCGGCAGCGGCAAATCAACACTGGGACGCCTGATTGCCGGGTGGCTGCTTCCCGGCAATGGTGGGAGCCTGACGGGATTCCTCGACCTTGGCGGTACGAGGCTGCAGTTCACTGGAGAAGCTGATCCACGAATCAACCCCGGGACGTGGGGCCGCGTGGTGGGCTTCGTGCCGCAGGACGCCGTGGCGGCCCTCTCCAGCGTCCGCGCAACGGTTGCCGAAGAGTTGGCCTTCGGGTTGGAAAACGTGGGAATGGATCGCGCCGGAATGGCCGCCGCCGTTGGGCGCACGGCGTCAAGGGTCGGCCTGGACCACCTGCTGGACAAGGACCCCGCAAGGCTTTCCGGCGGCGAACTGCGCCGCCTGGCCATCGGATGCGCCGTCATTTCCGGGCCTGCCGTGCTGGTGATGGACGAGCCGTTCGCTTCCCTTGACCGGGAAGGAGCCGAAAGCTTGGCGCTCCTGGTGCGGAACCTTGTGAAGGACGGCACCGCCGTCGTGGTCCTGAGCCAGAGGGTGGACGATTTGCTGCTCGACGCCGACACCTGGGTGCTGCTCAGCGGAGGTACGGTGGCGATAACGGGCATGCCCGCCCAAGTCGCCGGCTCCGGAGAGTTCGCAACGGCCGGCGTAGTGAGCCCGCGGCCGGGCACGGGGGCCAGTGTCCTGCCGGTCCGGGAAGAACTGGGAAACGGTGCTCCTGGCCTTGATGCACTTATCGCTGGTGCCACCGTTCTCAGTGCCTCTGTCCTTGGAGCAATGGTGCCCTGCCCGCCCGCGGTCGGACTGCGTGGCGTCTCGTTCAGCTACCGCCAACAACGCCGGCGCTGGCTCAAAACAGAGCCGGACCCCGCCGCGGCAGTGGTCCTTCAGAACCTCAACATGGAAGTACGCGCCGGCGAGATCGTTGCTGTCACCGGAGCGAACGGCGCCGGAAAGTCCACACTGCTGCGGCACCTCAACGGCCTGCTCCAGCCCACGGCCGGGACGGTCCTGGTCAAGGGGCAGGACATCGCCGGGCACCCAACGGGAAGGGTGTCCGGCGACGTCGGGCTCCTACTCCAGCAGCCCCGGGACCAGTTGTTCGAGCGCACCGTGGAACGGGAAGTCCGCTTCGGCGTGGAACGGTGGCCGGTCCGCCGGAAACCAGGCCGCCGGCCAGTCTTTACATGGACGGCCGCGCAGGGAGCTGCCGGGAGGCACCGCCATGACTCAGCAACCGCGCGGGCCGTCTCTGAAGCCCTCGCCGCCGTCGGCCTGGATCACCTCGCCGGCCGGCATCCGGCAGAACTTCCCACGTCCCACCAGCGCCTGCTGGCCCTGGCCACCGTGCTGGCCAGGCGCCCGTCTGTCCTTGCCCTGGACGAACCGACCGTAGCCCTGGACGGCCATGGACTGGCGGTCCTGGACCGCGTGGTCCGGTGTGCCGCCGCGGAGGGCGCCGCCGTCGTGCTGGTCACACACGACCTCGAGTACGCGCGGTCCCTTGCGCATCGGCTGGTGCACCTGCAGTCGGCCGCGCGCTGACCTCCCAGTGACCCCGGGCCAGATCCCGGTTCCCTGACGCCTTGGCCGGTTCCGGACGGGCAGGCTACGCGCTTGCTGGCGCCGCGGAACGGGATGCGGTGCCCGGTGCGAGGAACCGCTTGCCGTTCACCCGCTCGGAGGCGCCAACCCGGTCCAGGTACGGGGTGATGCCGCCCAGGAACATGGGCCAGCCCGCGCCGAGGATCATGCAGAGGTCGATGTCCTCCGGACCTGCCACTACGCCTTCTTCCAGCATCAGGCCGATTTCCTCGGCCAGGGCATCCTGGACCCGGCGCAGCACCTCGTCTCCGGTGGACGGCGAGGTACCGAACGACATCAGCGACAGGGTGGAGTCCGGGATTTCCTGCGTTCCGTCGGCCGCGGGGGCCCACAGCGACTTCACGCCGTTGTCGATCAGCTTCTTCAGGTTTGCGGACACCGGAAAGCGGTCGCCGAAAGCGGCGTGCAGGGACTCCTGAACGTGCTGCGCCACCGGCAGGCCCACCATGGCGCCCAAGGTGAACGGCGTCATCGGCAGGCCCATGGGCCGCAGGGCGTTGTCGGCAACCTCTGCCGGGGTGCCCTCGTCAAAGGCGGCCGTCACTTCGCCCATCAGCCGCAGCAGGATCCGGTTGACCACAAAGGCGGGGGCGTCCTTGACCAGCACAGCCGTCTTCTTCAAGCCCTTGGCGAGCTCGAAGGCGGTGGCCAGCACGGCGTCGTCTGTCCTGGGAGCCCGCACGATCTCCAGCAGCGGCATAACAGCCACCGGGTTGAAGAAATGGAATCCTACGAGCCGCTCCGGGTGTTCAAGATCAGCAGCCATGTCAGTCACGGACAAAGACGACGTATTGGTGGCCAGGATGCAGTCAGGCGAGACGATCGCCTCCACCTCGGCGAACACCTGCTTCTTGACGTTCAGCTCTTCGAAGACGGCCTCGATCACAAAGTCGGCGTCAGCAAAGGTGTCCTTGGAAACGGAGCCCGACACCAGCGCCTTAGTGCGGTTCGCGGCGTCCGGGCTGATCCGCTTTTTGCCGAGGAGTTTATCCACCTCGGCATGGACATAGCCAACACCCTTGTCCACGCGGGCCTGGTCGATGTCGGTCATCACTACCGGAACCTTGAGTTGGCGCGCGAACAGGAGCGCCAGTTGGCTTGCCATGAGGCCTGCGCCCACCACGCCGATCTTCGTGACCGGGCGTGCCAGCTTCCGGTCCGGGGCACCTGCCGGGCGCTTGGAACGCTTCTGGACCAGGTCCAGGAAGGCGTACACGGTGGCGCGGAATTCGTCGGTCTGCATCAGCACGGCAAGGGTTTGGCATTCCAGCTCCGCGGACTCTGCCTGCGTCATAGTGCGGTTGGCTTCCAGGATGTCCAGGACCTTGGCCGGTGCCGGGGACGCGTTGGACGTCTTGGCCTCCACGAACGCCTTGCCGGCCCTAACGGCTGCGGCCCAGCGTGCGGCAACTTCGGGATCGGAGGGGTCGACGGCGTTCGGCCGCTCCGGGACCACCTCACCTGTGATGACCTTGGCTGCCCATGCGAGGGACTGCTCCAGGAAGTCCGCCGGTTCGAAGAGTGCGTCGGCGATGCCGAGCCGGAAAGCCTCCGGCCCGGTGAGGGTCCGGTTGTTGCTGAGCGGGTTCTCGATCATCACCTTGACGGCGTTTTCGGGCCCGGTGAGCCGCGGCAGGATGTAGACGCCGCCCCAGCCGGGGACCAGGCCGAGCACAGCTTCAGGAAGCGCCAGCGCCCCCGCGCCGGTGGACACGGTGCGGTAGGTGGACTGCAGGGCGATCTCCAGGCCGCCGCCGAGGGCCACACCATTGATGAACGCGAAGCTGGGGACGCCGAGGTTGGCGAGGGTGGCGTAGACGTCGTGTCCAAGCTGGGCCATCCACAGGCCATGCTCCCTGTTCTCCAAAGACTTCACGGCGGAAAGGTCCGCCCCGGCAACAAGGAAGTACGGCTTGCCGGTCACGCCCACGCCCACAATTTCGCCCCGGGCGGCCCGCTCCTTTAATCCCTCCAGGACTATCCCGAGTTCCACCAGTGTGTTGGGCCCAAGGGTGGTGGGTTTGGAGTGGTCCAGGCCGTTGTCCAACGTGATCAGGGCAAACGTCCCGGGGCTGGACGTACCGGGGGCAGCAGGCAGTTCGATGTCCCGGACGTAGGAGTGCGTCACGGTTTCGTCGGGGAAGAGTTCGGCAAGCGTGGTGAAATCGGCGGCGCTCATGCTGCGGCTCCTTCGGTAGTGGCGTCGGTCTGCTGCGGGGCTGCGGTTCCGCTGTACTGGGCGTGGTGCGGGTTTTCCCAGATGACCGTGGCGCCCATGCCCAGGCCGATGCACATCGTGGTGATGCCGTAGCGCACGGAGGGGTCCTCCTGGAACTGCCGTGCGAGCTGGTTCATCAGCCGCACGCCGGAGGAGGCCAGCGGGTGACCCACCGCAATGGCGCCGCCGTACCGGTTGACGCGGGGGTCGTCGTCGGAAATCCCGAAATGGTCAAGGAAGCTCAGGACCTGCACTGCGAAAGCCTCGTTGATTTCGAAGAGTCCGATGTCATCGATGGTGAGCCCGGCGTTCTTCAGGGCCTTCTCGGTGGCGGGGACGGGTCCGATGCCCATGACTTCGGGTTCGACGCCTGCATACGCGTAGCTGACCAGGCGCATCTTCACGGGCAGCCCAAGCTCTGCGGCAGCTTCGGAAGAAGCCAAGAGCGCAGCCGTGGCGCCATCATTCAAGCCCGCTGCGTTGCCTGCCGTGACCCGGCCGTGGGCCCGGAAAGGCGTGCGCAGGGCGGCCAGGTCCTCGAGCGTGGTGCCTGGCCTGGGTGGCTCATCAACACTGTTCAGGTTCCAGCCTTCGCCCGGCTTGAGTGTTGCCACCGGCACCAGGTCGGGCTGGATCTGGCCCTTGTTGTATGCGGCGGCGAGTTTGTCCTGCGAGGCGACGGCGTAAGCGTCAGTGCGGCCTTTGGTGATGGCGGGAAAGCGGTCGTGCAGGTTCTCTGCGGTGTTTCCCATGTTCAGGGCGGCGGGATCAACGAGCCGCTCGGACATAAAGCGGGGGTTGGGATCGGCACCTGAGCCCATCGGGTGGTTGCCCATATGCTCCACGCCGCCGGCGATCACGACGTCGTAGGCACCGAAGCCGATGCCGCTGGCGGTGGTGGTCACGGCAGTCATGGCGCCAGCGCACATGCGGTCGATGGCGAACCCGGGGACCGTGCGGGGGAGGCCGGCCAGGAGCGCCGCGGTGCGTCCCAAGGTAAGGCCCTGGTCACCGGTCTGCGTGGTGGCGGCCACGGCCACTTCATCTACCCGCTCCGATGGCAGGGACGGATTGCGGCGGAGGAGTTCGCGGATGCATTTGACCATCAGGTCATCGGCGCGGGTTCCGGCGTAGATTCCTTTGTCGCCGGCCCGGCCGAAGGGTGTGCGGACGCCGTCAACAAAGACGACGTCGCGGACAGTGCGCGGATTTCCGCTGCTTCCGTGGTGGCTCACGTATAACTCCTCATCGAGACGTTGGCGCCGGTCAGTGGCCAAGGGGCAGCACTGGTCCGGACGGCAGTGCACCCTATGTTACTCGCCAGTAACTTAGTGTGCAAGGCTCGCTGAGGGGAAGTTACCCGGCTGCCGCGGCTGCCTTCGGCTCCTTCGGTTCTTTGGGCTCCTTGGGAGGCAAGGGTTGGGGATTGCGGAAAGCCGCCGTGATCAGTGGGGCAACCAGCCCGATCTGCCATTCACGGGCGCCCAGGTCGCGGAGTTCCGTGGATACCGATTCTTCGGTGATATCTGCGGGAGGCCGCCAGGCGATCCGGCGCAGGTAGTCCGGTGTCAGGAGGTTTTCCAGCGGAAGGTTCGTTTCTTCCGCCTTCTCCTGCAGCAGTGGCCGTGCCGTGGCCAGCCGGGCGGCAGCCTCCGGATCCCGATCGGCCCAGACGCGAGGCGGCGGCGGGGCGTTGGTGGGCAGGTGCAGCGGGGGGAGGTCCGCCAGGTCACGGGCAGCCGCGATGCAGCGGAGCCAGCGCGGAGCCTCGCGTTGGGCGGCCCTTCCGTGGAAGCCCTTGGTTCCGAGCAGTTGGGGAACAGTGGAAGGCATGGCTTTCGCGGCCGCCACCAGGGCGGAATCCGGAATGAGCCTGCCCGGCGCCACATCGCGTTTCTGCGCCAGCGAATCGCGCTCCAGCCACAGTTCCCGGACCGCGGCGAGTTGGCGCCGGTCACGGATCTGGTGCAGGCCGGAGGTCTTGCGCCACGGGTCTACCCGCGGCGGGGCTACGCCGGCAGCCAGGATGGCCGCGAATTCCTGCTCCGCGAATTCGAGCTTTCCGTCAGCCTCCAGCAGTTCGATGAGCTCCTCACGCAGTTCGGTGAGCACCTCCACGTCCAGTGCCGCGTAGCGCAGCCAAGGTTCAGGCAGGGGGCGGGTGGACCAATCGGCGGCGGAATGTTCCTTGGCCAGGCCGAAGCCCAGCAGTTGCTCGATCACCGCAGCGAGCCCAACGCGCGGGAGGCCCGCGAGCCGCGCGGCAAGCTCGGTGTCAAAGAGCTTGTCCGGCCACATACCCAGCTCGGAGAGGCACGGCAGGTCCTGGCTGGCTGCGTGCAGGATCCATTCCACCCCGTGGAGGGCATCGTTGATGATGTCCAGGTTCTCGAAGGGCTCAGGATCGATGAGCCAGGTGCCGGAGCCTTCGCGGCGGATCTGGACCAGGAAGGCGCGCTGGCCGTACCGGAAGCCGGAGGCACGCTCGGCATCCACCCCGGCGGGTCCGGTGCCGGCCGCGATGGCGGCGGCGCACCGCTCCAGCCCGGACTGCGTTTCGATGACCAAGGGCACGCCGTCGCGCGGTGCATCAAGGTCGATGACAACGGGGATGGGGCTGTCGAAGCCGTCCACGGTGATGTGGGGAGTAGTGTCAGCAGCCGGAGCGCCGGCTGTGGTGTTATCCGGAATGTGAGGGGTCATGGTGCCTTCAGTTTACCGACAAGGTGGTCCAGGGCCGGACTAGTTCCGGCGCCGGTTCGGCAGCGCCGAGACCCCGTCCGGCAGCGGCGGTAATCCCGCAAACGTGCAGACCATGTCCGACCACGCCTCCAAGTGGGCCGTGACGTCAGATGAGGCAGGTGTCCAGGATGCGCGCAGTTCGATGTCGATTGACCCTGGCCGGTCGGCGAGGGTGCCGAAGCTCTCCGAAAGGACACGGGTGGCGGTGCCGCCGGCGGCACGGTAGGGAGCCTTGTGGTTTTCCAAGGCCTCCACGAGCCAGGTCCAGGCCACGGTGCCCAGCATTTCGTCGTTGCCCATCTCCGGCTCCAACTGCGCACGGATGTAGGTCACGATCCGGAACTCGCCGTCCCAGACGGCGGAGCCGTCGGGATCGTGCAGCAGGATGAACCGGCCGGTGGCAAGCTCGGTGTCCTCCTCATCTTCCGTCCCCGCCGCGGCGGCGAGTGCCATCGCCGCAGGTCCGTGGAGGGGTGCGGTGGTGCCGGCGGTTCCGGAGGCCATGACCTCCGCGCCCAGCGCTACGGCGAAGGGCGCCAGGCGTGCCGGTGCCGGAATTTCCGCCAGGCGCAGTTCGCTGCGGCATTGTGCTTTCCTGAGGGTTCCCAAGGCGTGGAGAAACTCCGGGGGAACCTGGGCGAGTGCGTTCACCTTCGCAGGTTACGCAACAGCCGGGGACAGGCAGTGCAGGCTCGCCGTCGGCCACCTTTTGCTACGTGGCGGCATTGCCTGCGTTGTAGGCGGCCAGCTCCTGGCGGATTGCGGCCACAAAATCATCAACGTCCTCCTCGCTTGTATCGAATGAACACATCCACCGGACTTCCCGGGCTGCTTCGTTCCAGTCGTAGAAACGGAAAGATTCCCGAAGCCTGTCCGCTACGCCCTCCGGGAGGACGGCGAACACTCCGTTGGATTCAGTCTTTTGGGTTGGTTGAACCCCCTCGATCTTGTCCACCGCCGCACGCAGGCGGGTGGCCATCGCGTTGGCGTGGGATGCCGAACGGAGCCAGAGGCCATCCTCCAGGAGTGCGATGAACTGGGCGGACATGAACCGCATCTTCGATGCCAGCTGCATGTTCATCTTGCGCAGGTAGACCAGACCGTGGGCGGCCTCCGGGTTCAGGGCCACTACCACTTCACCAAAAAGCAGCCCGTTCTTGGTGCCGCCGAAGGACAGGATGTCCACGCCGGCGTCGCGCGTGAATGCCCTCAGCGGCACCTGCAGGTGTGCCGCAGCGTTGGCAAGCCTTGCCCCGTCCATGTGGAGCTTCATGCCCCGTGCATGGGCGTGGTCGGCGATGGCCCGGACTTCAGCGGGCGTGTAGCACGTGCCCAGTTCGGTGGTCTGGGTGATGGAGACGGCCAATGGCTGGGCGCGGTGCTCGTCGCCCCAGCCCCACGCCTCGCGGTCGATCAGCTCCGGCGTCAGTTTTCCGTCCGGGGTGGGGACGTGCAGGAGCTTGATCCCGCCAATCCGTTCGGGAGCGCCGTTTTCATCCATGTTGATGTGGGCGGTGGAGGCGCAGATGACGGCGCCCCAGCGGGGCAGCAGGGACTGCAGCGACAGCACGTTGGCGCCCGTCCCGTTGAACACCGGAAAGCTTTCGATGCCGGCGCCGAAATGGTCCTCCAGCAGTCCGTGGAGCCGCGCGGTGTAGTCGTCCTCGCCGTAGGAGACCTGGTGGCCGTCGTTGGCGGCCGCGAGGGCGGCGAGGACCTCGGGATGGACGCCCGAGTAGTTGTCCGACGCGAAGCCGCGCACGGACGGGTCATGCAGGCGGCCGGCGGTACGCGCGCCGGAATCGGCTGTGGTTGTCATCGCTTTGTTCACGCTTTCAGTCTAGGGAGGTCAGGTGGCCAGCAGGAGCCTGCGGCCGTTCAGTTCGTGTGCCGGCCGGCTGAACAGGCCAACGACGGCGGCAGCCAGGTCTTCGACGTCGGTGGCCCCGGGGAACTTCCGTTCCGGATGCTGCAGGCGGAGGTCCGCGTCAACGAGTGCCTTGACGACAAATACGACGGCGGCACTCCAGGGGGCAGCGCCCTCCCCTTCAGCGCTGGAGGCGGCGCGGCTGAAGCCTTCTGCCATGGCCATGGTCCAGGTTTCGGCGGCGGCTTTCGCTGCCACGTAACTGGCTGTGGCCGCCGTCGGATTGTCCACGGCCGTGGAGGAGACCATGGCAAACCTGCCTGTTCCGGAGGCGGCAAGGTCGTCGTAGAAGACCCGGGACACATTGCGGAGCGTGGTGATGGCGCCTCGCTCCAGGAAGTCCCAGTCGGCGTCGCTCTGGTCTGCAATGCCCTTCGCGCCGCGCCAGCCGCCCACCAGGTGGATGACGGCGTCCATTCGCCCGGCGGTTTCCGCGACGGAATCCCGGAGGCTCTGGACAGCCGCGAGGTCGGCGAGATCGCACACGAGTGGGGTGACGCCGTCGCCCGCCCGACCTGCTGCCGCTTCGATGCGGGCCCGGTCCGAGCCAACGGTGAAGACCCGCTGGCCGGCACGGTGGAGCGCGCCGGCCACGGCGATGCCGGACGAGCCGCTGCCACCGGTGACCAGCACGTTCAGTGTCGCTTCACTGTCCGGGATGTTCGCCTTCATCGCATCGGCTGCACTCACAGCGCGGAACTGCCAGTGATGCCGGCGGTGGATTCGATGACCGGGCGCATCTTCTTCTCCAGTGCCTCGTAGAACATGGACAGCGGGAATTCGTCATCGAGCACCTGGTCCGTGAGGCCGCGGGGAGCTCCGGCGAGGGGGAGGGCGTCCGGTCCCTTCGCCCAGACGGAGGCCGGATGCGGGGTGACCGTACCGGAGATCAGCTGGTACGCGGCGAGCCAGTGGGCCATTTTAGGCCGGTCGATGGAGCGCCAGTACAGCTCATCGATCCTGGCCCCGAGGGCGATGACCGCTTCCGCCACTTGGTCCCAGTCGATGCTGAGCCTGCTGTCCGTCCAGTGGAGGACGTGGTGCTGGTGCAGCCAGGCGAACAGCAGCTGGCCGCCCAGTCCGTCGTAGTTGCGGACCCTGCTGCCGGTGATGGCGAAACGGAAGATCCGGTCGAAGATGATGGCGTACTGGACCAGTTTGGCGTGGCGGCGGGCTTCAGGGCCGGCGTCCTCGTCCTTTTCAATCCGTACCGATTCGCGGAAGGCCGTGAGGTCGCAGCGGAGCTCCTCGAGGGAGTAGAGGAAAAACGGCATGCGCTGTTTGATCATGAACGGGTCAAAGGGCAGGTCTCCGCGCATGTGGGTCCGGTCGTGGATCAGGTCCCACATCACGAAAGTCGCCTCGGTCAGCTCCTGGTCCTCGAGGAGTTCCGCGGCGCCGGCCGGCAGTTCAAGGCGTGTGATCTCGGCAGCGGCTCGCAGGACACGGCGGAACCGGGCGGCCTCGCGGTCGGCAAAGATGGCGCCCCAGGTGAACGTAGGCGTCTCGCGGACGGCCACCGTCTCCGGGAAGAGGACCGCCGAGTTGGTGTTGTACCCGGGCGTGAAGTCCAGGAAGCGGATGGGCACAAAGAGCCGGTTGGAGTAGTCGCCGGCTTCCAGGGCGGCGATGAACTCCGGCCAGATGACTTCGATCAGCACCGCCTCCACGAGACGGCTGCTGCTGCCGTTCTGGGTGTACATGGGGAAGACCACCAGGTGCTGGAGGCCATCCTGGCGCTGCTCCTGGGGCTGGAACGACAGCAGCGATGCCAGGAAGTCCGGAATGCCGAAACCGGCGTCGGCCCAGGCCCGGAAGTCGGCGGTCACTGCCGCGAGATAGTCGGCGTCGTGGGGGAACCGGGGCACCAGTTCCTCAATGGATTCAACGATCGCTGCGACGTGGACGGCGGCTGCTGCGTGCCCGTCCTGGTCCGGGATGGATCCGTCCTGGGCCTGGAGCAGCTGGAGCGAGGTGGCGGCAGCCTTGATCCGGAGCCAGCCGGGATTGTCGGCGGAAATCCTCGCGGGGGCCATGATCGTGGTTTCAGTCATTGGAGGCAGCCTTTCTGGTTGCTTGGGCATCTACGGTGAGCGTAGCAAGCAACCAGACTTCCTAATGCAAAATATGGCTAAGCATAAGAAGCTCTCAGCCTCAGCGGGTTCAAAAGCGCATCCAGCTCCAGCGCCGGCCGTGGCTGGCGCGGGCGTCGCCGCAGTTCAAGACGCTGTACCGGACTGGCCGTCCCCACCAGGCTGATCCCCGCCGTCCTGTTCCGCGCCGTCCTGCTCATCCCGGGGCACCAGCTTTAGCGAGACCGAGTTGATGCAGAAGCGCTGGTCCGTCGGCGTGCCATAGCCTTCGCCCTCGAAAACGTGCCCCAGGTGTGAGTCGCAGGTGGCGCAGCGCACCTCAATGCGCTCCATCCCCAGCGTCCGGTCGTGGATGTACCGGACGGTCCCTTCCGCCAGTGGTGCCCAGAAAGAGGGCCAGCCGCAATGCGAATCGAACTTTTCGTTACTGGTGAAGAGTTCAGTGCCGCAGGCCCGGCACTGGTAAACCCCTGAGGTGTGGGTGTCCCAGTATTCGCCGGTGTACGGCCGTTCCGTGCCGGCCTCACGGAGCACGTGGTATTCCTCGGGAGTGAGCTCCTGCCGCCACTGCGCGTCCGACTTCACGCCCGCGCCGGCGGGATGGTCCGCCGGAAGCGTCTCTCGGATGGAATCCGTCGCCTTGTTGCCAAAAATCTTGTTTCCGAAGATGCTCATAGCCTGTTCAACGCTTACGAGTCACCGATAAATCCCGAGCCCGCATAGAGATGCAGGACAGGAATGCCCAACTGGTCCTGCGCCTTGCTGGCCCAGTCGGTGTGGAACGTGTCTGAAACAGCGTGCGGGCGGGTGACCACTACGGCCTGTGTTGCCCCGAGTTCCTTGACCTTGGCGACCAGACCCTTAACCGCCCCGCCGTCCACTACCTCGCCGGTCACTCCGGCCCCGAGTCCCTCGAGGGCGCCCAGGGACACAGCCAGCGTCTCTGATGCCTCCGCCCGTTCCACTGTGGGATCCGGGGCATGGCTGGTCAGCTCCCGGAACGCCTTGGAAATCTCCAGGAGCGACAGATGCTCCAGGAAGTCCACCAGCAGGTGCCTTTCCGTGTTGGCCGGGACCAGCAGCACAAGGCGCGCATCCGCCCCGTTCACCAGCCGTTCTATGTTGACGCGGTCGTCCGCGCCCAGGGGTTCTTCGGTCAGGATGACGATGGGATCGCTCATGCCATCAGCCTAGTCCTGTGCCTGTGCCGCTGCATCCATTTGCCCCGGCGGGCCCCGGCGGGCCCGGCGCTCCGCTGTCCGGGCCAGGAGTGGCGGAATATGGCGCACGGGCCAAGGACGGTAAGAATGGACCCATGGCTTCTTCTACACGGACCCCTGCCCCAAAGGCCACCGTTGCCCCCGCTGCCGACGCCGGGATGTCACTGCGGGCCAAGTGGACCATCGGCGGTGTGATCGGGGGCGGTGCCCTGGCCGGACTGCTGGCCACAGGGTCGTCAGCCCTGGCCCTGTACTTCGCGCGCAGGGTCATTACGCCTGCACCGCGGCGGGCGGCGGACCAGGAAGTGCTGGCTGTCATCCGTGAAGGCGAGGGCCGGCAGGTCATCCTGGCGGCCACCCCGGACACCACCGTGGACGGCGTGTATGGGTTCTTTTTCGACGGCGGCGAAGGCCACGCCCGCATTGGCCGCATCGTGTCGTACTCACCCGCGGAACGCACGGTCCTCCGTGAGGTCGAAGCCGTCTACAGCGGCGACCTCGACAGCGCCCACCGCGGCTGGTGGAGCGGCGCGCTCTATCCGACCCCGGAGGCCGCCGGCCTCCCGTCCGAGGATGTACTGATTGAGGTCGACGGCGGGCAGGCGCCGGCGTGGCTGGTGCGGGCGGGCGGCACATCCCGCACCTGGGCTGTGATGGTGCACGGCCGGGGAGCCACCCGCCAGGAGGCCTTGCGCGCCGTCGGTCCCGCCCTGGAACTGGGTCTGACCAGCCTGCTGGTGTCCTACCGGAATGACGGACTGGCGCCTTCAGCCGACGACGGACGCTATGGACTTGGATCAACAGAATGGCGCGACATCGAAGCCGCCATCGAGTACGCATTGGGAAATGGGGCCGAAGAGATAGTCCTTTTTGGCTGGTCCATGGGAGGCGCTATCTGCCTGCAGACGGCGGATCTGTCCCGGTACCGCCACCTGATCCGGGCCATGGTCCTTGACGCTCCGGTCATCAACTGGGTCAACGTCCTGGCCCACCATGCGGAGATTAACAGGATCCCGTCCCTCGTGGGTCGGTATGGCCAGCTGATGCTCGGCCACCCCTTGGGGCGCCGGCTCACCGGGCTCTCGGCACCGGTGGACCTCAAAGCCATGGACTGGGTGGCCCGGGCTGTTGAACTGCGCACGCCCACCCTGATTGTGCACAGCGTCGACGACGAATACGTGCCCTATGAACCATCCGCCCTGCTGGCCGAACGAAACCCGGAAATGGTCACCTTCGAAACGTTCAACCACGCTCGGCACACCAAGGAATGGAACGTGGATCCCGCCCGCTGGGAGCGCCTCGTCAAGGCGTGGCTCAGGCAGCAGCTGGCCCCGAGGGTCAACCCCGGCCAGATAGGCGTCACGGTTAGCCCAACTAAGTAGCAGCAGATGTCGTTTTGAGGCGTCTAAACGACATCTGCTGCTACCCAGTTGGGGGAGGGCGGGATTTCGCGGAGGACAAGACCGTCGCTAGGGTTTGACCGTTCCGATCGGGGCCGTGATTGCGGATGTGAGCCGGATCAGCTCAGCGGGCGCCAGCTCGATGTCCAGCCCCCGCCGGCCGCCGGAAACCAGCATCGTTTCCAAGGCAACGGCACTGCCGTCGATGACGGTGGGTGTGGGCTGCCGCTGGCCCAGCGGCGAGATTCCGCCGAGTACATAGCCGGTCCGGCGTTCGGCGGACTTGGGATCGGCCATGGTGGCCTTCTTCGCGTCCAGGGCAGCCGCGAAAGCCTTCAGGTCAAGATTGCCGCTGACGGGCACTACGCCCACCGCCAGCCGACCTTCCACCTCCACCATCAGCGTTTTGAAGACCCTCGCCGGGTCGATTCCCAGGGCTTCGGCAGCTTCGGCGCCATAGCTGGCCGCGGAAGGATCGTGGGTGTACGGGTGCAGCACAAAGGGAACGCCGGCCGCGGTCAGTACCGCGGTGGCCGGCGTTCCCTGCGAAGTGCTTTTGCGCCCCATAAGCCGAGCTGGCTGCTAGCTGTTCAGCCGGGCCGAGGCTGCGACCTTGCGCTTAATGCGGCCCAGCATGGCGGTCATGCCGCGCATCCGCAACGGTGTGATCGCACGGGTAAGGCCAAGCAGTTCAGGCATGTCATCCGGAACTGCCAGGATTTCCTCCGCGCTGAGCCCGTCGAGCCCCTCAAGGAGCACCCCGGCGAAGCCCCTCGTGGTGGGGGCTTCAGGCGGCGCCTTGAAGTACAGCCGAAAAGTGTCAGCCGAGCCGGCGTCGTTCTTTTCCGTCTCAATGGTCAGGAACAGTGGCGACTGGCATTCCACCACCTGCTCCAGGAGCTCAGGGTGGTTCTTCAGGCGGTCCGGCAACTCCGGAAGTTCCCGCGAGAACTCGAGCAGCAGCTGCAGCCGCTCGGGCTCCGTGAGGGCCTGGAAGTCGTCCACGATTTCCGCCAACGAGGCGGGCAAGGCATGAGTAGTCATCTACTCCAGCTTACGCCGGGACGGAGCCGCGCTCCGCACCCTTGACGATGGGAACGCGGACGGCGTTGCCCCATTCGGTCCACGAGCCGTCGTAGTTGCGGACGGTGTCGAAGCCCAGCAGGTACTTCAGGGCGAACCAGGTGTGGCTGGAACGTTCGCCGATCCGGCAGTAGGCCACAACGTCGTCGCCCTCGGTGAGGCCAGCCTCGCCGAGATACAGGGCTTCGAGCTCATCGCGGCTGCGGTATGTCCCGTCCGCTGCGGCTGCGCGCGCCCAGGGAATGGAGGCCGCAGTGGGGATGTGGCCTCCACGGAGTGCGCCCTCCTCAGGGTAGGCAGGCATGTGCGTGCGCTGTCCGGTGTATTCCTCGGGGGAGCGGACGTCGATCAGCGGCTTGCCGAGGTGTGCCAGCACGTCCTCTTTGAAGGCGCGGATGGGGGCGTCGTTGCGCTCCACCACCGGGTAGTCGCCCGGTGCCGGTGTGGCAGTCTCGGTGGTCAGGTCCCGGCCTTCGGCGATCCACTTGTCGCGGCCGCCGTCCAGCAGGCGGACGTCCTCGTGACCGAACAGGGTGAAGACCCACAGGGCGTAGGCGGCCCACCAGTTGGACTTGTCGCCGTAAATCACTACGGTGCTGCCACGGGAGATGCCCTTGGACGAGGCCAGGGCGGCAAAGGCCTTGCCGTCAACGTAGTCGCGGGTCACTTCGTCGTTGAGGTCGGTGTGCCAGTCGATCTTGACTGCTCCGGGGATGTGGCCGGTCTCATAGAGCAGGACGTCCTCATCGGACTCCACAACCACCAGCTTTCCATCGGCCACAGCGCCGCTTTCCAGGGCGGCGGCGAGCCACTCGGTGGAAACCAGGCGCTCAGGGCGGGCATAGGCTGCGAACTTCTCGTTCTGTTCAACTGGGTAGGACAAGGTGATGGCCTTTCATTCAAACGTACGGCGGACCTGCTGGAGGATGCTGGGAACCTGGGTTCAACACTAGCCACGGCGGCACACGAAATCCGCTGTTCCGTTAATAGAGGGAAATATGGGCTTCGTCACGCTCCGTGGCTGGCCCGTGCCCGGGGCGGGGAAGGCGTGCTGCATTGCCGGTATCCTTTCTGGGGACAACCCACCAGCAGAACGGACCACCTTGGTACAGATCGAACAGCTTGCCGCCCGCACTCCGGCAGTTTCGGTGGATGAGCTCCTTAAGGGCTTTTATCCTTCACCGCGGTTCGGCCAGGTCTCCTTCGCAAGTTACCGCCCGGACCCCAAGCAGCCGAGCCAGTCCCATGCAGTCCGGGAATTGGAAGGGTTTGCGCAGGGTGTGGGCGCAGGGAACGGTGGCGGCCTTTTCAAGAAGCTTTTTGCCAAGAAGGACACGTCCCGGGCCGGTATCTACCTCGACGGCGGCTTTGGTGTGGGCAAGACCCACTTGCTGGCATCTTTGTGGCACGCCGCGCCGGGACCTAAGGCTTTTGGCACGTTCGTGGAATACACCAACCTCGTGGGGGCGCTTTCCTTCCGCAAAACGGTGGAGGCGCTCAGCCACTACAAGCTGGTGTGCATCGACGAGTTTGAGCTCGATGATCCGGGCGACACCGTCCTGATGTCCCGGCTGATGCGTGAACTGGCCGACGCCGGCGTCAAGCTGGCTGCAACCTCCAACACCCTGCCGGGCTCGCTGGGTGACGGCCGCTTCGCCGCCGTCGACTTCCAGCGTGAGATCCAGGTTCTGGCGGATCAGTTTGAGGTCATCCGGATCGACGGCGAGGACTTCCGCCACCGGGGCCTGCCCACGCCGCCAGCGCCGCTCAAGAACAGCGAGCTATCCGCCCAGATGAAGGCCGAGTTCGACGGCAAGACCGTGGCGCAGGACGAATTCAGCACGCTGATCGGACACCTTGCCGGCGTGCATCCCAGCCGCTACCGGCAGCTCATCGAAGGCATCGACGGCGTGGTGTGGCGTAACGTCGAAACCATCACCGAGCAAGCCGTTGCCCTGCGGTTCGTAGTACTGGCAGACCGGCTGTATGACAAGGACGTGCCGATCCTGGCCAGCGGGGTTCCCTTTGACAAGCTGTTCACCGACGAGATGATGCACGGCGGGTACACCAAGAAGTACTACCGCGCTGTCTCCCGCCTGACTGCCCTTGCCCGGGAGGGCCAGAACCACGAACCGTCCTAAGGCTGGGGCACGCCCTGCCGCCCACGGTTCTTCAGAAGTGAACGTACCAGCAGGCCGGCTGCCAGTGCCCAGAAAGCGGCGCCGATGCCCGCGAAGCTGAGGCCGGACGCTGCAACCAGGAACGTGATGGACGCCGCGATCCGTTCCTCCGCCACTGCCAGCGCGGAGGACACCGAAACCGCCAGCGTCCCGATCAGGGCCAGCCCGGCAACAGCCTCCAGCAGGCCCGGGGGAGCGGCGCTCACCACCGTGACCAGGGCTGCAGAAAACAGGGCCAGGACTACATAGGCCAGGCCCGACGTGAAAGCAGCGATCCAGCGGCGGCTCGTGTCTTCGCCCGCTTCCTTACCTGCGGCCAGCGCAGCGCTGAGGGCGGCCAGGTTCATCGCGTGGCCGCCGAAGGGTGCACTGAGCATGGTTCCGGCGCCGGTCACCAGCATGGACGGCGCCCACGGTGTGGCGTAGCCGAAGGACTTCAATACAGCGACGCCAGGGATGTTCTGCGATGCCATGGTCACGATGAAAAGCGGCAGTGCGATGCCGGCGACGGCCTGCAGGCTGAAAGACGGCATGGTCCAGACGGGCGCTGGCAGGAATCCGCCCTCGAGGTTTCCCGCGCCTCCGGTTGCCAGGTGGACGGCAATCACCGCCAGGGCAACCGCGAGTGAGGCGGGCACGGACCATCGCGGTGCGAACCTCATCATCAGCAGCCAACAGATGATGACGGGAGCGACTTGAAGGGGGTTGGTTCCCAGGGCAGAGAAGGGCGCCAGGCACAGCGACAGCAGTACGCCCGCCAGCATGGCTTGCGCCAGGGACGTGGGGATGCCCGCCAGCAGCCTGCCCAGTGCCGGGATCAGCCCGGTGAGGCAGATGAGTACGCCGGTCACCAGGAAGGCTCCGACGGCGGCCGGCCAGCCGCCGTCGACCGTTCCGGCTCCCGCTAAAAGGGCAGCTCCCGGCGTGGACCACGCGAGCGTCACTGGAACCTTTGAACGCCAGGATAGCCAGAGTACGCCGACGCCGAAAATGAGGGTGAGTGCCAGCAGGCCGGATGCTGCCTGGGCAGGACTGGCGCCCACGGCGCGGAGCCCGGCAAGGACCACGGCGAAGGACGACGTGAACCCTACCAGTGCCGTCACGATGCCCGCCACGATCGGCTGCGAAAGGGGGCGGGACCGGCCGGTGGCAGCGTCCGGGATGATGGCTGGTGCGGGCTTTGGCATATCTGGCAGGTTACCGGCTCGTGCGCGGATGGCCGAAAAGCTGTGCTTAAACGCCAAAGGCGCGGGTGCCGCCTCCCGGCGGGACCCGCGCCCCCTTGACGTGCTAGGGCAAAGCCCTGGCCAAATCCTTTTTACGGAGCCTTGTCGACCGGCGGAACCGGCGGAACCGGCGGAACCGGGTTGACCGGAGGGACCTGCTCGCTGGCAGGTGCCTGGCCGGGCGTTCCGTTCTTGTCAACGAGCTTGGAAGCGCCATCCTGGATCTTGTCGACGTGACCTGCGTACTTGCCGCCGGTCTTGGTGTCGACGAAATCGCCGGCCTTGTTGATGCCGTCCTTGATGGCCTGCTCGTTGCCATGGATAAGACCTTTAGCCTTGCCCTTAAGATCGTCAATCAGTCCCACGAGCACCTCCCTTCAATCGCGGAGCCAGTTCGCTCCTCCGCAACCGATCCTAGCCCTGTCTCCTGGAGGTGCCAAGGTGCTGTGACAAAACCTGTAAAGTCGCGGCGGACCGGTGGCGACGCAAATCCGAAGAATCCGGGCAACAAAAAAGCAGCTCCGGCGGGGAGCTGCTGCTGTGGGCGATACTGGGATCGAACCAGTGACCTCTTCCGTGTCAGGGAAGCGCGCTACCGCTGCGCCAATCGCCCGGAACCGGAAGACCGGTTTATTGGGATGTTTTCTTGTAAAGAAGAGAGCGGACGACGAGATTCGAACTCGCGACATCCACCTTGGCAAGGTGGTGCTCTACCAGCTGAGCTACGTCCGCGTATGAAGTACGTTCCGGCCGGGCCGTGCGTACTGCATGAAGCAAGTTTCCTTGCTTGGTGGGCGATACTGGGATCGAACCAGTGACCTCTTCCGTGTCAGGGAAGCGCGCTACCGCTGCGCCAATCGCCCATTGCCATCCGGGATTAACCGGAAACCATGGTTTTCACCGAGGTGGGTACGGGATTCGAACCCGTGTATACGGCTTTGCAGGCCGCTGCCTCGCCTCTCGGCCAACCCACCGTGTAAGCGCCGGATCAAAAAGAGCCATTGCCGTGACAGTGTCCTGCGAGCGGACGACGAGATTCGAACTCGCGACATCCACCTTGGCAAGGTGGTGCTCTACCAGCTGAGCTACGTCCGCATTGTTAGCGTGATTCCGTGCCGTTTGGGCATTTCCTCGCGTTCCAACGAGTAAGAACTCTATAGGAGGTTCAGGGATTCTCCAAATCGGCGGCCGCGGACAGTGAGGTGATGCCCCTGGATCCGCGGAATCTAGGGGGATTCGGGAATTACAGGCCTGTAATTAGCAGGGTGCGCGCAGACCCTTGTTGCCCGATTTCCGAATCGGCGCAGGGTGGGCTAGCATTCAAATGCATCGGGGCGATTGGCGCAGTGGTAGCGCGCTTCGTTCACACCGAAGAGGTCACTGGTTCGAACCCAGTATCGCCCACCGATAACAAGGTCCGTTTCCGCTCCTTCGAGCGGAAGCGGACCTTTTTTATGTCCGGCTACTGTGCCTGCCATTCTGTCAGCCCCTTGTGAAAGAGTCTTTGTATGACTGATCCGCTTCTTGCCCATGCCACCGAATATGGCCGCATGTACGCGCGCTCCACGTCGGAGCCGTTCACTGTCCCGTCCATCACCACGGTGATCGGTCAACAGCCACACGGGCTGGACGGCTGGTTTGGGTACATGGGCGCCAACAGCTTGGCGAAGGATCCGTTGCTGGCTGACTGCCTCGGGAGTCCGGCGAAGATCCGCCAGGCGGTTAACCGGGCAGCGAAGGCCGCCGAAACGTACCGTGATGAGGCCGCCAAGCGCGGAGACCGCGTCCACAACTACTGCGAACAGGTGGCCCTCCGTGCCCTTGGCCGGCCGCACGCCATGAAGGAAACCCGGGAGGCGCTGGCCGCCAACGGGGAGGAAGCCTTCGCCGTGCGGTTCGACGAATGGTGGGAGCTGTACCGGGTGGAGCCCATTGCTCCAGAAATCACCATCTGGAACAAATCAGTCGGTTACGCGGGCACCCTGGACCTGGTGGCGAAGATTAACGGCAGGACCTGCGTGATCGACTACAAAACAAAGGGCACCACCCGGGACGGCACGGTCAAGCCCCTCGACGACAAAGTGGTCATGCAGCTCGTGGCTGGGATGAAGGCCGAGGAAAGCCTGGTGGATCCAGTCACCGGCGAATGGGAGGCCTGGAAATATGGCGAAGACCCCGTCCTCCTGGCAGTGGCCATCGGTGAAACCGAAGTCCGCCCGGTGCGGGCCAACCCTGAGGTCCTGAAACACCACTGGTGGAAGTTTTGCGCGCTGCGCCGTGTCTGGGAACTCTCCTCAGACACCATCAGTGCTGGAACAGCCTTGCTCCCCATCGCGCCGCCGCCTGTCCCGGCACGGACGGCATAGCCTCCTGCGCACCGCCTAAACTGGATTGGTTCCCCAATCCGCCAACCGTGAGGAAAGACAGCACATGGCCATTCTGAATATCCGCATCATCGGCGATCCTGTGCTCCGCACAGTGGCCGATCCCGTGACGGAGTTCGGGCCGGAGCTGGCCAAGCTGGTGGCAGACATGACCGAAACCATGGAGGACGTCGAGGGCGCCGGGCTGGCGGCGCCGCAGATCGGCGTCAGCCAGCGGGTCTTTACCTACCGCGTCGGCGGGGTGGACGGCCACATCATCAACCCCGTCCTGGAAAACAGTGACGATTACCAGCCGGACCAGGTGGAAGGTTGCCTGTCCATCCCCGGCCTGGGGTTCCCGGTCCGGCGTTTCCGGGCCACCAAGGTCACCGGCGTCGACCTCCACGGCAATCCCGTCACCGTCGAGGGGGAAGGCATGCTGGCCCGCTGCTTCCAGCATGAGACCGACCACCTGGACGGCATCCTCTATACGGACAGGCTGGAGGGTGAGGACCGGAAAAAGGCCCTGCGCTCTATCCGCAACGCCAACTACGAAGCTATTACAGAGCGCACGACGGCGAAGCGGGCTAAAACGGTCGGCTCCAGTTTCGGCGGTGGCAGCTTTGGCGGCACAGGCTTTGGTGCCACGGCATCCGGTGCGGCTGAATGAGGGTACTTTTCGCCGGCACTCCCGCGGTTGCGGTGCCGTCGCTGGATGCCCTCGTCAAGGCAGGCTTTGACATCGTTGCAGTGCTAACCCGCCCGGACGCGCCGGTGGGACGCAAACGCGTGCTCACGCCGTCGCCTGTTGCCCGCCGCGCCGCCGAACTTGGCATTGACGTCATTCATGCAGCCAAAGTGGATGCGGATGTGACAGCAAAGATCGCCGCCGTCAGCCCGGACGTCGCAGCCATTGTTGCCTACGGCGGACTGATCCCCCCGGCGGCCCTCGAGGTCCCCCGGCACGGCTGGATCAACCTGCACTTCTCGCTGTTGCCTGCCTGGCGCGGTGCCGCCCCCGTGCAGCGTGCGGTGATCGCAGGGGACGACGTCACGGGCGCGGTGACTTTCCAGCTTGAGCGTGGCCTGGATACCGGGCCCGTGTTCGGGACCCTGACCGAAAGCGTTGGCACGGAGGACACTGCCGGGCAACTGCTGGAGCGGCTGTCGCACAGCGGTGCCGTGCTCCTGGCGCAGACCCTCTCCGCCATTGACGCCGGACGGGCTGCCCCCCAACCGCAGCAGGGCGGCGTTTCACTCGCCCCCAAGCTGACCTTCGACGACGGCCGGCTGGACTGGAACCAGCCGGCCTTGGCTATCGGCCGGCGTGCCCGAGGGGTCACCCCCGAGCCCGGCGCCTGGACAACCCTCGACGGACAGCGGGTCAAGCTGGAGCCAGTCAGGCTCCGGCCGGATGTGGCGGACCTCGCGCCCGGTAGAGCGGTGTTCAGGGACAAGGGCGTTTTGGTGGGCACCGGCTCCCACGCGGTGGAACTCACGCGGATCCAGCCCTCGGGCAAAAAGATGATGGCCGCGGCCGATTGGGCACGCGGCATGGCTTCCCTTGAAAGCGTGGTGTTCGAATGAGTATGTCCGGCGGAACGACAGGCGGCGGCGGCCGGGGCGGCGGCCAAAGAGGCGGCCGTGGTGGCGGCGGAAAACGGGACAGCAGCCAGCGCAACGCCCAGGGCCGCGAACGCAACCGGCCCTCGCAACGGAGCTTCACCGAAAATGCGCCGGCGCAGCGGACCCGCCGGGCAGATCCCGCCCGGCTGGTGGCCTTCGAGGTCCTGCGAGCAGTGGCCGCGGAGGACGCCTACGCCAACCTGGTGCTGCCGTCCCGGATCCGCCACCACGGGCTGGACAAACGCGATGCCGGTTTCGCCACTGAGCTGAGCTATGGCGCCCTCCGCGGACAGGGCACGTACGACGCCGTCCTTGCCCGCTGCGTCGATAGGCCGCTGGACCAACTGGATCCCGCCATCCTCGATGCCCTGCGGATCGGCACCCACCAGTTGCTCGCTATGCGCGTGCCAGCCCACGCTGCACTGGACCAGACCGTTGGCCTGGCCCGCGCCGTGATCGGCGCAGGCCCGTCTGCCCTGATCAATGCGGTGCTGCGGAAAGTCACGGCACACACCCTGGACGAATGGCTGGACCTGCTGGTCGCCGGCGAAACCGATGAAACCAAGGTCGCTTCGATCAGGCATGCACACCCCGAATGGATCGTCCGCGCGATGCGCCAGGCCTTGGTGGCACACGGGCGGTCCGCCACCGAAATCAATGAACTGCTGGAAGCGGACAACGCGGCTCCCGTGGTCAACCTGGTGGCCCTGCCCGGGCTGGGGAGCCTCGACGAGGCACTCGAAAACGGAGCCACGCCTGGTGAACTGGTTGAGGGTTCGGCACTTTCCAGCGGCGGCGACCTCGGCAGGCTGGCGTCCGTGCGGGAAGGCACAACCCGAGTCCAGGACGTAGGCTCCCAGCTGGTGGCCCGCGCCTTGGCCGCCGTGGACCTTGAGAACGCCGCCAGCCCGGAATCCTGGCTCGACCTTTGCGCCGGGCCCGGCGGAAAAGCCGCGCTCCTGGCCGCCCTGGCCAATGCCCGGGATGCCACGCTCCTTGCGAACGAACCGGCACCGCACCGGGCAAAACTCGTCAGTCAGGCTCTCTCCGCCGTCCCCAGGGACGCTTGGCGCGTCCGTACCGGCGATGGCCGGGATGTCGGCACCGAGCAGGCAGAATCATTTGACCGCGTCCTGGTGGATGTCCCCTGCAGCGGCCTCGGTGCGCTCCGCCGCCGGCCGGAATCCCGGTGGCGCCGCACCCCAAAGGACCTCGCGGACCTGGGACCCCTGCAGCGCGACCTGCTCAAGTCAGCCCTGGCAGCTGTCCGCCCAGGCGGCGTGGTGGCCTACGTGACCTGCTCGCCGCACCCTGCCGAAACCAACGCCGTCGTAACCGACGTGATGCGCAAGCGCGAGGACCTGGAGCTCCTGGACGCCGGGGCGGTGCTCGACAGCGTCAGCCTCACCGGCAACCTCGGCGCCGGGCACGGCCTGACCGCCCAGCTCTGGCCCCACGTCCACAGCACGGACGCCATGTTCCTCGCCCTCATCCGTAAGAAGGCCTGAACTCATGAAAGGTTCCCCG
Source organism: Pseudarthrobacter sp. CCNWLW217 (assembly GCF_037203985.1). Classification (NCBI taxonomy): domain Bacteria; kingdom Bacillati; phylum Actinomycetota; class Actinomycetes; order Micrococcales; family Micrococcaceae; genus Pseudarthrobacter; species Pseudarthrobacter sp. CCNWLW217. Next base: position 185,689 of record NZ_JBBCBT010000011.1, read on the forward strand.
ATGACGCAATGCTGCATCAACCCGAGCATCCTCTCCGCCGACTTCGTCAACCTTGAAGCCGAGCTGCACCGCATCGGCAACGCTGACGCAGTCCACGTGGACGTGATGGACAACCACTTCGTTCCCAACCTGACTATCGGGCTGCCGGTGGTGCAGCGGATCCAGGCCGTCAGCCCCGTTCCGCTCGACGCCCACCTCATGATCGCCGACGCCGACCGCTGGGCCCCGGGTTTCGCCGACGCAGGCCTCGCCTCCGTCACTTTCCACGCCGAGGCATCCATCGCTCCCATCAAACTGGCGCGCGAACTGCGGGCCAGGGGCTCCAAGGCAGGTATGGCACTGCGGCCGGGCACGCCGGTGGAGCCCTATCTGGATATGTTGGCCGAACTGGACATGCTGCTCATCATGACCGTTGAGCCCGGCTTCGGCGGACAGGCGTTCCTGGACCTGACGCTCCCCAAGATCCGCCGGGCGAGAGCTGCCATCGACGGCTCAGGGATCGACGTGGCCATCCAGGTGGACGGCGGCATCACCGAGGAAACCATCACCCGTGCAGCCGAAGCGGGAGCCAACGTCTTTGTTGCCGGCTCCGCGGTTTACGGCGCAGAGGACCCTGCAGAGGCGATCGAACGGCTGCGCAAGGCGGGCAGCCAAACGTTACGCGCTGGGTCCCCGGAATAGTCAGCCCACCTTCATGGTTGTGGCAGAATAGCAACACACAATACGTGCTCCGGGGTCGGTGTAAGTCCGAACCGGCGGTGACAGTCCGCGACCCGCGAGCCGGCGCTTTCCCACCAGGGAGGGAACCGGCGGACGGTTGAACCGGTGAAATTCCGGTACCGACAGTTAAAGTCTGGATGAGAGAAGCACGTACAGCTGTATCTGCGGCGTCATTTGATGCCGCAGCGTTCTGCTGTCGTATACCCCCGGAGCCATCGCGGTTCTAGAGGGAAGGAACGACACCACATATGAACCCCTTGCGATGGCTCTTCGACGCCCTGACACCTCATGGCGTGGAATCCAAAGCCACCGGGCCGGCGGTCGCGCCATGACCGCGCCCACAAAGCAGCAACCCCTGGCCTCCGGGGAAGAAGCAGTGACGGCCTTCAGCTCGGCGGAAACGCAAGCCATGGACGCTGCCCTTGAAGCAGCCCTGCGCGGGCCCAGGGGCGCCAACCCCCTGGTGGGAGCCGTCGTCGTTGACGCCGAAGGCCGGCACCTGGCGACGGGCTTCCACCGCGGCGCCGGGACGGCCCACGCCGAGGCCGACGCCATTGCCCAGGCAGCGGCAGCCGGCCTGGACCTGCATGGTGCGACGATGCTGGTCACGCTCGAACCGTGCAACCACGTAGGCCGGACGGGGCCCTGCGCCCAGGCGATCATCGAAGCCGGAATCACGGACGTGATCTACGCCGTGGACGATCCCCACGACCCGGCGGCGGGCGGCGCCACCACGCTCCGGCAGGCGGGCGTCAGGGTGCGCAGCGGCCTGGCCGCGGGGGAGGCCCTCGAACTGAACCGGCAATGGTTCCAGGGTGTTGCCGAAAAGCGGCCGTACGTGACGCTCCACATCGCGCAGACACTCGACAGCCGCATTGCCGCCGAGGACGGGACCAGCCAATGGATCTCCTGCCCCGAATCACTCGCGGACAACCACGGTCTGCGGGGCAGGATCGACGCCATCCTGGTAGGCACCCAGACCGTTCTGATCGACAACCCCCGGCTGACCGCCCGCGACGCGTCCGGCGAGGTTTCCGGCAAGCAGCCCCTGCGCGCCGTGATGGGTCGGCGGGACATTCCGGCGGATGCGGCCATTTGGGGTGCGGACGGCCGGGTGCTGCACCTGCCCACGCGTGATCCCCGTGAAGCGCTCTCGCTGCTGTATGCAGCAGGAATCCGCCACGTCATGGTGGAAGGCGGCTCGCGGATCCTCAGCGCCTTCCTGGCGGCCGGCCTCGTCGACGAGCTGATCGTGTATCTGGCCCCCACGCTGCTGGGTTCAGGCACACCGGCGCTTAACGGGCTCGGCATCACCACTTTGCAGGACGCCCAGCAATGGGACTGGGACCAGTCCGACGGCGGCGCCGTGAGAACCCTGGGCCGGGACCTCCGGCTCCACCTGCGTCCGCACAATACTCAACCTTTGGAACCACAACCGGGCCTTGCGGCCGCGGAACCAGCCTTGGGAGGGCACTGATGTTTACCGGAATAATTGCCGAACAGGGACGGGTCCTCTCCGTTGAAAGGGACGGCGACACCAGTGCAACCGTCAGGCTCCACGCCCCGGCCAGCACCGAAGGGCTCGCCTTGGGCGGCTCGATCGCAGTCAACGGCGTCTGCCTGACCGCTACCTCCATCGACGGCAGGGACTTCAGTGTCGACGTCATGGGCGAAACCCTGATCCGGAGCACCATTGGCGAACTCTCCGCGGGTGACTCCGTGAACCTCGAACGCTGCGTCCCGGCCGGCGGCCGGCTGGACGGCCACGTTGTCCAGGGTCATGTCGACGGCGTCGGGCAGCTTCTGGAGCGGGAGCCCCTGGGCAACTGGGAGCGGCTTCGCTTCGGGGTGCCGGGCAACCTTGCCCGCTACATCGCCGAAAAAGGCTCCATCGCCATCGACGGCGTCTCCCTGACAGTCACAGCCGTCAGCGCGGCAGCTGAACCCGAACCCTGGTTCGAAGTGGGGCTCATCCCCACCACACTTGCGGAAACAGGCCTGGGCGCCAAGTCCACCGGCAGCAGGGTCAACCTCGAAGTCGACGTCCTTGCCAAGTACACCGAACGGCTGCTGGCCTTCAGCACCAGCGCAGCCACTGGAGGAAACCTATGAACGGCACTGCACACCTCGAGCCGGTAACCGCCGCAGCACCAGGCCTTGACCCGGTGGAAGACGCCGTTCGTGCCTTGGCGGCCGGCCGGCCGGTGCTGGTGGTCGACAACGAGGACCGCGAAAACGAAGGCGACATCATCTTCGCTGCCCAGCACGCCACCCCCGCACTGATGGGCTGGACCATCCGGTACAGCTCCGGCGTCATCTGCGTCCCGCTGTCCGGGGAACGTGCCGACGCCCTGAAGCTGCCGCCGATGGTCACGGTAAACGAAGATGCGAAGGGCACGGCCTACACGGTGTCCTGCGACGCCGCGGTGGGCGTCAGCACCGGCATCTCGGCGACGGACCGGGCCCTGACTGCCCGTATCCTTGCGGACCCCGGCGCCGGCCCGGCCTCTGTGACCCGGCCCGGGCATATATTCCCGCTGCGCGCAGTTGAAGGTGGAGTGCGTGAGCGCCCCGGCCATACCGAAGCGGCCGTGGACCTGTGCCGTCTCGCCGGCCTGGAACCCGTGGGTGTGATCGCCGAAGTAGTGTATGACGACGGTGAAATGATGAGGCTGGACGGGCTCCGTACCTTTGCTGCCGAACATGGTTGCCCGCTGATCTCGATCGAGGATCTGGTGGCCTACCTTGAAGCAGGTGGCACGGCGGCCCCCAGCGGCACCCGGGCAGGACGCCCGGGCGAAGAAGAGGAGAAACGATGACGGCGTCCGGGGCTACGGGCAACAGCCACCACAGCAGCCAGCGCGCGCAGGCGGGTAACGGAAAAGTCCACCATCCGGTCAGCGGCGGGCCCATCGTGCAGCTGCCGACGGCGTTCGGCGACTTCATCGCCCAAGCCTGGACCGATCTCGTCACCGGCGCCGAACACCTCGCAGTGAGTTCCCCCAACCCGCCCATGGACGGCAAGGCTCCCTTGGTCCGGCTCCATTCAGAGTGCCTCACCGGTGACATCTTTGGGTCCTACCGTTGCGACTGCGGCGAGCAGCTGGCCTACGCCCTGGAAATGATTCACGCATACGGCGGCACCCTGCTGTACCTGCGCGGACAGGAAGGCCGGGGGATCGGGCTGGCCAACAAGATCAAGGCGTACGCCCTCCAGGAGGCAGGCTTCGACACCGTGGAAGCCAACGAGCAACTGGGGCTGCCAGTGGATGCGCGTTCCTACAGCGCGGCCGCACAGGTCCTGGCGGAGATGGGCCTGCATGAGGTCCGGCTCCTGAGCAACAATCCGGACAAGCTGAACAGGCTCGCCAAGGCGGGCGTGAAGGTAGTGGAGATGGTTCCCACCGAGGTGCCATCGCGCGACCAGAACATCCGCTATCTGCAAACCAAGAAGGACCGCATGGAGCACCGGCTCACGCTGGACACCCATGTGGTGGCGGTGCCCGGCGCCGCCGCCGAATCTTTCCAGACCGAAACTTTCCAGCACGAACAAGACTGAACGGAACCCAACAGACACATGAGTGGCCACGGCGCACCCGAAATCGACCTCACTACCCTCAACCCGGCGGAAACCTCGCAGCTCAGGCTGGCCATCGTTGCCGCCAGCTGGCACACCCAGATCATGGACGGGCTCCTGGACGGTGCGCTCCGCGCCGCCAAGGACGCCGGAATCGGCGAACCCACCGTCCTGCGCGTGCCCGGCAGCTTCGAGCTCCCGGTCGCTGCCGCGCGGCTGGCACCGCACTTCGACGCCGTGGTGGCCCTCGGCGTCGTGATCCGGGGCGGCACGCCGCACTTCGAATACGTCTGCCAGGCGGCGACGTCGGGCCTGACCGACGTCAGTGTCGCCACCGGCGTGCCAGTGGGCTTCGGCGTCCTGACCTGCGATACCGAACAGCAGGGCCTCGACCGTGCCGGGCTGCCTGGATCCAGCGAGGACAAAGGCCACGAGGCCGTCACCGCGGCCCTCGCCACCGCCGTCGTGCTCAAGCAGTACAAGTAACACGGTGACGGGTGCGGTGTGTCTTCACTCACACCGCGCCCGTCATGCAACGGCTCAGCAGGCGCCCTCCGGCCCGCAGCAAGTAGGCTGTAGGGCGTGAAGAATTTCGAGACGCTGTTCGCTGAACTGAGTGAGAAGGCAGCCACCCGCCCGGCAGGCTCCCGCACCGTCGCTGAATTGGAGTCCGGAGTCCACGGCATTGGCAAGAAAGTCGTGGAGGAAGCAGCCGAAGTGTGGATGGCTGCCGAGTACGAATCCGATGAAGCCGCGGCCGAGGAAATCTCCCAGCTGCTCTACCACCTGCAGGTTCTGATGCTCGCCAAAGGCCTGACCCTGGAAGACGTCTACAAGCATCTGTAGCCACTGCAGCACCGTCCGGCCACCCCGGCCGGCCCGTGCCTTGCGTGGCCCGTTGCCTGATTCCTAGACTTCCCCAAACAAGAAAGACCCCCATGCTGCGAGTAGCCGTCCCCAACAAAGGCTCCCTGTCCGAAGCCGCCTCCGCCATGCTGTCCGAAGCCGGCTACCGCCAGCGCCGCGACACCCGCGAGCTGGTCATGGTCGACCCGGACAACGACATCGAGTTCTTTTTCCTCCGCCCGCGCGACATCGCCGTCTACGTCGGCCAGGGAACGCTCGACGTCGGCATCACCGGCCGCGACCTCCTGCTGGACGCCGAGGTGGAGGCTGAGGAACTGATGCCCCTCGGCTTCGCCGCCTCCACGTTCCGTTTCGCGGGCCCCGTGGGCGACTTCGCCAGCGTCCAGGAGCTCGAAGGCAAGCGCCTGGCCACCAGCTACGACGGCCTGCTCCGCGGCTACCTCGCCGGACTCGGCATCAAGGCCAAGGTAGTCCGCCTCGACGGCGCCGTTGAATCCTCCGTGCGCCTCGGCGTTGCGGACGCCATCGCCGACGTCGTCGAAACCGGCAACACCCTCAAGGCCGCAGGGATGGAGATCTTCGGGGAACCGATCCTCAAGTCCGAGGCCGTGCTGATCAAGCGCACAGAAGAAGGCGGCTCCGCAAACGGCACCGCGAAGGAAATCGAAGTCCTCATCCGCCGCCTCCAGGGTGTCCTGGTGGCGCGCCAGTATGTCCTGATGGACTACGACATCCGCAAGGAACTGGTGGAGCAGGCCGCAGCCCTGACCCCCGGCCTGGAGTCACCCACCGTCTCGCCGCTGCGCGATTCGGAATGGGTGGCGGTCCGTTCGATGGTGCCCAAGAAGGAAACCAACCGGATCATGGACGAGCTCTACGACCTGGGCGCCCGCGCCATCCTGGTCAGCAGCATCCACGCCTGCCGCATCTGAGCTGCCACCAGGCGGTCGAGCTGCCGCATCCACCCGAGAATTCCAGGAGTACCCATGGCTGTAGCTGTACGAGTCATCCCATGCCTCGACGTCGACGCCGGCCGCGTCGTCAAGGGCGTCAACTTTGAAGGTCTCCGCGACGCCGGTGACCCTGTGGAGCTGGCGCACCGCTACGACAATGCGGGCGCCGACGAACTGACCTTCCTGGACGTCACCGCGTCCTCCGGCAACCGCGAAACCACCTTCGACGTCGTCCGTCGCACAGCTGAGGAAGTCTTTATCCCGCTAACAGTCGGCGGCGGCGTCCGCGGCGTGGCCGAGGTGGATAAGCTCCTGCGTTTCGGCGCCGACAAAGCTTCGATCAACACGGCTGCAGTTGCCCGCCCGGACGTCATCGACGAGATCACCCGCCACTTCGGTTCGCAGGTTTTGGTCCTGTCGGTGGACGCCCGCCGCACACGCCCCGGATCCCAGCCCACGGCGTCGGGCTTTGAAGTGACCACCCACGGCGGCCGCACGGGCACGGGCATCGACGCCATTGCCTGGGCGAAGGAGGCCGCAGACCGCGGAGTAGGGGAAATCCTGCTGAACTCCATCGACGCCGACGGCACAAAGGACGGCTTCGACCTGGAGCTGATCCGCCTGGTCCGCGCCGCGGTGAAGGTTCCCATCATCGCTTCGGGAGGTGCCGGGGAGCCCGCGCACTTTGCCCCGGCCGTTGCCGCCGGAGCCGACGCCGTGCTGGCAGCCTCGATCTTCCACTGGGGCCCCGACGACATGATGTCCCAGGTCAAGCAAGCTATCCGCGAGGCAGGCTTCGAAGTCCGCTAATACAACAAGAACGGGGGGCCCCATCAAGGGCCCCGCGTTCATTTGTCATGGTTCTTAGAGGCCCACTTCGGCGGACTGGAGGAGGGCGACGGCGTCGGGCTGACCTTCGAACGTCACCAGTGCATGGCGTGTGCGGCCGTGGGCGTGCATCAGCAGTTCACCGGGCTCTCCGACGATCGCCACCGATACCGGTGCCCGCTTGGCCACGTGGCGCGGCCCGGAAGGCCGGACCAGGACAATGCCGAGGTCCACGCCGCGGTACAAAATGGCGGCGCGCTTGATCAGTTCGTCCCAGAGGGCCTCGGAATACGCTTCGTCGAGTTGCCGGGGGGCCCAGCGGTCCACGGCGCGGCGGATGTCCTCCGTGTGCACGAAGTACTCAATCAGGTTGGAGCTTTCGTCCAGCGCCTTGATGTTCATGGGTGACAGCGCCGGGGGGCCGGCCCGGAAGGTGTTCACCAGGCTGGTGTAATCATCTGCGGTCTTCAGCTTCGCGGCCAGCTTGGCGGTGGCTTTGTCCGAGGCCTTCGACAGGCTTTTGATGATGAGGCCCAGCCCCACGGCCGCCTTGCGTTCGCGAAGGTAAAGATGCGCGGCAAGGTCCCTGGTGCGCCAGCCTTTGCAAAGGGTAGGGGCATCAGGGCCGGCCGCCAGCAGGGTTTCGGCCAGGACTTCTCGGGACGGGTCGACGAAATGCATCACTTGTGAAACTAGCACGACACCGGGGGAGTTGGGCAGCAGAACCGCCACCCCGAATGTGCAGTTGTTCACACTCCGGCCGGGCCTGTGCAAAGGCACTAGACTTGGTCTGATGTCTGAGCAGCCCGCCTCCGCCCCTGCCCCTGGTTCACCCCTGCCCACTGCCGTCGCCGCTGCGCTGAAGCGGGACAGCGCCGGGCTGGTGGCCGCCGTCGTACAGCAGTTCGACACGAATGAGGTGCTGATGCTCGGCTGGATGGACGACGAAGCCCTGCACCGCACGATGACCAGCGGCCGGGTCACGTTCTATTCGCGCTCCCGCCAGGAATATTGGCGCAAAGGCGACACGTCCGGCCACGTCCAGTGGGTCAAGTCCGTTGCCATGGACTGCGACGGCGATGCGCTCCTCGTGCGCGTGGACCAGGTCGGTGCCGCGTGCCACACCGGCACCCGCACCTGCTTCGACGGCAGGGGCCTCGAAGTCCAGACCGGAACGGCCGCCTGACCACCTTCCCGGGAGACAACCCGGGGCGGGAGTCCGGCCAGGATCCCCACATACTTTCGGCAGCATACAACTGACGCCCTCCACCCGGCGTCGAAGAAGAACAGGCGGAAAAGCATAGCCATGCAGGACCTTGGAATCATCAGTCCGGGCCTCGAAGAGTTCCGCGAACTCGCAGGCAGCAGCCGTGTCATTCCCGTCCGCCTCAAGGTTCTGGCGGACGCGGAGACACCCATTGGCCTCTACCGGAAGCTCGCCCAGGGCCAGCCCGGAACGTTCCTGATGGAATCCGCGGCGGTCGGCGGGACCTGGTCCCGCTACTCGTTCATCGGCGCCAGGTCGCGCGCCACGCTCACCACGAAGGACGGGCAGGCCCACTGGCTTGGACAGCCGCCGGTGGGTGTGCCTGTGGACGGCAATCCCGTGGACGCCATCCGCGACACTATCGACGCCCTCCGCACTGACCGGTTTGATGGCCTGCCGCCATTTACGTCGGGCCTGGTGGGCTTCCTGGGCTGGGAAACGGTCCGGCACTGGGAACGGCTGACCAGCCCGCCCGAAGATGACCTGCAGTTGCCCGAAATGGCGCTGAACCTGGTCACGGACATGGCGGTGCACGACAACGTGGACGGCACCGTCCTCCTCATCGCCAATGCGATCAACTTCGACGACAGCTCCGAACGCGTGGACGAGGCCTGGCACGACGCCGTGGCCCGGGTCAAGGCCATGCTGTCGCAGATCAGCACACCCGTGGCCCAGCCTGTTTCCGTCCTGGAGCCCGCCGCCCTGGATTTTGCCTCCAGCGTGCAGGAACGCTGGGACGAAACCGACTACCTCGCAGCCCTGGACCGCGGCAAGGAAGCGATCGTCGACGGCGAAGTCTTCCAGGTGGTGATCTCCCGACGCTTCGAGATGGAGTGCGGCGCCTCGCCCCTGGACGTCTACCGGGTGCTCAGGAACACCAACCCCAGCCCGTACATGTACATCTTCAGCCTTGAGGACGCAGACGGCCGCGAGTACTCGATCGTTGGTTCCTCACCAGAGGCGCTGGTGACCGTGACCGGCGAAGAAGTTATCACCCACCCGATCGCCGGCTCACGCCCCCGTGGCAAGACAGTCGAGGGGGACAAGGCGCTGGCCGAGGAACTGCTCGCCGACCAGAAGGAACGCGCCGAGCACCTCATGCTGGTGGACCTGTCCCGCAACGACCTCTCCAAGGTCTGCGTCGCCGGGACGGTGGACGTCACCCAGTTCATGGAGGTGGAGCGGTTCAGCCACATCATGCACCTCGTCTCCACCGTAGTGGGCAAGCTGTCGCCGAAAGCCAAGGCCTACGACGTCCTGAAAGCCACCTTCCCGGCAGGCACCTTGTCCGGCGCCCCGAAACCGCGGGCACTGCGCCTGCTCGACGAACTGGAACCCCACCGGCGCGGCATCTATGGCGGCGTGGTGGGCTACCTGGACTTCGCCGGTGACATGGACATGGCCATCGCCATCCGCTCGGCGCTGCTCCGCGAAGGACGTGCCTACGTCCAGGCGGGCGGTGGCATTGTGGCGGACTCCGTCAACCCCACCGAAGCGCTGGAAACGGTGAACAAGGCCGCGGCCCCGCTCCGGGCAGTCCACACCGCCGGTTCCCTGCACAACATTTCAGCCGAGACCATTCCCGACGCCGGACCTACCACGCAGGGGGGCGCCTGATGCCGGTTCCGGACGTCGCCGCCGGCAACCCCTCCCAAGCCGCAGGAACTCCGGCCTGGGCCCGGAAGTCCACGCTGGTGCTGCTGGTCGCAGTACTGGCCCTGGCGGTGTTCGGCACCACAACGCAGACCTGGATCTCGGTCACCCTGGACCCGGACCAGGTGGGCCAGGCCGGCAGTGCCCAGGCGGCCCTGCAGGTGCAGGGAAGCAAGGCCGCCACCGCCGTCACGGCACTGGCACTTGTTGCCCTTGCCGGAGGACTGGCTGCGGCCATCGCCGGACGGATCGCGCGGTGGATCATCACGGCGATCATCGTGCTGGCCTCCGCCGGCATCGTCGGGGCGGCAGCCACCGTGCTGGCTGACCCGCTGGCCGCGGCACAGGGCTCCATCGCCGCCGCCACCGGGGTTAGCGGAAGCAGCGCCGAAGTGAGTGTCACCGCATTTCCGGCGATCGCCGTCGTCGTCGGTATCCTGCTGGCGCTCGTCGCCCTGCTGATCGTCCCGGCAGGCCGGCACTGGAAGGCACGCACAAAATACGACGCGCGGGCCACGGGCAGCGGGGCAGCCGCCGCAGGGCCGGTGGACGAGATCGACAGCTGGGACCGGCTTTCACGCGGCGACGACCCCACCTGAGGGCACCCGATAACGGGGTCCCGGCCAAAAAATGGCAGAATGTAAGCAGTATTGATCCTGAGGAGATTCACATGAGCAAAGCACCCGCGTCCGCGTCCAAGTCCGCCACGGAATCCGCTGTCCACCACGGCGTTGACCACAGCCAGGAACTCGGCCACGGCAACAGCCCGGCAGCCTGGACCTGCGTGATCGTGATGCTGGTCGGCGCGCTGGTCTGCTCCATCGCCTTCGTTATCGCAAACACCCCGATCTTCATCGCCGGCGCAGCCGTCATGGTCCTCGGCCTGATCCTGGGTTACGTCATGCGCAAGGCAGGCTACGGCGTCGAAGGCAGCAAGCTGAAGAACTCCGGCCACTGATGGCGACTGTTCTCGATGACATCAACGCCGGTGTCAGGGAGGATATGGAGGCCAGGAAGCGCCTTGTTTCCCTCGCGGAACTGAAGGACCTGGCCTCTGCCGCTGCCCCCGCGCGTGACGCCTGGATGGCCCTCGATGGACCGTCGGCCCTTCGGGACCAGCTGAAGGTCATCGCCGAAATCAAGCGCCGCAGCCCCTCCAAAGGCGACCTGGCCGCGATTGTGGATCCGGCCTCGCTCGCTGCGCAGTACGCCGACGGCGGTGCCGCCGTCATCAGCGTCCTCACCGAACAGCGCCGCTTCAACGGCTCCCTCGCGGATCTGGACGCCGTCCGCGCCCGGGTGGAGGTTCCACTGCTGCGGAAGGACTTCACCCTCGACGAGTACCAGATCTGGGAAGCCCGTGCCCACGGCGCGGACCTGATCCTGCTCATCGTCGCGGCACTTTCGGACAGCCAGCTCCAGGAATACAGCGCGCTCAGCCGGGAACTCGGGATGAACGTGCTGGTTGAGACGCACACGGAAGAGGAAATCGAACGCGCGGTCGCGGCACAGGCGCGCATCATCGGCGTGAACGTTCGCAACCTCAAAACGCTCGACGTCGATCGTTCGCTGTTCGCCTCCCTCGCCGGCATGATTCCGGCCGAGGCCCTGGTCATCGCCGAATCCGGTGTACGTGGCGTCGATGACGTCACCCATTACGCCGCCAGTGGCGCCAACGCCATCCTGGTGGGCGAAGCCTTGGTGAGCGACTCAACCCCGCGTGAGCGGATCGCCGAATTTACCGCGGCAGGCGCCGCAGCCATCGCCGCACGCGCCTAGCAGCGGCGGCCCCATCCCAGCCCGGTTGCCCAGGCGGCCATGGGATGCCGCATGACAACTATTTAGTGAAAAGTGAACAGGATGGTGAGACTGATGGCCGAAGCGCCGACAGCCGGCTCTGACGAAGGCTCGGTGGATGCATTCCTGCAGGGCGGCTCCCTCAAGCACGCCCCGGGACCCTACTTCGGCTCCTACGGAGGCCGGTGGATGCCCGAGTCACTGATCGCGGCCCTGGACGAGCTTGAGGACACGTTCGAAAAAGCCAAGGCTGATCCGGATTTCATCGCCCAGATCGCCGAGCTGAACAAGAATTACTCCGGCCGGCCGTCCCTCCTGACCGAGGCCAAGCGCTTTGCCGAGCACGCCGGGGGAGTGCGGATCTTCCTCAAGCGCGAGGACCTGAACCACACCGGCTCGCACAAGATCAATAACGTCCTGGG
>NZ_JBBCBT010000012.1:0-154669 GCF_037203985.1 Pseudarthrobacter sp. CCNWLW217
CAAGTGGGAAAGCGTCCATCCAAATTTCTGGCTGTAGTCGGCCGCACCTTCGTCAACACGCTGAACTTGACAGGGAACATCAAAGGCAACAACCAGCCATACATGCCCGGCGCCCGTTCCTGGATGAAGCTCAAGCACAGGGAAACACTGGACATCATCTGCGGCGCAGTGATCGGGCCGATCACCCAACCCTCCGAGGTCGTCGCCGGCCTCATCCTGGATGGCGAACTGCGAATCGTCGGCCGGTCCACACCACTGAAGACGAGGGAAAGCCGGGAACTGGCCCGATGGCTGCGCCCCCCAAAGGATCAGCACCCCTGGCCGACCATCGTGAAAGGCACGACCCTGGACAGGTTTAACAGGGACAAGGAACCCGTGGCGCTAACGCTCGTGGAACCCGTAGTTGTTGAGGTCTCCGCCGACACCGCATGGTCCGGAAGGTCCTTCCGGCATCCCTTGCGCTTACTCCGGGCCAGGCCGGAGCTATCCCCTACCGACGTCACCCTGCCCGGCAGACATCACGCGGGTTAATCCTTGAGGATGGCTATGAGGTTCTGGCCCTCTTCCAGAATCGCGTAGAGGTTTTCACTCGCTTCTTCATAGGTGCCACCTTCGGCCTCAATGTGTCTGTAGCTGCCGTCCGGGTTACTTGCCCGGCGCTTCACAGCGACCTTCCGGAAGGACGGCTTCTCTAGGATCGACTCGCTGAGGGCATTGATCAGCCTGGAGCCGATCTTGACGTCCTTTGCCCAGGAAGGAACCAGACCCCAACGGGCAATGAGCAGATGCCGGTCAATCGTGCCCTCATCCAGGCGTTCGGCGACGATGGGCACACTCTGGGTAGGGGCTACGTTCCAGCTCGGCGCCGGCAGGCTTTGACCTCCTTCGCCTCGAAATGGCTCAGGAGATCGCCGGTGGCTTTGGACATCACGTATCTGCCGCACATGAGCCCATTGTGACTGATGTTGCCATGACACCTCATAATCAACTAGTGCCAGTAGATTTTGCGCCTTGGGCTGAAGTGCTCGCTGTTCTGATCGTGGGTGCTTTGGCGTCCGTGCCAACTCTCACATTAGGTACCCGATTACGCAATCGAATTAGTTTTTGGAGCTCGCAGGTTCAAGGAACTGACTTGGACTACGACAGTAGGTTTGCTGAGAGCATGCGCAGGGACGCCACAGCCCGATTGGTTGCTCTTGAGGCCTACCCCATGTGGCGCTCCCTTGCCTCCGCCTACGGGGCCTATCTAGGGCTGGTCATGGCCGTCGCAGTTGGCTTCGAAATCGGCGAAGTCTATCCAGTCTGGGCGCCTGAACGCCTCTGGTTTTCTGCTGATATCGATTTGTTCCCGGGTATGAGACTTGCGGGGTTTATCTTAATTCTTGGCGGCGTAATCGAATTGGTCCGCGTCGGTGTGAACCGTCACCGTGTAGCACGGCAGTATCTGAAAGCTGAAGAAATAACCAGGGGCAGGATCGTTGTCGTCAACTCAGATCAATCAAGGAGTATCGAAAGCGCTCAAGGTCCACTGGAGATCACATTAGGAGGATGGCTTGCTCTGACAGCGTTCTCCCTCGGCGTCTATCTCGTTACGATCCTTTTGACGGCCACTTTAGTCTCCGGTGGAGACCCAATGAAGCCGGGTGATCCATATCTGCCTTACGCAATTTTCGGGTTCTCGTTTGGCAGCGTCCTAACGCTGTTCGGTGGCCTCTCTGTCTTGCCGCTTATCCAGGATGAGAAGGAGACCTGGAAGCATCCTAGAACGTTGGGGAAGTCTGCTTCTGTGGTGCGGACTGATGGCGGAACAGACCGTCGGCAGCAAGAGGTCAGGCCTCGTTGGTGGCGGTCCTGGAAGCATAAGGGACCGCGAAAGTAAATTGGCTCTCCCGCTCGCCCTACAGCGTGACGCGCCCGCGTTACTCTTGGACCATCGGGGATGGGGGCAACAGAAATGTACGGACGGTCTGACGAGGACTGGGACGAACTGGTCAGGGTGGGCCACGATTTCCTGATTGACGTGGCGCGAAGGCGCAGGTACACCACTTACACCGAGCTCGATGCGGTCCTGCGGCGCCGCACTGGTCTCAGAGGCTTTGACTTCAACCAAGTAGAAGAGCGCGCGGCGGTGGGATATTTGCTCGGCAGGATTGTCGATGAGGATCGCAAGTTGAACCCCTCACTGATGATCTCTTCCCTGGTGATCTACCTAAACGCTAACGATGCGGGCAACGGCTTCTATGCGAAGGCTCGTGAGGTCGACCTGTTCCAAGACGGCATGGACAAGGATGAGTTCTGGATTCGTCAGGTGAAGGCAGTCCACGAAAGATATGGCCGTACCCACGCCTAGGACGCTCCGTCCCAGTTCCTTGGAACCGGTAACGCCAGCGTCGCGTCATTGCTCGTTGGGGCTCTCGCCCTTTGCTGCCGATCGGAATTCTCCGCTGGCCACTGCCCAGTCTTCCGGGTGCGCTATCGGGAGCAAGCTGAATTGGGTCGAGTGTGTTCCGTCATAGGGTTCCGCGGAGTCGTGCTTCATGCGCGTGTGATCCTTGATCAGCAGCATTTCAATGACTTGGGCTGCGGTTTGGAGGTCCTGGACTAGCGTTCCCTGCTCGATGCCGCCGGGAGACTTGATTGTGCCGTCCGTCCCCTGATCGACGTAGAAGCCCCTCTGTTTGAGGAGATTCGCATCCTTGGCTGCGAGTTCGGCCTTCCGCTGACGCTCTTGCCAAATCCTCTCCCAAGATTCCTGGTCGTCGCCGTAATCGTCATCCTGGTCGTATCCGCCCCAGAAAAAGGCGAGTTCACGTCCGAAGACTATGGCCTCCATGTATTTCTTCGTATGGTTCCGGCCATGCTCCTTGATAGCCTTCACGACCTGGATTTCATCCTCCCCCGCGGTCCAAGAGGCTTGGAAGGCGTCATAGATCCACAACGCTTTGCCCAGCTCTTCCTGAGCAAGCACCGTCAGGGAACTTGCCCGACCAAAAGATCCGGAACGCAGTAGAACCTCCGCGTCGCGCACCAAAGACGCAGCGTTATCCATCAGCGCTTTCCAAAGCTCCCGGGCATTCTTTGCAGAAAGCTCCATGCAACAACCTCCCGAGTCCATGCCACCGTCTGGAACCTATCAGGTCCACAAACCTGCCCCGGCATGACGTGCCCCATTTCCATGGAACCTGGCCGCGGAACCGGCTAATTCGAACGTTCCCCTACGCTTGCCCAGCCCGTGCCAACTCAGGGTTTCGGGCCAGCTCTACCAGGCCGTCAGCGTAGTCTTCAACTGCTGCACACATGACCTTCAGACGATTGTCCAACGAGCCCCAGGGCCGGGACGGTTTGCCCGTCACGATATGCGGGACCAATTCGACGTCACGGACATCAATATCGAACTCGAACTGCAGGTCGAGCATCTTTGGTGTCAACTCATCGTCTCCAAGCTTGGTGAAGGTGACCACGATGCCCTCGTCGTCGAGTGGCCCTTCATTAATCTTGAGGTCGCGAATGGTCTTCTTGTCGTAGGTTCCTTTGACTTTCTCTGGCCTCATCGTGAGTTCGTGGGCGGCGCGGTGGCGGTCGATGCGCGCAAGGTCGTGCAAGATGCGAAGGCAATTCCATCCGGGGTTCTCAGCCTGGAAGGGCTGGATTCGATGAAGGGCCTCGATGAGATGCGGAGATAGGTGCTGAAGCCGTTTCTTGTTCGCGGTCCATTCCTTGGGTGAAATCGCAATGGGCCATTGAAGCTGGGAAGCTCCTGGCGGTGGGTTAGTTCCAGAATCGATGATCGCTACAGCGTAGAGGCAGTTATCCAAGCCGGCGCGTAGGTTTTGAAGTGCCTCTCCCAGGAGGATGGAGAGTTGGTCGGGGATGGGTTCGCGGCGTTCAACCCGAACGGCCCCGTGGCCTTGGGCATCGATGTCGACTCGTATCCGGGATGGGCGGCCTTCAAGGTACTCACCGAGGAGTTGGGCGAACTCTTTGATGTTGTCCTGGGCACGACCGATTCTGGCCTGTGACCATTTAAGTTCGCGCATCACAAGTAGGTGCTCCCTATTTGGAAATCGAAGTTGGCCCTGTACCAGAGGCCAGCATGAGAAGAAGAGGTCAATTTGCTGCGTGGGCGAGCAGGCACAACGTTACCGTGAGGGCGAATCATCATCGTTCCACTTCCTAGGTAATGAAACGCCTCTTCCCGCTCCCATCAAAAAGTGGCGACACACCGAGGAATTTTGTTCCACAACTATTTCCTTTACAACGTCTCACGGCGGGCGTACATGATAAGTATTGGTACATTTGATCCATGGAAATTGGGTACGCCCGGGTTTCAACCGCGAAACAGGACCTCGACCGGCAGATTGAAGCACTACGTGGGGAGGGCATCGAGGCCCGACACATTTACGTGGACAAGAAGTCCGGGTCCACCACGGACCGGCCTGGACTTCACAAGGCCCTGGACCAGGCCCGTGACGGGGATGTAATCGTGGTGCACACCCTAGACAGGCTGGGTCGCACCGTCCGGGATACGTTGAATCTCATCCACGACTTGGCTGACCGCGGAGTCGGGGTTCGCAACCTGGCCGACCCGATCAGGGTCGATTCCGCTAATCCGGATGATCCCATGTCGCAGTTGGCTGTTGTAATGCTCGCGCTCTTTGGTCAGATGGAGCGAACCTACGCGATCGAACGCGCGGCGCACGCGCGGGCGGTTGCCGCAGCTAAAGGCAAAAGGATTGGCCGGCCAAGTGTGGTCGATCCAGTGAAGCTCGCCTACGCCGCGCATCTTCGCGACCAAGAGGCTCAGTCCATCTCCGAAATCGTCAAAGCCACGGGTATCACCCGCTCCAGCCTCTACCGCTATCTGCCGCCCCGACCGCCGGAGACCTTGACGGCCGAGAACCAGCGGAACCTTTAGGAGCTCGCCATGACCACCAAGTCGACCCATCCCGTCATGTCCATGCTGGAGTGGGGTGCAACCATTTCAGGGGTTCTCGCCGTCGTTGGGTTCTTTGTGCCGGGTGGCATTACAAAAGACTTCCTCCTTGCCAATCCGTTGTGGGGATGGTCAGGTTTTGTCCTTCTGCTGATAGTCAGCAGGGGGTACATCCACGTTGCGGTCAAGGCGCGAGCCAAGGACGTAGAGGCTGACCTTGCTCGGAAATGGAAAGACAGAGAGTCCGAACTAGTCCAGAAGCTGAAGAACAAGGAAGCCGAGCTGATCCAGGAGCGGCAGACTAAAGAAGACGGCCGGAAAAGCAGAACGAAGGACCTCTCCCTCTTAGAGGAACGAATGAAAGGGTGGGAGATGCATGGGCCCTTTCAAGTTTCCTTGGCCCACGCATTCCACAAGCGGCTTCCGTCAAATTTCGTCCGTCAGCTGGAGGAACAGATTGATCGCTGGGACCTCGACACCCGGGACTTCCATAACCAGGACGTCGCCCAAACGTGGGAAGCCTGCAAGTCAGCAGCCGAGGAGTATAGGGACAAGATCAATTACTACATGTCCTACGAGGAAGGGAAGAACAACGAGTACCTAGAGGTATCCACATACAGCCGGGACCACGGCGAGGGCGATCATTACCGAATGATGTTCAAGGAACTTGAGGATGCCAGATCAGGGTTGCAGGAAGCGCTTGGCGGAGTGTACAAAGTCCTTCATTCCAGCGTTTAAGCCTTCCAAGCCCGCCATGAAGGACTCGCCATTTCACGGTTTCCAGGACGAGTCTCAGCCGGACGACTGCCTGCACAGCGACGCGGTGCAGGCAGCAGTCGAATGCCTAGAAGATGCCGTCGAAGAAGCCCAAATCAGCGGGGAAGTCGATGTCAGTCCCACCGCCGGTGCCGGAGTCCGGGTTTACCTCTTCGGGACTCTCCGGACCCTGGCCGGTATTCTGCAGGGCTGACTGGACGTCCCTGGCGAGCTGGAGGACCCTAGCCATGCGGAAGGCTAGGCCAATGGTCCGGATCACTGTCCGAAGGGTGTTCTTCTTGTTCGTTTTTAGGTGTTTAGCAGCCACGGTGGGCGCCCTTTCGGTAATCGAATACCGTGACTGATCCTTTGACAAGGCAGGGAACCTTGTGTACCTTTATAAGTGTCAAGTTATTAAGAGTACTGTCGCGAGAGCTGTACGGATTCTTAGCTGAAGGGAACACCTGAGGGTGTTCCCTTTTTGTTTCCCTAGTATCAATTCTACCGGAGCTTTCAGGGCCCCCTGCAGAAGTCCTGTCAGGCAACCCCCTTACTTCCCAGTACTGGCGCGGTTTTTGAGCCCGTTTCGTCCCCTGCAGAACCATTTTTCTTTCTCATAGCCTTGGCTGCGGAGGCCTGCCTGTCGAGGCGCGTACCGGTGTCGAATGGTTCGTAGAAGGCCCGGTGGTAGACCCTTCGCAGCTTGATCGGAGTGTTGGGGTCCCGTTCGTAGGTCTCGCGTTCCTGGGTGAGTTTGGCAAGGCGAAGTTCCCTGTAGCCTCTTTCCGCCGTCCGTTCTGAGAATCCGTACCATCGTGGTACTTGCTGGGCGGCCACATTTTGGGACGTCTTTTTTGAGGTGCCGGCCAGCAGCACGAGCATCATCGCCTTACCGGGAAGGCCTAGCTGGTCGGCATGACCGTTGGTCCAGTGTTCATGCGGAATGGAGAAGTACCACTGTTTGAAGTCCGCTGTCCCGTCCGGTCGTATGTAAGGGTCGCTGCTGCGGTCCTCCAGAAGCGGGCGGACGTTGTACACGACTTTCCCTGGCTCGCGATGGACGAGATCCCACTCCTGCAAAACCTTGAAGGCGTTCGCGGTAGTAGCCGTGGTTATCTTGGGTCCCAGCAGCATCGCCCAAGTCTGTAACGACAAAGGGCTCTCCACTACTACTGGTTCTAAGGCCAGGAGTAACAGGTAAAGGTCAAGAGCGGTCTTGTGCCGACCGTTGACGAATGCTGCCAACGTCGATGATCGGTCCGCTTCGTCCTGGTGCCTCTGAACAAACACTTGGCGCACAGGCGCGGTGCCGCGTCTCGCTTTTTTCAGGTAGAAGTCCCGCAAAGTCGCCGTCGTATTGCAGGACTGGGCCATCGCGGGCAACGTAGCTGGCAAACCGCAACTGTGCTGTCAGGTGCCATATGGGATTACGTGGGATAACGCTATGGGATAGCTGACTGGGAAGACATGCGATAACGAACACTATTGTGCGGGAACTGGTTTTTCAGGTCTTGTCGTGAGCGCCTTTCAGGAGCGTGCCACCTGCCAGCCCGGAATAGATGGGAAAGTCTGGGACATCGCGCGCTCTGGTACTTCAGCGCCCATAGTCGGAGTCCCGCTGGCGGCGTTGTTCTGCCGGCCGCTGTTGGATTGCTGCGGCGGTGGCTGCAGCGGCTGTCCTGATGGGCTGTTGCGGGAATGAGGCGTTGATCAGTCGTTGCATCTTTTCCAGCCGGAAGTCGATGTCGGCGGGAGGCGCGGACTGTGCTTGTTCCTCCGGTTTTGCTGCGTCGGCCATTAGTTGGTCGATGCGTGCAGAGTTGGCTTGGGCGGCTTTGAGCGCGTCGGCGTGCTTGAACGGTTCGGCGAGTGCTTTCTCGGCCTGGTCGACCCGGGAGAGTGCTTCCTGGCGCCGCGACTCCACGTCGGTGGCGAGCCGCGGAAGGGAGGCAACCCTGTTTTCGAGTTGCCGAATGGTGCCTACGTCTGCGGACAGCAAGCTCCTGCGGGCGATTTGGGTTGTCGCCCTAGGTACTCCTTCAATGCGCACTTCAACGGTGGCATGGTCGAGGTCCCTGGCGGGCACGAGTTTCGCGCGCAGTTCGTGGCCACCAAGGGTGGCGATGGTCCCGAGCTCGTCGTACCCGTAGAGGTTCATGAGCCGGTGGCCGTGTTTGCCGGCCCATGCGCGGATCGCTTCGGCGGCGTCTCCGCGGTTGTCGACGACCTTCCCGTCGATGCTGGCTTTGAAGGCATCGGCGGTGGTGTCCACTGTCCGCGCAGCTGCTGCCTGGATCAAAGATAGGTCGGCGCTGGCTGCTTCGGCTGCTGTTTGTTCGCCGCTTTTGGTGTGGGCTACAGCGACCATGTTGCGGTTGTAAGCCCGGTCGAGCCGGCTGAGGCGGGCCAGTTCCTGGTCCGCGACGGCCTTTTCCAGTACTAGCGGGTTGCCGCTGGTGATGGCCTTGGCCTGGGCGAAGTTCAGGGTGTTGTCCCCGATGTCTTCGATTTCGCGGACGTCGAGCCGGCCGCGCATGATCTGGTTGATGAACCGGGACTTCCGTTCCAGCCCTTGCCACATGAAGGAGTCGAAGGATTCCTTCGTGACGACCTGGGAGATGCTGACCTCGGAATTCTGGTTGCCTTGGCGCAGGATGCGGCCGTGGCGTTGTTCGACGTCCGAGGGCCGCCATGGGGCGTCCATGTCCACCAGGTGCACGGCCCGTTTTTGGATGTTCGTGCCGACGCCCATTTTCGAGGTCGATCCCATGAGCACGGCGATCTGTCCGGAGCGGGCGGCGGCAAAGAGCCGGCCCTTCTCGTTATCATTTTTGGCTTCGTGGATGAACCGGACCATGTGCTCGGGTACGCCCCGGCGGCGCAGCTGGTCCTTGAGTTCACCGTAGACATTCCATCGGTCAGAGGGTGTGCCGAAGTCGCAGAAGACCAGCTGCAGGGCCCCGGGGACCGGGTCCGGTTCACCGGTTTTCGGGTTGGTGTAGATGCGGTGTTTGTGTTCTTCGTAGACGCTGGCCAGCAGATCCGCGGTGGCGCTGATCTTGGTGGGCCCATGCTGGACCAGTGTGGGGTCCACGAGCCTCATGTCCAGGGCGGCCTTGCGGCCGTCTGAGGAGACTTTGAGCATGTTGTCTTCCTCGGAGTCCACGAGACGTTGCTGGATCGCGTCTACGCGCTTGCCGATGTCCTGGATGTATTCGCGCAGCTCGGGGCTGGGTTCCACTGCCAGCATGTTGGGCTGGCGCAGCCCGTCCCCAGCCCGCGGGGCGAGGTCCGGGACGGGCAGTTTCAGGTCCTCGGCGGTTTTGACGTCCGCGAAGGTGTGGAACATCTTCAGCAGCTCGGGCACGTTCTGGAACTTGGCGAACCGGCTTTTGAGTTTGAACCGGTCACCGCCGGCGACGGAGAGTTCCATTTCCTCGACAACCTGGCCAAAGGTGGCGGCCCAGGTGTTGAAGTCCTGAATGCCCGTCGCTTTCAGGAGGTCCGGGCGGAGGTAGCGCTGCATGACGTACATTTCCGTGACGGAGTTGGCAATCGGTGTTGCGGTGGCTCCGGTAATCACTCGCCGGCCTTCGCGTTGGCGCAGGAACTCGGTCTTCATGTGCAGGTCGGATGCGCGTGCTGAGCCTTGGATAGCGGCGCCGGGGATGTTGCTCGGGGTCCGGAGGTTCTTGTAGTCGTGCAGCTCGTCCACGACGAGGTAGTCAATGCCGGTCTCTTCGAAGCTGATGCCCGGATCGGCGGGGGCATCGAGTTTGGCTTTGAGGGTTTCTTCCTGGGCCAGAACTGCCTTTTCCAGGCGTTTGATGATGCTGGAATTGGCGCGTCCGTTGTCCTGTTCAGTGTTCTTCACGGCCTCCAGCTCGGCCCGCATCTGCAGGACTTCAGAATTGATGTAGGCGGCTTCGGCTTCGGGGCTGAGGCTCACGCGCTGGAACGCGGTGCGAGTCATGACCACGGCGTCCCATTCGTTGGCGGCCGCACGGGCAACGAACTGGCGGCGTTTCTCCCCTGCGAGGTCAGCCGATGAGGCGGCGAGGATGCGGGCCTGGGGGTAGATCTGGAGCCATTCGCGGGCGAACTGTTCCAGCATGTGGTTCGGGATCACGACGGCGGGTTTGTTGACCATGCCCAGACGGCGCAGCTCCATCACACCCATGACCATCTCTGCGGTCTTGCCGGCACCGACCTGGTGGAACAAACCGACGGCAGGTTCGGAGAGCATGCGGGCCACGGCTGCACGTTGGTGCGGGCGTGGGTTCCAGTCCTTGGCCATGCCTGGCAGGGTCAGCCGTTCCCCCTCGGTGCTGTAGTCGCGCAGCACGATGGAGTTGAAGCGGCGGTTGTACTCGTCAATGAGGCGGGTGGCCCGTTCGGGATCCTCCCACACCCATTCGCTGAATCGTTCCTGCAGCAGCTGGCCCTTTTCCTGGGCGGCCGCCGTTTCGGTCGGGTTCAGGACGCGGCGGTTGTTCTCGCCTTCGTCCGTGACGCGGACGGGGCGTTGTTCGAGGACTTGTTTCAGGATGTCCGAGGCGGGCATCCGCTGGGTGCCCCAGTTGCTGGTGGCGGCGAGGGTGTGGCGGTTGGCTTTGACGTCCCACATGGAGCCGGCGGCATTGGAGACGGTGGCGTAGGGGTCATTCAGGATGTCACGGACGAACTCCTGGTGCGTGCCGGCGTCGATCCAGACCGCACCCAGACGGGCCTCCACTTCATCCATGCGCAGCGGCTCGGGCATGGCGTCGGTGAGGGCCCGGACGTTGACGGCGAACCTGTCATCCGACAAGGCGGACGCTTGAGCGACTTCGAGCTTTTCGCGGACGTTCCCTGACAGGTACTCGGCCCGTGTCTGGAAAGTCTCATCAGCGCCGGGGATCCGGTAGATGCTCTCCCCCATCGCTGCCCGTGTTTCTTCGCGGCTGATGCCCAGCAGGGACGCGGCGTAGTCCAGGTCAACCTCTCCCACACTGTCGAGGGTGACGGTCAGGGCTTCTTCAGCAGTGTCCACGCCAAGGACCGGTCGGCGTGGCTGCACCTGCCGGCTGGAAAGCAGGGCAGCCGGGGAGGCTGTCTGCGTGGCTTCATCGAAGTTCTCCAAGGCCATGACCAAGGGCCCGAACGGGTCCCGGGAGACAACGGACACGGCCCGGGGCGTGATGCGGGCCTGGATGGGCTCCTGCGTCTCTTCATCAACCCGGCCGGTGCCCCGGAGGGTGTAGCGGTTGATCGGCCCGTAGGTGTCCGCGTACCGGCTGTAGGCGGTCTTCAGGTCCTCGCGCAGGGCATCGATCTCGGCAGTGTCGTCCCGGATTTCGGCTTCAGCGCTGAGAAGCTTCCGAGCGGCGTCCCGCAGACCCAAAAGGGCGCGGAACTCGGCGCCCTGGGTCTTGGGCACGGCGAGGTCGGTATGAGAGCCGTTTTCGACAACGGTGAAGCCGTTATCGCTGGCGCTGATGTGGCCGTCCCACTCATGGGTGGCTGCCGGGACATATGCGGCCCGCCGGCGTTCCTGTTCGGCGGTGCGCTCGGTCATGACCATGCCGGCGGCTTTGGCTTCGGCCACGACGTCGGCCAGCGCCGCGTTCAGGCGATCGGCCACCGCGGATAGGTCGTCGGTGGTCAGCTGCAGGGTCTCGTCACCGAACATGCCGTTGCCGACGTGCAGCTCGCCAAGGAGTCGTTCGGGGTATTCATCGAAGTAAGAGTTGAGCCGGGTGATCGTCCCGTCGATTTGGCGGGCGGTGACGGTTTCCCAAAGAGTGGAGGCCGGTTCCTGGCCGGGTTCCCTGCGCCGGAAGATCAGCAGGTCCGTCATCGCGTCGGTACCCGCTGCCTTGCGGTGTGATCCGGTGGGCAGCCTGACGGCACCCACGAAGTCGGCCAGCTGGTTCATCTCCCGCCGCGCTGCCGGGTTCGTGGCGTCCAGGGTGAAGCTGGAGGTCAGTACGGCGACCATGCCGCCCGGGCGGGTCATTTCGAGGCTTTTGAGGATGAAGTGGTTGTGGATCGAGTGCCCGCCGGCGTTGTGGCGGGGATCGTGGAGCGTGACGTTGGCGAACGGCACGTTGCCGATGGCGAGGTCGAAGTGCCCGGTGGGCAGCTTGGTGTCGGCGAAGGACTCCGCGCGGACGGTGGCCCCGGGGTAGAGGGCTTGGGAGATAGCCGCGGTGGTCGGGTCCAGCTCCACACCGGTCATCTCGGCGGTATCCGGGGCGAAGCCGATGAAGGTTCCCACGCCGGATCCGGGTTCCAGGACAGTTCCGCCGTTGAAGCCGAGTTCCTGAACGGTGGACCACATAGCCTGGACGTAGGCGGCGTCCGTGTAGTGGGCATTGATCGTGGTCCGCCTCGCAGCGTCATACTGCGCCTCAGTCAGGAGGCCGCGCAGATGCTCGCGGTCCCCGGCATATTCCTCGCGTGTTTCATCGAAGATCTGGAAGACGCCTTGAGCTCCCCAACTCCCCCACCGCGCCAGGGCTGCCTTCTCGGCGTCCGTGGCCTGCCGGTCCTCGTTCTGTAGCGTCTGCAGCACTTCGAGCGCTTCAAGATTCGCCCTGATGCGACTGCGGGCACCGGATGGAGCAAGGTCTCCCTGCGAGCACGGACGGAACCTACCCGTCCCGTTGTCTACTAGAGCTGTTGGCGCAGCCTGTCGATTTCCGCCATGGAGTCCAGGTATTCCTGAATGCTCGGGTTCACGTGCTCGTCCTCCTCGTCCTCGCCCTCCGTCTCCGGTGGCGAGAGCAGGTCGTAGCGGACGATCTCCTCGGCCTGGTTCCGGGCCGCGTTCAAGCGCCCTACCTTCTCCAAGTACCCCTCGCCCTTCGGGTCGGGGCCGGCGATCTTGGGCAGCAACTCGTCCACTTGTTCCTGGGCTTCCTCCCCCAGCTTCGTGAAAAACTCCTCCGGGTTCTGAATCTGGCTGTAGCGCGTCGGACTGGCTGTCCTCCAGGCTTCCTGTGCCTGCCTGCCGTACTTGTTCATCGCGATCCTCCTCAGGTGCCGCCCAAAGAGCCTCAAGGCTCAACTGGCCATCAATTTGTTTCTTGCGCCCTGCCATGGACTTTTCCCCCTGGTGCCTCGTTCGGTCCGAAGGTCACGCTAGCGGGGATTCATCCTTTTCACCTGTCACAGGGGAACCTCTGATCCGAAACCAACAGATCTCGTGCTCAGCCAATCAAGGCTCAGGGCGAAGAGCATAGTCGGCTGCCATGGGCGTATAGATCCTCAGCCACGTTCCTCGCAGATCCCGTTCAAGGAGGGCTGGGCCGGTGATTCTGCAGACGGACCGCCATAACCCACGCTATAACTCCAACCTGCAGATCCGCAGGACTACACGCTGTTCTTCTGCAGGGGTAGCTAGAGGGAACATGGCGAATAGGCTTTGGCGTCACGTTCCATACCTGAAGACGGTTGTGGCTTCATGCCATAACCCATGCCATAACTCCCGCGTGAACTCCAACCCACTGTTAAACCTGTCTTATAGCACTCGTACAGGCCCGGTAACTTGCCTCATTACTTACGTTCTCACCTATGGGCTTCATCATTTAGCATCACATGCTTCGTATGACTGGACAGCACATGAAGATGTACGTCCGCCCTTCGGCCATAGCAACAATGTGTCCACCAACAAAACGATACATCGCAGACGAAATCCGATTTCCAATTCAAAAACGCATGATGGCTACTGCATAGCCAACAACCATGGAACTCACACAAATCACCGTGCGTGTTGATGCAGGATCTACCCGGGCAGCTCCCATATGGTGGAGCGTAGAGAGCCAAATCAGCAGGGAGTTATGAACCAATGGCACGATCATTGCAAGCACCAGCGAGCCCAAAAACGAATCATGCACAGGCAATCGACCGCGTCGTTTCCTTTGCCAATGGCAAAGGGGGAGTAGGCAAAACAACAACTGCTGCCAACGTCGGTGGCTACGTAGCTTTGGCGGGTTCACGCGTCCTGATGATTGACCTCGATCCCCAAGGTGACCTCGCGCGTGACTTGGGATATGACCGGCAGACTGGCCGTGAGTTGTTCCAGGCTCTGATAGCCGGCACCGCGCCGCTCATCCTGCGCGACGTGCGCGAGAACCTCGATGTCATTCCTGGAGGCCAGGAGCTTGAGGATATTCAAGGGCTCATGGTTTCCCGTTCAAACCGCTCCGACGCAAGCGACTTCGGTGACATGCTCTACGCCGTTCTAGCACCCCTGGCGGACGACTACGACCTTATCCTCATCGATACCCCGCCGGGGGAGAGGACTCTCGTTGAGGGCGCGTTTGCCATTTCCAGCGCCGTTGTCATCCCTACGAAGTCTGACGACGCGAGCATTGACGGGGTCGAGCGAATCGCTCGTCGATTCATGGCTGTACGGGACAAAAACCCGTCACTGCAACTTGCTGGAATAGTACTTTTCGGTGTGGGCCCGAGATCACTGCGCTTGGAACGGAGCGTCCGAGAGACCCTAGCAGAGATGCTAGGGACGGTTGCTCCGGTCTTCGAAACCAGGATCCGCAATCTGGAAAGCGCCAGCGCTGACGCCAGGAAAAAGGGCCTGCTTTTCCACGAACTTGAGGGTGCTGTCACGGACGCCCAGAAAAGTCGTCTCAGGGCTCTTCGGGCGGGGGAGAAGCCAGCGGACGGTTTCTTTTCACGCAACGCCGGTGGTCTCGCTGAGGAGTTCGAGCAGCTTACCGGAGAGATACTAGCCCGCCTGAATGCGATCGAAAGCGAGGGACGGGTATGAGCGGCGGACGTCCCAGTCTGGCGAATGCATTTGCTCCCGCCACGCCACGTGGAGCGAAACTAGAGGGGATGTTGGCTCCCAAGCGTGAGCGCAAGGAGGTTACTTCGGGCAATCTGGAATCAGCTCCCGCAGATAACTCCCGTGCAGGGGAACCGACATCTCTGACGGATGTAGGAACAGAGACGGGGGTCGTCGAGGCTGACAACCCATCCAATGGGTCCCGACAAGCGCGGTCGAACGAAAAACCCGAGGTCTCAGAGGCATCGCCTTCAACCGTGCGCCCGAAGAGGCAGGGCGGCAAAAAAGCCACGGTTTCGAAGTCGAAAGCGTCAGAGACTGTCCCTGGTGCTCCGCGCAATGTCGGGGTGTACTTGGAGCCGGGGCTGCTTGTCAGCGTTAAGGAAGCGGTGCACTCAGCGCGGGTGACCTACGCTGATCTCCTCTTGGACGCCTTTGAGGCCTTGGATCCGGAGCGGATTGTCCGGGAGTTTAGACCGGAGACTGTGCCGACGGCCTCCGGTATGCCTCGAAGGGCTGTGCGTCAACGAGGGTCCGCGGGAATTCAGATTCAGGTGCGCCTGGACGATGATCAGGTCGCTTGGCTCGATCAGAAAGTCATTGAGTTCGGCGCACCCTCCCGGAGCTCCCTGGTGTCGACGGCTTTCAAACTGCATGTAACCGACTAATGAGAATCAGGGGAGTGGTTGTCATCTGCCGCTTACTCCTTCTGCCTGCATTTTGGGTTCCCATAGGACTTATGGCAGACGTTATGGCACGCTTGCTTTGGTGCTACTACTAATATTGACTGCGCACGTAGAGCCTGGTTCAGAAACTTGAGGCGGGTCATGCCGCCACTCATGCTCTTCGGCTAAACGCTAGGTCTGTGAGGGCCCACTCATCGGGTGGGCCCTCGTATGCGTACCAGGGGTAGTCCTCGTCCGGACTAAGCAACTCGGCGACAGTATTTACGTTTCTTGCCAGCCATTCCCGCCACAATATTCTCTCGACGCGATACTTGTGGAGCTGTGCAGCGACAGCTTCCAAAACTCCGAAGTATTCTGCCAATTCCTTCAACGATGTTCCGGCAACCACAGACCAGGCGCGAGACGCGTCCCTGGCCACCATGTTCCATGCGGCCAGCACCTCAAGACTCTCTGTCACCGCGGTCCGGGAAAGTCTAGTTTGGCGCACGAGCTCTACAGTATGCATACCCGGGGACCGTTCGAGCGCCTCGTAGACAAAGGCCGCCGGCAACCCGAGCTCCCTAAAAACTGGCCTCAACGCATGGATCTTTCCCTTCCGCCAGGAGAGGTCTTCGGCTGCTGCCCGTACATTCTCGGGAACGGTCAGCATATAGAGGTCCCCTTTAGTTCCTCGGCCGGCTTCCACCAGCGTAATCAAAGGATCTCGCTCCGTTCGCAGAGCTCGCAGATGCGATCCGACCGTCGTATGGTCAAGGCCAGTTGCTACAGCTATGGATCTGTCACCGAACTCAATGAAACGCGACGACGTCTTGTGAGCTGCTTCGCCCAAAGCCCTCAAAACAATTCTTCTTGCCAGGCCACTTCTTGAAGCAGTGTACGAGTGCTCCCTTAGGGCGAGTGCATTGCGCCAGGTACGGATGAACCGATGCTCAGATTGCGGATCTGACGAGATCGAATCCAGAGTTAGTTGAGGGGGCTGTGTATTTGGCTGGCTTGTGGGGGATATACGGGCATTGTCCTTTCTCGTTCTGGATCCTGCGTTTCTTCGTAAGTAGTCGACTGCTTCTGCCCAGTCCCGCTTCAGCGCTGGTAGGCGGTGGCGCGAGGCATAGCGAGCGTAGAAGGAAGCGAGCCCCGGCCAGGTACCTTGCATCATTCGACGCTCTACTTCGGTGAGGTTCATGCCGGAGGCGGCAGCCGCGGTGATTACTGCCTGTCGCGCCTCGGAATCGGAGGCGTAGCGGTTGGCGTCGTAAAGGCCACTCACGGCGATCTGCTGCATGCCCCTGGACATTCGGCCTGCTGGTCTGGACGTCGTGGAGGCTTCAGTTGCCGAGGGGAAGGGTATTTCGAGACGCAGAGCTTGAACGGCCGCTATCTCCCTCTGGAGGTCGGCTTTCATCGCTGCCCAGACTGCGGGCCTGTTTGGTTTGCGGGCAATGTCATAGGCGCGGGACAAGCTCATGGCGAGCTGTTGGTGACCCCCACGTTTATGAGCGGATCCGGGGGTACGCATGCAGCCGTGGAGTATGTTCTGGTGTGGCGTCTTGTCCAAGGTTCTTAGGCGGGTGCCCAATGCTTCTACCAGATCGCGTGCTTCTGAAAATGTCACCCGGGTCTCTAAAGGAACGTAGACGTGACGGCCTCCATTGGGGGAGAAGTCTTCGATCCACCTTGCTCCACAGGCATGAAGCCACGTCTGAACCGCTCTAACATCGGCTTCGACCCAATCAAGGCCGTCAACAGAGGAGTCAAAGTCCAGGAAAATTGCAGCGCAGGTACCGTCTTTACCGAAAATTCGCACCGCAGCAGGTACAGGAGGAAGCGCTTCGGTAAGATTTCGTTCGTGTTTTTGCGGGTACGATTTCCCTGCATCACGCGACAGACGTACACGAGGCTGGCCGGCCAGCAGTGGTGCTAGCGCTGCCCAAACGGTGGCTGGGTCGTCTGGCTCCGTAGACACGCCCGTGGTTGGGTGTGCTGGAAGCACGGAGACGTGCTGATGTACGATGTGGGTAATCCTTTCGGGGATTGAGGTACGAAAAAGGGCCGATCCTGCCAGATCGGTTTCATAGCAACACAAAGGATGGCCTGGTTAGGCTCTCCACGACTTACTATCTGATCCGCCGGCAAGCAATCCAGAGGGTAAGTCTCAAGCTTCGAAGGCCCGCCTAGTGCGGGCCTTCTTTTTTGTTATGAGGCAATGCGGATGGGCAGCTCCTGCTGGTAGTTGTCCTGGCCTAATGCCGCCAGGTCCTCTTGCAGCTTTGGCTCTACAACGGACAGAAGGTACTCCGTGACGGTCAAGCCCTTGTGAGCGGCAACCTTTGCAATACCGTCAGAAGTGGGTATCGGCGCGCGCAAACCAATGAACTTACGCAGGCCTTTACTGGGGCGCCCGCCGCCTCGATTCACTGCTACTGCCGTCATGTCTTCTGTCCTTTGAATTTTGTATCCGCCAAGCGGTTACAGCTTCATCGTTGTCATGCCTGCCGCCCCGACTGATTCGAATGTCGTTGCGACTGCTCCGAAACTATCACCGGGCAATTCAACTCACGGGGATTTGTTTTCAGAAAACGGAGGCGTGTCGCGTTTGTGACTCGTCGCCTTTGCGTCCTACGACTCGCCGATATGCAATGGCACCTGTTGCATCCCATCAAGCTTGTTGGGACGTCCTTCCGCGCGGTCTATCAAGGCACCAACGTACTCACCGAAGGACATGTTGTACCGCTGCGTCGCCTTCCATGCGGTGTAATGCTGATCCGGGAGCACAAGGCAGTGCAGGGGCGCTTTCTTGCCGATCAGTTTGGGTGGGCGGTATTCCTCTATGTCATCACCCTCACTTCGGTTTAACAGAACCCGTCGATACACAGGTCCTGTCGTGGTGGCACCGGTTGCTTCTTCGAAAGACCAAGCAAGCGACAGACTACATACATGCTCCGCACATGCACAACTCACTGCCTGTACGCTCCGGAAGTCGTCGGGTAACATTTTGAGTCAGCTGCCCGCCTGCTCTGTGTTGGCGGCCTACACAAGTGGCTGAGCTTGGCTAAGGAGCTGTATAGATGGCAAATGGGGGCCGCAGCGTGTTTCTTACGCAGCAACAGAAGAAAGAGCGGCTAGCGGATCGCATGGGCATCCTGGTGGATATCTGGGAGGCAGATAACAACACTGCGCTCACTTACCCTCATGTCGAAGAAGCACTTTCCGCCCACGGAATCCACCTGTCGCGGACACGGTGGTCCTACTTGATCAATGGCACCGGCAGCCTGGTGACGGATCAAGAACTGCTGAAGGGCATATCAGAGTTCGTTTTTGCTGTACCAGCCAGTTATCTGTGTGATCTCAACAGTGAGACTCCTCCCGAGGTAGAAGCGCGCATGGAATTCCTTGTCCAGATGCGGAAGCTCAAGGTGAAGAACTTTGCAGCGAGAAACCTGGGGGCCACCTCGCCAGAAACTCTGAGGACGATCACCAGGATCATCGATGCGTCGATGCAAGGCGACGAGTGAATGGCTCTCCCGCCGGTCCCGGAAAAGGTCCGGGAGTTATGCGGAGACGGGACGACGTCGATGAGCGAAGTTATCGACCGCTTGACCGTGATCTGTGAGAAGCCGATCAATCTGATCGAGTATAAGGAGTCCTGGGGTGCGCTGACGGCCTTCAAAGCCGAATTTGAAGATCGCGTCAACGTCTATTTTCCGCCGCAGAAATCGCGGCAATACAAACTTCACTGCATATATCACGAGCTCGGACACATCTACTTGGAGAGCTTTCGAATTCCCATGGCTCTGCCGGATCTCTCTGAAGAGATGTTGAGGGAAACCGCGGACGCAATTAGTGTTACCTGCCGGTCCGTTCCCAATCATCCTGTCGAACGGTGGGTGGAGGATTTCGCTTTCGAGATGTCGAAGAAGACCCGTGCACGCAGCTCGTTCGATCCTGATCCTTTCCTCAGCTAAACCATGAAACTGTTGCTCTTTGCGCTGCTGAGTGCCCTATGCCTCCTCCGGATCCCCTCGGTGGTCAAGGTGGCGGAATCCCGGGCGTCGTGG
The DNA here is from genome assembly GCF_037203985.1 of Pseudarthrobacter sp. CCNWLW217. Taxonomy (NCBI): domain Bacteria; kingdom Bacillati; phylum Actinomycetota; class Actinomycetes; order Micrococcales; family Micrococcaceae; genus Pseudarthrobacter; species Pseudarthrobacter sp. CCNWLW217. Next base: position 19,222 of record NZ_JBBCBT010000012.1, read on the forward strand.
CTGGCGTCGATGTTCGGACTCGCGGCGCTCTATGTCCTGGGAACGGTTACACCCCTAGTGGTTATCGACAGCTACCTCGGTGGCGTGAACGTGACGAATCTGCTTCAAGCCATCTTCGCGCTACTAGCGATCTTCTTCTTCAACGACAGCGTGCGGCGGTTAGCGAACGTAACAGTCAGGTGGACTTACTACGCGCCGTTGCTGAGCATTCCCATCATGATTGTCAGCTTCGCCCTGATTGAGGACAAAGCTCCAACGGCTGCGGACTTCATTGCTTCCCGCATGGACCAGCTCGCAACTGCTACGTATAGCGGCACATACATGCTCGCGTTGTTATTCACCGTGCTCAGGATCATCTACATGCTTCGGCACAAGGCGAGGGGCCCGTATGCCACATTCTCAGCGGGTCTGCTCGTGGTTGCGGCGGCTTGTTCGTGCCACATTACGTACGTGGTGCTGTTCCATTTCTCGCCATGGGACGCCTTCGCTCAAGCGATCGGATCCTGGTTTGACCGCTTTTTCTATTTAGGCCTCTCGGTGACGGCTGCGGGGTGGTTGATTCTTTTCCTGTCGAAACAGCTCCCGAAGCTGCGGCTCTGGATGATCGATGCTCTCTGGCTTACCGCGTTGAGGATCCGGGTAAATGCAGATCAATCCCTCGTCAGTCCGGCGTGGGACCTTTTCAATGAAACGCTCGAAAATGGCGTTTACAAAAGCCTCATCGTTCTGCACAACTACCAGCGGGGGAACATGATGATGTTCCCGGAGTCTGTTCAGGGCAGAATCAGCCACATTGAGGCCAAGTTAGACGCGCAGATGTAGCCTTGCTCAATTCAAGATCGTTTTGCTGATCCACCTCGTGAGTTCGTTGGTGAAGGTACAAGGCGAGGCATTCCACTCCTGGGTATGATGCGCCTCCGGTAACGGAATCAGGGTAACGGTGTCAGGATTCGCGCGTTGGAACGCCGCCGAGATCTCCCATGGAACCTCTTGATCTGCGCTGGAGTGCAAAACCAGCGTCGGGACTCCCACCCGGTTAGGTACGTCGACCCACTCAAGTGCATTGAAGTTGATCGGTTCCTCCAGCCCGAGCATCCTCGCGAAGGGGGGAGCCTGCAGCAGAGACATGACAAGGCCGGCCCCTACCGCCGGCACGCCTGCCCGCGCCGCCCCCGCTGTGATGGTCTTACGCCAGCTCGTGACCGGGCCTACCAGGACGACCCCGACGATCCGGTCCCGGTAGGCGCTGAGCTCCGCTGTGAGCAGGGCAATGGTCCCACCCATTGACCAGCCCGAGAGGATGATTCGCCTCGCTCCATGATCCACGGCGTAGCCCACGGCGCTTTCCACATCACGCCATTCAGTTTGACCAAGGTGGCTCGATTCGGCCTGAGGTGGGCTGACCTCCTGGTCGCTGCGGAATGACGGAACCAATGAGGTAAATCCCAAGGGACTGAAAGCGTGGACGTCCCGAAACATGATCGAGCGGTCGGTCCAGCTGCCATGGATATGGATCACCCATGTGTCTGTCTTCTTTCCTTGGAATAGCCACGCAGGCGCCGCGCCGTAGGCGGTGGGGATGTGCACCTCCTCGAACCGTCCGGCCACCGCAGAGGGTTCGAAGAACACATCGGGGGTCCAATCGACCAGGGGCCCGAGGGACGCCGGCCCGGAGTCCAGCGGATGGATCCGCCGCTCCACGTACTTTCGATCCTCATCGATCAGCGTGACCTCGCCGACTCTCGTGTAGCTCTCGGCCAGGGGGTCGAACACGCCAAAGTCGCCCGGGGCCTTGGTGTAGTCGTCCAAATCGATGCGGACTCTGCGGCCATCATCTGTCAGTTCGGCACGACGGTAGTCCTTTGGTCCTCGCTTGACGATCTTGCGTGCCATGACAAACGCGAATCCAGATAAGGCGGCCGCCGGTACAAGGAACGCGAGGCAGGCCAGGCCGCGCCGTGTCGTCAGCATTAGGTCTCACCCTCCAGCGCCGAGCCATGAAGAGGAACGGAACCCAATCATCGTAACGTCGTCTCAGTCCCTGATATATGAACACCTCATGACCACTACATGCGTTGCACATGTTCACTACAGGCGTGTAGTCTTTCGATTGAGCCAGTCGACGTCCAAGGGGGAGGGACGAATCTAATGCAGCGCAAATCGCTTGGCCTAGCGGCCATCATTGCCATCCCCGGGCTGTTCTTCGGACTGATCTTCTCCGTGCTCCTGCTTCTCGCCCCCGCGAAGCCAGCTGCCGCCACCTGCGGTCCGGCCGTCTCTGTTGTCATCGATGCTGACACCAAGGTTGAGGGCTACAGCCAGGAGCAGTTGAAGAATGCCGCGGCGATCATGGGCGCCGGTAAGGCGCTGAATCTGTCCGTGAAGGGTCAGATGATCAGCGTCATGGTAGCCCTGGGGGAGTCGGGGCTGCGCGTTCTGGACCATGGGGATGGCGCCGGCCCGGATTCCCGGGGGTTGTTCCAGCAGCGCGGCAACGGTGCATGGGGTTCGTACTCGGACCGGATGGACCCGACCATCAGTGCCACGAACTTCATCAAGGCGTTGCAGAAGGTGGACGGTTGGGAGCTGCTGGAGCCCACTATTGCCGGTAACAAGGTCCAACGAAACGCTGACCCGTACCACTACCAGCGGTACTGGCCCGAGGCAGTGAAACTCGTCCAGGCACTCTCCGACGGCAAGTTCTCGCTGGAAGGCGGCGGCTGCGCTATTCCGGGGCAATCCGGCGCCGGGGATGACTACCCGTGGAAAAACTCACCGACCTGGATGCAGGCCGGAGCGGGCGCAGCGGCGGCATCACCTCTGGGCATGTTCTATCGCGAGTGCGTGGACTTCGCCCTGTGGCGGGTGAACCAGCAGATGGGGTCCACCGGCGCGCCGTTCAAGTTCCTCAACGGCACCTTCCGTCCGGACGGTCAGGCCCTGGGCTCGGCACTGACGTGGAAGGCCGGCTGGGACGCTAAAGGCTGGGCCACGGGCAACACGCCCCGGGTCGGCGCGGTGGTCTGGTACGCGCCCGGTGCCGGGGGAGCGGACGCGGCCTACGGGCACGTCGCGGTGGTCAAGGAAGTCAGGGACGACGGGACCTACATCGAAGAGGGCTACAACGGCAACCCGCCCCCGGATGACCACAACTACTACACCCGGACCGTGAGCAGCGCTGTCCCCTCAGCGTTTCTGTACCTGCCCATCCAAGAGGAGAAAAAGTGAAAAAGCCCCTGGCCCTCATCGCAGTAGCCCTGCTCTGCGCCGCTTGCGCACCGGCAGCAAACACCACGCCGGCACCGGCAGAACCGACGACAGTCGCGCCCTCCGCGCCCGTTTCGCTGAGCGCCAGCAGTGGACCGCAGGCTCCCGAGGGCACGGTCCCGGCCACGATCGGCATCACCTGGGATCAGGCCAGCAAGGACGCGGCCGTGGATATCGCCGAGAGGGCTATGGCGGACTTTGCCCGCCCAGGTAGGGAGGAAAAGCAGTGGGCCAACGATCTTGCCCGCTGGCTTACGCCACAGGCCACTGCCGATTACTCGGCCGTTGACCCGGCCAACATCCCTGCAGATCGCGTTACCGGCCCCGCCGAGCTGAGCGTCGATGAAGCCAACGGCTACGGGGTCATGGCGGCGGTGCCCACCGACGCCGGGACCTACACGGTGCAGCTGCTCCGCACGGGCAAGGAAGCCCCATGGAAGGTCCACCGCTTCACGCCCCCCTCGTCCTAAGCGCCGGACTCCCCAACTCACACACGTAAAGGAAGAAACCCATGAGCACCACATCAACCGAGGTCCTGGCCTTTCCGAACATCAAGGCCATCGTCCGCGACAACGGAACCGCTGAGGTCGTCGTCGCGGGAAACTCCCGCATCGTCCCTGCCGGGGAGTCCCTGCAGGATCTTCGCGACAACGCCCTGGCCCTCGTCGTGGGTGAGGCCCAGACGCTGAACCGGCCCGTCAGGGTCCAGATCGAGGATCCCGAAGGGCACGGTGAACTGATCGTGCACCCGGACAACACGATCGAATCCGTCTCCTACGAGGCACGCCCCGCCCGGCGCCGGGCAGAAACACCGGAACCCACGGCCCAGACGCCAGCTCCGGCCGTCATGGATACCGTCCCGGCCCCTGAGCCTGAGCCCGCTGCGGCGCCGGCACAACCCACGGCTGCCCCCGTCGCCGCGGTGGACCGCCAGCCGTGGCCGCCGAATCCCGTCACGTCCGAAACAACCATCGCACCGGTCACCCCGGAACCGGAGACGGCAGTTGCCGCTGAGGAAGCACCGGCGACTCGGCGTAGCTTGAAGGAAACCTCCTTCCTGGTCAGCGCCCCGGTCCTGGAACCTGCGACACAGGGCTGGCGGGGTGCGCTCACGCGCCTTGGCTTCCGGATGGACCCGTCCGCGGAAGAATTCTCTGAGCGGGAGGATATCCGCACGGTCAGCCAGCACTGGCCCGGTCCCCGGACCATTGCCGTGGTCAACCGCAAGGGCGGTGCCAACAAAACCCCCACGGTGGTTATGCTCTCGGCCATCCTCGCCCGCTACAGCGGGGCCGCGACCGTGGCGTGGGACAACAACGAGTCCCAAGGCACGCTGGGCTGGCGAACCGAGAAAGGCGCCCATGACCGGAGCGTTCTGGACCTGATCGATTCCTCGACCGAACTGCTGTCCCCGTCAACGAACGCTGCCGAAATCGCCAAGTTCGTCCACCACCAGACCGCCGACAAGTTCGACGTCCTGCGCTCGGATGAGAACGAGGAAGGCGACCACGAAGTCACCGATGAGGAAGTCGACATCGCCCACCAGGTCCTCACCCGCTATTACCGGCTGGTGGTCATGGACTCAGGCAACACCGCCCGGGCAGCGAACTGGCGCAGGATGATCCACCACACCAACCAACTCGTCGTGCCCGTGACGGCTATTGAGGACCGCGCAGAAGCCGCCCGGCTGACGCTGCAGACCCTCGAATCGCGTGGTGGCCACGACGCCGAACTGGCCCGCAACTCCGTCGTGATCGTCTCCGAATCCACTGATGCCAAGCGCGCCATGTCCGGGGATGCCTTGAAGCGGGCCAAAGACGAGGCCCAGCGGATTGCGGACGGCTTTGAACCGTTCGTCAGGGCCGTCGTCAGGATTCCCTACGACCCGGCCCTGGTCAATGGACCCATCCGCTACGAAGCCCTCCAGCCCACCACCCAGCGGGCATGGCTGGCGGCCGCGGCCGCCGTCGCCAAGGGCTTCTAAACCCACCCATCATCCGGACTTTCGAAAGGAGGAACCATGCAACAGTCCCTGAACCCCTGGATCACCAGCCCCACCGCCGGCACTGCGGAAGAGGAAACACCGGAAACGTATGTGCCGCCGGCGGCAGTCATTACTGCGCCTCTGAAAGGAGTGGTCGAACCCGACGCAGCCGACAGACTGGCACGCCGCACCATGACCGGTTCCGCCGAATTATGGATCATCGGCGCTCACGGGGGAGCAGGCGAAAGCAGAATCGCGGACCTCCTCGGCGCACGCGCCACCGATCACTGCTGGCCCGTCCTCCAGGACGGAAGCGAGCCGCGGGTGCTGCTGGTCTGCCGCGCAGACATGCGCGGCCTCACAGCCGCCAGGAGTGCCCTGACCCAATGGGTGTCAGGAGCCACACCGAAAGCTGACCTGCTCGGCCTCGCGATCCTGGCGGACACACAGGGAAAGACCCCCAAAGCGCTGCGTGACTTCGCCGCCATCGTCGGCGGGGGAGCCCCCCGGCTCTGGACCCTGCCCTGGGTCGAGGCATGGCGGCTTGGAAACGACACGACACCGACCCGCGAATTTCAACGCTTCATTACTGACATAGCCACCTTGGCTGCCGACAAATCAAGCACCGCTCACTGAAAGGTCTCACCATGAACTACTTCTCTTCACTTGCAACCGGCGTCATACCCAACCCCACTCCGACCATCCCTGCAGAGGCAGACGGGCTGCTCCTGGTCCTGAACTGGGCCTCCGGCATTGGCCTGGTCCTCGGCGTCCTGGGTGTGATCATCGTCGGCATCGGCATGGTCATCCAGCTCCAGCGCGGCGAAGGTGCACAGGCCATCGGCAAACTCGGCTGGGTCCTCCTGGGCTGCATCATCATCACCGGTGCCGCCGGCATCGTCCGCGCCTTCGTCTAAGCCAGCACCAAGAACGGGAGGTTCACCATGAGCCAGTCAACAGAGAGCACCACCGAAAGCAATCCGTTCACTAAGCCCGGGTTCATTATCGCTGCCGCGCTGGTGGTCGCGCTCATCGCAGCAACCGTCATCATCTTTCTCCTCCCTAAAGGACAGGGAAACGCCCAGCCAGCCCCTGCCCCGGAAGAAACCAGCGGCTCAGCCACTGTCAGCCCCAGTGCTTCAGCTGGGGCTGACAAGAGCGTCTGCGGACTTCCCGGCAGCAGCGAAACTGCACTGGGTACCGCGCCCAAGTCCAAGTGGGAACTGGTCGGAACCATGGCCGTTCCGACCGATCCTTCAACTGCAGGACCCGGCACTGCGGGCAAGGACGGCCTGCGCTCGTGCTTCGCACAATCCCCTACGGGCGCTCTCTACGCCACGGCAAACATCTGGGCGGCTTCATTCAACGGCTACGCAAAACAGGTTTATCTGGAACTTGCCGCTGACAGCCCAACTCGGGACAAAGCGGTAAAGGCCATCAATGAAGGCAAAGACGTCGGTGGTGGGAGCTCCCCGAAGCTCCAAATCGCTGGCTTCATCATCCACTCGTACACGCCAACAGCAGCCGTCGTGGAGCTGGCGTTCAAGACCGCCGACGGCGGATACGGTGCTCTCTCCACATCACTGCTCTGGGAGGCCGGAGACTGGAAACTGGACATGCCCGCTGCAGGCGGAGGAACGGTCCGACAGATCAGTGACCTGGGTTCATTCATCCCGTGGGCTGGGGTCTGACATGGCTTGCGAAATCTGGGACTTGGCCTGTAAAGCGAAGGAAGGTGCCGGAGAGGTTGTGGCCAGGATAGCAGACGACGCCATCGACAATCTGGCCAAGGCGATCATGGAGGGCATGAGCCAGATGGTGACGACACTGTCTACCTTCTGGATTTCAATGCCCACGGTGAACCTGATCAGCGAGGACAGGACTGGGCCAAGTCCCGTGGTCTCAATGGTCAACAGCGAGCTAATGACTTGGACGCTGACGCTGGCGGTTCTCGCCGTCATCATCGGCGGCATCCGGATGATCTGGGAACAGCGCGGTGCACCGCTCAAGGACCTGCTCCGTTCGCTGCTCACACTTACCTTGGTTTCCGGTCTTGGTCTGGGAGTCATCTCTATTTTGGTCATTGCCGCAGATACCTTTTCGGCCGCCATCATCGACCGATCCACCGACGGCAAGGGCTTTGCTGAATCGATGAAGATCCTCGTTATGACCGGACAGACCGGTGTAGGGGTGTTTATTCTCATCGTCCTGGGCCTGATCGGGTTGATTGCTTCACTGGTCCAGATCGTGCTGATGGTGGTCCGCAGCGGAATGCTGGTGATCTTGGCTGGCATCCTGCCCACGACCGCAGCGTTCACGAACACGGAGATGGGCCGGCAATGGTTCCAGAAAGCAGTTGGCTGGGCCATTGCCTTTATTCTCTACAAACCGGCGGCGGCCATCGTGTACTCGGTCGCGTTCCTCTTGATGGGCAACACCAGCGGGCAGGACGCCCTGGTCGGTTCAATCACGGGCTTCACGCTGATGATCGTTGCCCTGTTCGCGCTTCCGGCGTTGATGCGGTTCGTCACGCCGATGGTCGGTGCCGTCGCCTCGGGCAGCGGAGCAGCCGCGGGAGCAGCCGTTGGTGCCATGGCCACCGGTGCCGTGTCCCTGGGCCGTGGCGGCAGCGGACACGGCAATGCCGCACCCATCCCCGCGACAACAAGCAGTACCGCCAGCACCCAGAGCACCCACGCCGGCGCTTCGCCGAAAGGCAGTGACGGAGCGCCTGGTCCTCGGGGCGGGGGAGGACAGCCCACCCCCGGCGTTACGGGTCCGGGCGGAGCCCCTGGCGCTGCAACCGCCGGCAAAGCAGGCACCGCTGGAGCAGCGGCAGGGGCAAGCGGCGGGGCAGCAGCTGGCCCGGCCGGCATGGCACTAGCCGCCGGGGCACAGGTGGCTACCAAGACGTCACAGGCAATCGAAAAGACCGCGCAGGATTCAACCGGGGAGGGCCCCAGTGGCAGCAATTAACACCGAATACAAGGAACCGTCCTACGGCAACTGGCGCGTACCGCGCTCCGCCGGGCTGGGCAACCTCGGCGCCATCGGCACCGGCATTGTCATGGCCGGACTGTTGATGGGCATCACCACCTTCGCTATCTGGGGCCTGTTCGCCGGCCTCGCTGTCCTCGCCCTCGCCGGGGCCAGCGCCCTGTTACTGACGGTCAAGGACAAGCACGGCCAGTCCGTCGTAGACCGCTTCGGCACCCGCATGACCTTCCGGCTCTCCAAGTCCACTGGAACGAACCTCTACCGCTCCGGCCCCCTGGGAGTGACCGAGTGGGGCATGTACCAGCTCCCCGGCCTTGCCGCGAAGTCGACCCTCTACGAGTTCGCAGACTCCTATAAACGCCCGTTCGCCATGTTGCACGTCCCGGCCACCAGCCACTTCACCGTCATCTTCTCCACCGAACCCGACGGAGCCTCGCTCGTGGACCCTGAGCAGGTCGACGCATGGGTCGCTAACTGGGGCGGCTGGCTCGCCGGCCTTGCCGACGAAGCCGGACTGGACGCCGCGGCCGTCACCGTCGAGACCGCCCCCGATTCCGGGTACCGGCTGCGAAACGAAGTCGAGATGAACATCGACCCGAACGCTCCCGAATTCGCCCAGGCCATTCTGCGCGAGGTCGTTGACACCTACCCGGAGGGATCGGCCACGGTCCGCGCCTGGGTGTCCCTGACCTTCAACGCTTCCCTGCGGTCCGGGTCAAAGAAGCGCACCCCCGAAGATGTGGCCCGGGACCTTGCCTCCCGGATCCCCGGCTTGTCTGCCCGCCTGCAGTCCACGGGTGCCGGTATCGCCCGACCGATGTCGGCGCAGGAACTCTGCGAGGTCGTCCGCATCGCCTACGACCCTCCTGCTGCGCTGATCATTGATGAAGCCCACGCCGCCGGTTCCCCCGTTGCCTTGGCCTGGGGTGAGGTCGGCCCCACCGCCACTCAGGCGAACTGGGAGGACTACCGCCACGATTCCGCGTTCTCTGTCTCCTGGACCATGACCGGCGCACCCCGCGGCTCGGTGAACTCCTCAGTCCTTTCCCGGCTGCTGGCCCCGCACGGTGACATTGACCGCAAACGCGTATCCCTGCTCTACCGTCCGATGGATTCGGCGAAGGCCGCGACCGTGGTCGAGCGGGACCAGAACAACGCCAACGTCCGCATCACTTCCGGAACACGGCCCAGCGCCCGCGCCCTGGTCGATGCCCGTTCCGCCGTGCAGACCGCTCAGGAAGAAGCCCGCGGCGCCGGCCTGGTGAACTTCGGCATAGTCGTCACTGCCACCGTGACCGACAGGGAACGGCTGCCTGATGCCGTGGCCGCCATCGAACAGACCTCCGGTACCGCACGGGTACTCCTTCGCCGCGCCTACGGCGCGCAGGACACCGCGTTCGCGGCCTCACTGCCATTGGGCCTGGTCCTGGCCAAGCACAGCATGGTCCCCTCCGAAATCAAGGACGCGCTCTAATGGCCCTCAAAGACCTTTTGACGTCAATGACAGTAAAGCCATCAAAGGGGTCTCCAAAGAACAAGGCTGAGAAGCTGCCGCGCGAGACCGGGCCGGGTGCGCGTGGCTGGTCCGGACCTGGCGGGGGAATGGCCCAGCTCGTCCCGTCCGTGAAGGAGTACCGGGGAACCACTGTCCAGGTCTGCGGCCTGTGGCCGTTTTCCTCCGGCGCGTCCTCGCCCATGATCGGCGTCCCGCTTGGCCGTCACGAGGAAACCCAGGCAACGGTCTGCTGCGACCCGATCAGTTGGTTCCAGCGCGCACGGCTCATCTCCAACCCTTCCGCTTTCATCCTCGGCAAACCCGGGCTGGGCAAGTCCACCCTGGTCCGGCGCATGTTCCTGGGCCTCGCTGCCCAGGGCGTCAACCCATTGGTTCTCGGTGACCTGAAGGGCGAGCACGTCAAAGCTGTCGAAGCGCTCGGCGGGCAGGTCATCAAGCTCGGCCGCGGGGTCGGCTACCTGAACATTCTCGATCCGGGTCAGGCTGTCGAGGTCGCCCAGCTCCTCGAGGACCACGGCCACCACGAAGCCGCCACCCGGGTCCGGGCCGATGCCCACGGCCGCCGGCTGAACATGGTCGTCTCCCTGATCACCATCAGCCGGAACAACCCGCCCACCGACCAGGAACAGACCATCCTGGACCGGGCGCTGCGGGTCCTCGATGACGTGTTCGACGGCGTCCCGGTTCTGAAAGACCTCCTGGACGTCATCGTCTCCGCCCCGGACGAGCTGCGGCAGGTCGCGCTGGACCGTGGCGACATGAACGTCTACCTGCAGGAGACCCGGGCGCTGGAAGCGACCCTGCTGGGCCTGACCGGGGGAGGGAAGCTGGGGGAAATCTTCTCCCAGCAGACCACCAACCCGATGAAGCGGGACCGCGCCGTGGTCTTCGACGTCTCCAGCATCGACGAGACCGAAACCGACCTGCAGGCCGCCGTGCTGCTGGCGTGCTGGTCCTACGGCTTCGGCACCGTGAATGTCGCCAACGCCCTGGCGGACGCCTGCCTGGAACCGCGACGGAACTACTTCGTCGTCTTGGACGAGCTGTGGCGGGCGCTGCGCTCCGGGAAAGGCATGGTGGACCGGGTGGACGCCCTGACGCGCCTGAACCGATCCGTGGGCGTCGGGCAGATCATGATTTCCCACACCATGTCCGACCTGCTGGCACTGCCAGCAGAAGAGGACCGGATGAAAGCCCGCGGCTTCGTCGAACGCTCCGGCATGGTGATCTGCGGCGGCCTGCCCGCCTCGGAAATGCCGCTGCTGACCTCAGCGATTCCCTTGTCCCGGCAAGAGCAACAAAAGCTCATCTCCTGGCAGGACCCGCCCGCCTGGGACTCACGCGGCCTCGACGTCGAACCCCCGGGCCGCGGCAAGTTCCTCATCAAAGTCGGCGGCCGCCCAGGCATCCCCGTGCAGATCGGGCTGACCTCCATCGAGAAGAACGACGGCCTGAACGACACCGACACCCGCTGGCACCCACCGACGGAAACGCTCATGGACCCGGCAGCACCAGCGCTGCCCGCTGAAGGAGGCACGCTGTGAGCGCACCGAACCGCAAAGGAATGGGCCTCGAAGATGCCCTGCTGGTCTGGCTAGCCATCGGCGCCATCGTCATCTTCGGCGGCGGCACCTACGCCGCCGCCCACCTCGGGTCCTGGATGGCAGGCATCGACGCACCCCCTGCCCACCCCATCGACCTGGTCGCCGGACTCATCAAAGGCAAGATGCCCTGGCCAACCCAAGCCACCGTCGCAGCATGCCTCATGGCCGGCCTGATAGTCGTTCTGGCTATCGTCGTGCTGGTTGCGTGGCGGAAGGGCGCATCCAAGCGCGCCCGTGTCGACAAGGCCGCCCGCTACCTGGGCCGCGGCAAATCGCTTGCCGCGTTCTCCGAAAAGGGAGCGCAGGCCACGGCAGAGCGACTGGGTGTAAAGGACACGCCGGGAATCAACGTGGGAAAGGTCGTCTCCACCGGCCAGAAGTTCGTCCAGTCCTGGGAAGACCTCAGCCTCGACATCTGGGGACCACGAACAGGTAAATCCACCTCCCGGGTGATGCCCGCCATCCTGGACGCACCCGGCGCCGTTGTCTCAACCTCGAACAAACGCGACGTCGTGGACGGCACCCGCGGCGTCCGCGAAGCCACGGCCCCTGTATGGGTCTTCGATCCCCAGAAGATCGCCCAGGAAGAACCGCACTGGTGGTGGAACCCCCTCTCCTACGTCACCGACGAAGAAAAGGCCTACAAACTCACCCAACACTTCTCGGTCGGCTCCCGGGTCCCGGGGTCAAAGCCGGACGCCTACTTCGATCCCAAGGCCGAGGACATTCTCTCCTCATACTTCCTAGCGGCCGCACTGCGCGATTTGCCGATCACGCAGGTCTACTTATGGGTGACAGAGCAGGTCAGCCAGGAACCCATCGAAATCCTCCGGGAGCATGACTACGAACTGCAGTACAAGGGCCTGGAATCCACGCTGAAGCTAGCCGACAAGCAGCGCGACGGTATCTTCGGCACCGCCGAGAAGATGATCCAGTGCCTCAAGAGCCGGAACACGCTCCGCTGGGTCGCCCCCGCCGGGGGCACAAGCGTCGCCAGTGATACCCGCCGGCAGTTCAACCCGCACGCCTTCGCCGCCTCACAGGAGACAATTTACATCCTCTCCAAGGAAGGGGCCGGCTCAGCCGCCCCGCTCACCACGGCACTGACCGTGGCCATCGCTGAGGCCATGGAAGAACGGGCCGAACGCAGCGGCGGCCGCCTGCCCAAACCGGCCTTATTCGCCCTGGACGAGCTGGCAAACGTGGTCCGCTGGGCCGGCCTCCCGGACCAGTTCAGCCACTACGGCTCCAAAGGCCTGATCGTCATGGGCATCCTCCAGTCCTGGTCCCAGGGTGTCGAACTCTGGGGCGAAGCCAACATGCGAAAGATCTGGTCAGCAGCGAACGTCAAGGTCTACGGCGGCGGCGTCGCCGAAGAAGGCTTCCTCCGCGCACTCTCCGACCTGATAGGGGACTACAGCTACATCAACATTTCCGTCTCATCAGGAAAGTCCGGATCCAGCCGCTCCCGGCAGGAAAGCAAGGAACGCATCTTCGACGTCTCCAACCTCGCAGAGCTCGACCGCGGCCGCGCCGTTATCCTCGCCTCCGGTGCACCCGCCACGTTGGTCCGGACCATGCCCTGGTACACAGGCCCACACAAGGACGCCGTGGAAGCGTCCATCAAAAAGTACAGCCCGCAGCCAGAGAAAGAACCAGTCCCGGTAGCAGCTGCGCCTGCCGCAAATCCATGGGTGACCGGGCAGGGGAGTAGGGAATGACCATCGACATTGGCCGGTTCACCGAAGCTCCCAGCTCGGACGTAGAGAACACTGACCCTAAGGCCGGCGAACAACAGAAGGCCCCGCAGTTGATCTACGGCTCTGCCGAAGAGTTCCTACACGAGCAACTGCTCCCCACTTACGTCCGCGATGTTGACGGGCGCGCAGCAAAATGGTGCATCGAATGGTATTTCCACCCCGAAGCTGTCTCCCGCGTGGAAGCACTGTGGCGCGCCTGGGAGCACCTCAGACTCGACGGGGCCACCGGCATGAGCGTCTGGTTTAAAGACCACGCTGACCACCACATGAACGTCCTTCTGGATCCGCGCGGGCCGTTCTACAAATGCGACATGCAGAAACACCGAGACCCCGAACACCTAGAACCAAAGAAGGCACCGTTAGGTTGGTTTCCCGACATGCGAAAGGAAACCAACTAGCGTGAGCAGCAAGCAGACCAGACGAAAACCTAGGCAAGACATGACTTTCGCGCAGGAACGAAAGGATTGGAAGCTGCCGTGGCATCAATACGAGGTGAACGGGGCGACCCTTGAGTATCAGGCTGTCCACTATCTCCCCACAGGGGAGACCCTTGAAGAGTTCGAGGAAATGGAGTGGACGGAGCGCCAGCTCGTGCTGGCACGGCTTCGCCGACGCGAGTCCGAAGTCAATACCAAGGCTTTGCCCATCATCGCGCCGCTTGTAGCCCTGTTGATTGTTCTCTTCAATGTCCTTCTGGGCGTAGTAGAGAAGGGCACGGTTGAATTCATTATCGTTCTTGCGTTTATCAACGCCTCCGTTGTGGGGCTAGCGTTTACCGCGGCTATCGGGGTCACAAGTCACAACAAGAAAGATGCATGTTTTACGGCTTGGGTGGAAGCATTCGAGGATGTTCATGCCCTCAAAACAAAGAAGGAAGAAGAGGGCAGGAAGGCTGGAATGGAGACAGGGACCAACCGACCAGCCATCGCGCGGTACGGGTGGGCTGTCAAGTTCTTCGGTTAACCAGTTTCTCTCGATCAGTCAGAGTGACCCTTACCTCCGCCTTTGTACATGATCGTGGGACGAGGCACGTAGGAAGGGGGAATTGCCGCTACTGGGCTCCCTCCATTTAGTGAAAGTATCTATGGATGGGGTGAGGGGAGACTTGGGATCCGAAGTGTGGCCAATCTGTAGCTACACCTCGTGCTGCCTTGCTTACAGACTCAATAGCCTCTGGTGACATCAGCATGGCCTCATCGAGTAGTTGCTTATGCGACCCAACGTTCATGCCCAGTAAGAGTCCTGTGGCGCTCAAAACTGGTCCACCAGAATCTCCCTCCTGTCCCTCGGGCTTCATAAACCGGAGAGGACCCGCCTGCTGGGTGGAGCGGTGCTGCGTGACACTCAGCGCGGGGAAATCGTTGCGCCGGCCAAGTTGGGTAACGACGGCGCCGGCTTGGTGAGGACCTTTGTCCTGTGGCAGATCGAAACTGCTGTACTTCTGGACCACAAGGTCCTCCGGTTGAACGGGAAGCAAGATAATATCCGCGATGGTCCCTGGTCGTTCTGGCCGTAGTACGTATCTGAACTTAGGGACTCTCTTACCCTTGTGTCCTTCGATGAATAGCTCGAAAGACGCAATTCGCGTGGGTAGTCCATCGTCAGTGTCTACATCTATGGTGTCAGCAAGGAATATCTCCTTCGACCACAGCGACCATTCCGACCGCGGGGCCAGCTCGTAATCACCCAGGTGGGCAACGGTAACCAGGAACAGCTGTCCGTCCGTTCGTACAAGGAAACCGCTTCCATGACGCCACTGATCACTTGTTTCCGGGATGGCCGCCATAAGGGGGATCACTGTGCTTTCGAAGTCCACATTGGTGACCGTACCTGAATGACGGACCAGACACACGGTTGAGTCTTGTCCCCCTGCCCGCTACCGGGAACGTCAATTCTTGCCACGCTCAACGCCTTTAGCCGCCCCCGTTCGCGATTTCCTGGCTTTGGCCGCGCCATTTCCCATAGCCACCACTTGAACTCCTTTTGGACCCACGCGGACCGTTCTACGAATGCGACATGCAAAAGCACCGGGACCGCGAGCACATTGAGCCCAACATGGCCCCGCACGGCTGGTTTCCCGATGTGCGAGTTCCAGGAGAAGTAGCCCCCTCCAAAACCAAGTGACTCCTGACGCATGTGGACACCCAGTAGGACCAGGAGAAGGTTCATCACCGCCAAGTCGATACGTTCTTCCTTAGGTGTGACTGTTGGCTGTTGCAATAAGCTGGATGACCGCTTGAACCTTCTTCTTCAAGTCAAGTGGCCACAGCTCACCCCAATCTCGGGTCACAACTTTTGAAATCGCAACTTTACTGGGTTGCTTGACGCTTAGCCTCTCAGGCATCAATGGGTTTGACCACTGGCTTTGCTCCGACAACGAACGCTTCTTGGTGGAGGGATGGGCAGTGTGTATTGCGCGCGTAAGTAACTGCTCGGGGACATAGTTCTCGACCGTATAACCTGCAGTGACCCATGCCATGCCTGTTGATGGATCACTACTAAGGTCTTCTATGACCCGCTGCTTACTGGCGTTCAAACGTGTGCGGCTGCTTGTCTTGTCTGAGTCGATCAAAACCACCATGTACCTGTTTAGATTGCGCAGGGAGATAAATTCCTCAACTTCCTCAGCGTCAAGCGGCGACAGCGCGCTAAGCAGTGAGCCTCCATAAAACATGATGGAATAGTGGGTTCCCTCGACGAACCTGCCCGGAGCCAGTTTTTCGATCCAGTGCTTTAGATAAATTCGGTCAGAAGGTCCTTCTACCCAAAGGACTGCGTTGGTCTGCACAAGATCTGATGGGCGGTACCCGAGGTCTGCGCATACTGCAGCCCTATCACGTGCAGCACCTGCAAATCGTAGCCTTGAAGCTCCGTCCTCACGGGTCACGTGAAATATGCTGCCTATTTCAGAATCCAACATGTGGGCAGAATGGGTCGCGATGAAGTATTGATTTGTGGTTTTCAGCGCAAGATATCGCAGCAGCTTGCGCTGAAGGATTGGGTGAAGGTGAACCTCCGGCTCCTCAACGCACAAGATCGAGTCTCGGACGACGGTCGCAGCTGCTGCAATGATCACCACTTCATGTACGCCGGTCCCTAAATTCTCGATAGGAAGAGTGCGGCCACTCTGGGTGATGTGAATCGTTGACAAGTCATGGGGCACATCTATGGTGATCGATGGATCGTCGAGGACAGCGCGGACGAACTCTTGCACCTTAAGGAACACTTTCTTATCCTCCAGCCGATCCGTCGACGGATTCTGCAACTCAAGGAGGCGCCGCTTGATGCTCAAGCCGTTCAGATCAGGAGCTTGGCTGCTGTCATCAGAAATTGTCCTTACACCGCTAACGGTGTACGAGGAAGGAGGCATGGGGCGCTGCTTCACGATCCAGTCGAGAACGCGATAGGCATCGTCACCGGCATGCCCACCCGTAGTGCCCGTCAGGTGCCTGGATAGAGCCTGCGCCAGCTGGTGGTTCCCCAGGTTTCGTCCCATCTGCCTCAGGACCTCATGGTCCATGTCGCCGTGCCCAGAAATACCCAAACCCACCGCATCGGCAACACCGGGGAAGGCTATGCCCGGGAGAAAAAGAAATTGCCGCAGGTACTCGCGGACGTCGGCGGGCAGATTCTCCATGCCACTCCACGCGAGAACATCACTGATCCTATGTATTTCGGTCCTAACGAAGGCGTGTTCGGCATCTCCCAATGGGCGGTCCCACTTTGAGGCCGGCGCCTTCTCATCGGAGAACGTATTGGCAATGACCCGTAGAACGTTGGACTTACCGGTATTGTTCTGACCCGCGATGAGATTGACTCTCCTGAGCGGATAAAGATGCACCTCTTGGTCGGATGGGAAGCTCCGGTAGCCGCGGAAGTTAAATCCATTGATTAGCACGGTCCAATCATCGCCCATCGGCCAGCGATGCTTTCCCCGTTAGCAGTGAAGAGCTCCAGCAGGATTGTCCCTTGTCCCCGCGGTGGGAAGCGAACCCAATCGCGCGATTGCCGAAGCAACCTCGCCGAGAAGGCTTCTCAAGGGTTGGCTGTCAGGTTTGAATTTAAGACTATTCACTGGCCATCTGCACTAACTGCTTTTTGACCCTGTTCTGACACTTATTTCATCTTTACCTGACGTCAGGTTGGGGTGTGCCTCAACTTGACGAAACTTTGGGAGTTCCAAGTGTGGATCTGCTTCACAGACAGCAGCGCGTACGCATCGGCCGGGGATCGACCGCGGCCAGCAGCGCCAGAGCGTCGCGGTGACCAGCGCCGAAATCAGCCCGTCCTTGGTATCGGGGTCATCCCAGACGATGTCCGGTTTGCCGGTGCGGCTGTAGTCATACCCCGCAGGATGGGTCCCCCCAGGTCCTGCCCTCCGGCGACGTCACGGCCGAAGGCGGACCGCGGCGATAAGTTGCATGATGGTGTCCTGCCTCGCCCCCAGGTCATCCAGGACTGTTGAATCGACTGGCCGCCGGCGCTTGCCTTTCAGGATTCCGGTTTCCGCGACGACTTCGGCGATGGCCTCCATGATCCTTGCGGGTTGCCGGATGAGGCCAAGCGCCTGCGCCAATATGTCACCATGCTCGGGTGGAACGCGGCATCAGTCAACCCGTGTCCGCATGCGACCTTCCAGCGCAGATCGTACGTCAAAGCCTCGGCGGTCTCCCGGTCAGAGAGGCCCTGCAACGTCTGCAACACCAGCGCCGAACCGATCACCGCCGCCGAAACTGAAGGCCGGCCCCGCTGCGACGGGAAGAGGTCCTCCATCATCGAATCCGGAAATAATCGTTCCCGATGCCTGGCCAGAAAAGCGATGACGCTGCCCGGAGCCAATAACTCCGCGGCCAGCGCCTTCACATCCAAGTACCCGCGTTGCGCGTCCTTGCGTCCCTGCACATGTCCAGTCTTAACCACCAGCCGCACGAGTCCAGCCGACGCGCCCACCTGCGATTAATTCAGCAGTCTCCTAGTACACGGCTCCAACAAGGAAGCCCTGCACGTTTTTCCCGGCGGAACGTGCAGGGGCTTCCCTTTCAGCGTGACAACTCCCTGAGCTTGTGGGGGACAAGATGAAACTGCGGAACTGCTAGAAGAATGCTGTAAATGAGAGCATTAATTGCATTTACAGCATTCCTTGCTGGTCCTCGCTGTGCGGCTGATCTGTTCGAGCCTAGCTATTCCGCGCCTGTGCTCGTTGCTTGGAGACTCACTGGAGGTGCTGTTGGGCGCGCTGCGGCTAATTCCGAGAATGGCGGCAATCTCGTCGTTGGTGAATCCGCCGGCAGTTTTTAAGTCCGCAATGATGGCCTGCCGTTCCTCGATGGCCTCGGAAATCATGCGCTGGTCCTGATCCTTCTTTTCAACCGTGCCGGCCCAGCATTAGCCACCCGGTCAGCAGGCGGGGGCAATTTTCTGGGCCGCGCGTGGTGGCGTTGTCCTTACGAGCCCTCGAAGAACTCTGTTGGTCAGGCGGTGACCAGGTCCCGCCAGGGGACCAGATCCAGATTCCAGGCATCGCTGACTGACTTGTGGGCGACCTTGCCGTCGGCAATGTTTAGGCCCGCTGCCAGGGCCGGATCCTTCTCAAAGGCAGCCTTGACGCCCTGATTGGCCAACGCCACGGCATAACGAAGGGTGACGTTGGTCAGCGCGTACGTAGAGGTGTTCGGCACCGCGCCGGGCATATTGGCAACGCAGTAGAAGATGGTGTTATGGACCTTGTACGTGGGTTTCTCGTGCGTCGTGGCACGGGTGTCCTCGAAGCAGCCCCCCTGATCTACCGCGATATCGACCAGGACCGAGCCGGGCTTCATGCGGGCCACGAGATCGTTGGTGACCAGCTTAGGGGCTTTGGCGCCCGGAATCAGGACAGAACCGACTACGAGATCTGCATCGATAACCGACTTCTCTATCTCGTAGGCATTCGAAGCGACGGTCTTCAGGCGGCCCTGGTACAGGGCATCCAGCTCGCGCAACCGGCTAATGTTGATGTCCATGATGGTGACGTCAGCACCAAGGCCCAATGCCATGACGGCGGCGTTGGTGCCGGCAACGCCAGCACCAAGGACCACAACCTTGGCCGGACGAACGCCCGGCACACCCCCCAGCAGGACGCCCTTGCCACCCGCGGGAGCCATCAGCGACGAAGCGCCAACCACGATGGACAGGCGGCCCGCAACTTCTGACATCGGTGCCAGCAACGGAAGCGCGCGTCCGTCCTGCACCGTTTCATAGGCGATGGCCGTGACGCCGGAGTCGACCAGAGCGTTTGTGAGCTCGGGCTCGGCAGCGAGGTGCAGATAGGTGAAGAGGATCATACCCTTGCGGAAACGGTGGTATTCGGCCCTAATGGGTTCCTTGACCTTCAACACCATTTCCGCCCGGGCCCAGACATCATCAGCGTCCGCGACAATCTCGGCTCCGGCTACCGCATATTCCTCGTCCGAAATTCCCGACCCAATGCCCGCGCCGCGCTCCACTAGAACGGTGTGACCGTTGGCAACGAGCTCCTGAACGCCAGCCGCCGTAATCGCCACCCGGAACTCGTTGTTCTTGATCTCCTTTGGTACTGCAACAATCATGATCTGCCCTCTCGCAGAAGTCGGAATGGAATGTCAAAAAGGGTGGCAGTTTCAACCAGCTTGTGCGGCTAATATCGCAGAATCTGCACACCAAGAGTGCCGTCCCGGCATGACGGGATAAGGCGGAGTTTGATGCGCTGCCCTGTCGGGGTCCTGACCGAGCATGGTCCAACCATGTGCTGCTCGCCTAGCGCGCGACATTGCAAGGCTCTCCGCTAAATACCGATGTTCACAACGAGGATGACGAGTAATGCCCAGCTTCACCACATGATCTGCGGGTCGCCCCGCGGCCTCTTGGGTGACAGGGGTTCTGGTCAAAGATGAGGAAATTGCCCAACGACAAATTTGGTAAATAGACCAAACGCAGGTCCGCGCTCCCACACCTTGCGTAGCACGGATCAGTCGGGGATGTGTCCTTTGGTCATGACGACCACCGACACCACCCTGAGTCCCCGGACTAAGGGTCCCATAGGTTGCTTACGAGCAGAGCGTCTTGGTGTTCGGCGGCCAGTATCTGCTGCGCAAGGGTTTGGCTCATGCCAGATCCTCCTTCTTAGATGCCGGTTCCCGGCTGCCGTCTACGCGGCGGGCGATTCGCCAAGGGTTTTCGTCCAGGAGCGGCTGGGGCAGTTGGGATGAGGGGAAGGAGTCGTAGGCGACGGGGCGCATGAAGCGTTCGATTGCGCCGGTGCCAACCGAGGTGGTGCTCGCGGCAGTGGTTGCGGGGTATGGTCCTCCATGGTGCTGGGCGTAGGTGACGGTCACTCCGGTGGGCCAGGCATTCCAGACCAGGCGCCCGGACCGCTCCCGCAGGACTGTCAGCAGCCGGCCCAGGTCCTCGTCGGGCTCCCCGTGCACGGTCGCGGTCAGTTGCCCTTCCAGCAGGGCGGCGAGTTCGGCCAGGTCGGTATCCGCCGAGTACTGGATGACGAGGGTGGCGGGTCCGAACATTTCCTGTTCCAGCAGCTCGGGCTTTTCTTGCACAGCCTCTGCTGTTGTCATCAGCACGGTCGGGCGCGGCGCCTCGGCTTCATCCCCGGCCACGAGCACTTCAACGCCGCGGGCAGTCTGGACTGCTTTGAGCGCGGTATCGAACCCGTCCCGCAATTTGGGGCTGAGCAGGGGCGCGGTCTGCTTGGCCGCCAGTTCTTGCTGCAACAACCTGGCCATTTCCGCGGTGCTGCCGGCAGGGGCGAACAGCAGTCCGGGCTTCGTGCAGAACTGCCCCATTCCCATGGTGAACGATGCCGCATATCCGGCAAGGATCTGCTCCCTCCGGGCCGCCCATGCCTTTTCGGTGACAAAAACCGGGTTAATGCTGCCAAGTTCTCCGTAGAAGGGGATCGGTGTGGGCCGGTGGGAGGCACGGTCGAAGAGGGCACGCCCTCCTGCGGTGGAACCGGTGAACCCTACGGCCTTCACCAAGGGGTGCTCGACGAGGATCTCGGCAGCTTCCCTTCCCACCACTGTTGAGAACAATCCTTTGGGGGCACCTGCGCTGTTCAGGGCCTCCGTGACAATCTCACCGGTCCGGAGGGCGAGCCGAGGGTGGCCATCATGAATTTTGTGTACGACGGCGCACCCGGCGGCCAGGGCTGATGCGCTGTCTCCACCCATGACGCTGAACGCGAAGGGAAAGTTGCTGGCGCCAAAGACGGCGACCACACCCAGCGGAACGTTGACTCGCCGGATGTCCGGGCGCGGCCCCATTCCCCAGGAAGGATCGGAGCGGTCAATAGTGGCCCCCAGGTGTTCACCGCGGATTGTTTCATCTTTGAAGAGACGCAACTGGAAGACCGTGCGCCTCAGCTCAAAGCGAAGCCGCGCCTCATCCAGGTGCGTTTCAGCTTGGCCCAGACGAACGAGTTCGTCGGCGTGGCTCTCCAGACTGGACGCTATCGCCTCCAGCCAGTGCCCCCGCCCCGTTGGGCTCAGGTCACTTGCCTGTTCGAAGGCGAGGTGCGCGGCGGCTACCTGCGCATTTGCCTGCTCAGCTGTCGTTTTCAATCCTGTACTCCTTACTTGTCCTGGTGGGAGACGTCACGTCCGGACGTCGTACGATATTTCGACCTGTCGGTTAGATGGTTGTCGACGCCGGCACCGGCCCGGCCCGGCAAGAAAGGGAATGATGGCCCGCTTGACCCGGCAGTGGTCGCCGTCCCGGGCCGTTGGGAAGGATTTGACGCTTAGCGGTGTCCACCCCATCGGACCTCTAGATCCTGAACGACCGAGCCCAACACGAGCGTGTCGTTGACCGACAGTGCCTGCAGATCGTGGACGAACGCGTCGAAATTGGTTCGGCAGGCAGCGCCGCCGCTGGCGCGGAACCTGATCCACAGGTACAGCAGAGTGAAATCGCCTTCTTCCAAGCTGCTTTGGACCGTCTCCCGTATGTCATTAACGTCCATCGCGTTCTCTCTTGGTGCCCTTTTCGTCGTCGGGTAACAATCGCAGCCAATGCCCGGCTGCCGGGGGCGCCCCAGGATTGCTCCGGTCTTCTGGCGCGGGTGTCCGTGCCGCAGCCCTGGGGTTGCGGCTACTACACTTCTGGTGCGCCGTCGGCATTCGGACGCATCACGAGCTGGGGTTTGCCGTCCGGTCGCCAGGAACAGAACTGTTCGGATGGGCCCCTAATCTCCGCGTGCCAAACCTCACTATTTTCGTGGCTTCAAACCGCTGCCCTCTGGGAATTGCTTAAGGCCGCACTCCCCTCCTATGTCTGAGATTCTTACTCCTTGGATTTCCGAAGGTCTGTCGGCGTTCGAGTTCCGGCCGGGCCGCCGGTGGTTTCACCAATCTTGGTGTTCGCGGGTCAGCCCGAAGGGCACAGCATCACTGAGAGCTACCGTGAAGGATTCACGGTCATGTCGTGTGACCAGGATGCCCCGACGCCCTTCCTCCATTGCCCTTGTCCTGACGACGGCCACGGCTTCATCGAGCCGCTTTTCCATGGTGGCACGGTCAGTCACCGTGACTGGGATTTTAAGGTCTATTGCGGTTTCCATGACTCCAGCCCTTTCGTTGCTCGATTGTGTAATCGCTCAGCGGTTCGCGCGCGGCACCCGGCCCTCGTACTCCTCGCGGAGTACCCAGTAGAAGCCGCGGTACGTGCTGTCGACGGTCTCGACGGGCAGGCTCGGATCGGCAGGATCGGCGGCGTCGATCGCCCCGCCGGCCCCGATCCGGTCGCCCGCGAACAGCACACTCCTGTCCATCGAGATGGCTTTCAAGTTATGGCTTGGGGCGCTCGTCGGTCTTCAGACAAAGCGCACAACCTCCGCCCGTACCCCCGTACCGATGGATGGGGCGAATCCTGACCCCCGTCAGGCCTTGACCCGCTCCCAGAGATCTAGCCAGGCCTGGCGGTCGACGTAGCCATTCCTTCGCCTGGAGCGGAGCCGCCTCGATGAAGAGCAGCTTCTCCTGCCGGAGGGCCCGCACGCGATCAGGTTCTCGCTCCGCCGCACCCATTCCAGGGTCCGCAGGAACGATGTTGTTGCCGCCGGGAGGGTGGAGAGGGCTTCGTCCCAGACGTCGAAGGTCTTCCCGGTGGGGAAGCCTGCGCGTTTGCGCCGGGTGGCCAGCATCGACTTGTTCCGGCCGGTGGCTTCGGCTTCGAGCAGGACGCGGATGACTTCGGTGGGATCCCAGCGTTGGGCTTTCGCGGTGGCCAGGACGTCGGCGACGACGTCGCATCCGGGTGGCGCGTATCAGTGCGATCACGTTCTCTATTGCCGGGTCTGATAGCACAGGCTGGGGGCAAGGACTGTCGGGAGTCTACGGCCCCGGCCGCCATTCCAACCGGCGCCCCGACTGCCGTCCCGTGAGCGCCGAGTCCGGTCGACGTGGTGCCGTCGCGCGGATTCAGTTGTTCATAGCAGACTCATCGACGGTGGAATCGCAGCGTCGTGGGCGGGGCCCGGCGCCCGCAGCCCCCATCCGTCAGCACGGGGGGAGCACCGGACAATTCGCGTGTTTGTCTGAAGACCCGTCCCTCCGCCGAATCCTAGACTCTTGGATGAGCGCAGGAACGTGCGCCCAACGATGCGCGAGGAGACGTTGTGGAGAAGAAGGTTCTGGTCACCGGAGGACGGCGGGGGATCGGTCGGGCGGTGTGCGAGAAGTTCCGCGACAACGGCTATGAGGTCGTGGTCTGGGACATCGGCGACACGGACATCCCCGGTGTCCGCTCCATGCGCGTCGACGTGACCGACGAGGCCGACGTCGCTCGCGCAATGGCCGAGGTCGGTGGGATCGACGTCCTCGTCGCGAACGCCGGTGTGAACCAGGCGGGCGACCTGCTCAGCACGCCGACCGAGGCCCGCGATCGCCTGTTCGACGTCAACGTCGACGGCGTGTGGAACACCTGCCGCGCGGCCGTTGCCGGCATGGTGGAGCGCGGCGGCGGCACGATCGTCGTCACGGCATCGGTCGGCGCCTTCATCGGCTTCGCGCAGAACACCGTCTACAACATGACGAAGTCGGCGCTCATGGGTCTCGTGCGCGGCACCGCGATCGACTTCGGTCGCAAGGGGATCCGCATTAACGCGGTGTGCCCCGGCCTCACCGAGACCGAGATGGGCCTCACCACCATTCACGAGAAGGAGGATCCCGAGACGTTCCGCGAGGCCTACGGCCTCATGGGCCGCCCGGGCAAGCCCGCTGAGATCGCCGAGGCCGTCTACTTCCTCGGCTCGCCGGCCAGCTCCTACGTGCACGGCACCTCGCTGATCGTCGACGGGGGCCAGAGTGCCCGCTGACCAGCCCGCCGGGCGCCCGCTGCGCGTCGGCATCGTCGGACTCGGGTTCGGCGTGAGCCACCACCTGCCGGCCTGGATGGCCGCGGGCGCCGAGGTGGTCGCGCTGTGCTCCGCCCGCCCGGGGCGCGGCGCCGAGGTCGCCAAGGCGAAGGGCATAGCCCAGGGCTACGACGACTGGCGCGTCATGTACGAGCGGGCCGACCTCGACGTCGTGGTCGTCGCGACCCGGCCGGATCAGCACGCGGAGCCCGTGATCGCGGCCCTCGAGCGCGGGCTGCACGTCGTCTGCGAGAAGCCGATGAGCGCGAGCCTCGACGACGCCGAGCGGATGGCCGCGGCCGCCGAGCGGGCCGGCGGGGTCAGCGCGATCGACTTCGAGTTCCGGCTCTCGGGCCCCCGGATCGCGCTCAAGCGCGCGGTCGAGGCCGGCCGGATCGGCGAGGTGCGCAGCTTCCAGTGGAACGTCCGGTACTCCTCGGTCGGGCGCTTCGAGTCCGTGCCGCACGGCTGGCTGTGGGAGCCGGCGGCCGGCGGCCTGCTGCTCGCCCTCGGCTCGCACCATTTCGACACCGTGCGCTGGATCGCTGGGCCCTTCGCCGACGACGCCGCCGCGACCCGGTGGGCCGCGGTGCCGCGGCACTCCGGGATCGGCACGGGGGCGGACGACGCCTTCACTCTCACGGCCGGGCTCGCCGGCGGCGGGGGAGCGAGCGTCTCGTTCACCCCGAGCCACGGCTTCTTCGAGAGCGTCGCGGCGGTCGTCGGCACCGAGGGCACCCTGCTGCTCGACGACGTCGCCCAGACGGTCGAGCTGCACGACGGCTCCAGGCTGACCACCGTCTTCGACGACGCGACCGAGCCCGCCATCGGCGGCCCCGACGACCTCGTGCCGCGGGTCGCGCGCTTCGCCCGGCTCTTCATCGACGCGGTGCACGGCACCCGTTCCCCCGATCTCGCCACATTCCGGGACGGCGTCGAGATCCAGTACGTGCTGGATCGGGCGACGTCCCACACCGAGTTCCCCGTCCGCGGACTTCAGCGGACCAGATCAGACCATGGAGGTCACAGATGAGTAACGTCAGGATCGGCATCGACGTCGGTGGCACCTTCACCGACGTGGTGCTCCTCGAAGAGGAGACCGCCGAGATCCACCTCACGAAGGTGCCGTCTACCCCGTCGAACCCGTCGATCGGGCTGCTGAACGGCGTCGACCGCATCCTCAAGCTAACGGGCCACGGCATGGAGGACGTCGAAGCCCTCGTGCACGGCACCACGGTGGTCACGAACCTGCTGCTCGAGCGCAAGGGTTCCCCGACCGCGCTGATCACGACGCGCGGCTTCAAAGACGTGCTCGAGATCGGCCGGCAGAAGCGGCCCAAGCTCTACGACCTGTTCCAGGACAAACCGCAGATCCTCGTCCCGGGCCGCTGGCGCTGGGAGGTCACGGAGCGCGTCGACGCCGACGGCAGCGTGCGCGTCCCGCTCGCTGACGACGAGGTCATCGAGCTCGCGCGCCGCGCGGTGTCCGAGGGCGTCGAGTCGATCGCGATCGTGCTGCTGCACTCCTACGTGAACCCGGAGCACGAGCGCCGCGTCGCCGAGCTCGTCAAGTCGGTCAGCGCCGAGATCCACGTCTCGCTGTCGAGCGACGTCAGCCCCGAGTTCCGCGAGTTCGAGCGCACGAGCACCACGGTGGCGAACGCCTACGCGATGCCGCGGGTGGCGCGCTACATGTCCGACGTGCAGAAGGGGCTCGCGAGCCGCAACTCGAACGCCTCGTTCCACGTCATCCAGTCGAACGGCGGCATCGTCACCCCCGAGCTGGTCGAGGAGCGCCCGGTCACCACGGCGCTGTCCGGCCCGAGCGGCGGCGTGATCGGCAGCGCCTTCACGGCTGGCCTCGCGGGCGAGCCCAACCTCATCACGATGGACATGGGCGGCACCTCGTGCGACGTCTCGCTGATCGTCGGCGGCGAGCCCCGCATGACGGTCGAGGGCACGATCGACGGCCGCCCGCTGCGCGTCCGCATGGTCGACATCCACACGGTCGGCGCCGGCGGAGGCTCCATCGGCTGGGTCGACTCGGGTGGCGCGCTCCGCGTCGGACCCGAGAGCGCCGGCGCGATGCCCGGCCCGGCCTGCTACGGCCACGGCGGCACCAACGCGACCGTCACTGACGCGAACCTCGTGCTCGGCCGCATCGAGGCCGGCACGTTCCTTGGCGGCCGCATGGCCCTCGACACGGCCGCCGCGAACGCCGCGGTCGACGCGCTCGCCGCGGAGCTCGGCATGAGCCGCGAGGAGACGGCTCTCGGCATCATCCGCATCGCGGAGGCCAGCATGCTGAACGCGGTCCGCATGGTCTCGCTGCAGCGCGGCTTCGATCCCCGCACCTTCACGCTCATGGCGTTCGGCGGCGCGGGCCCGCTGCACTCGGCGACCATGGCGCGCGAGCTCGGGATCCCCCGCGTGCTCGTGCCGCTCGGCTCCTCGGCGCTGTCGGCGCTCGGCTGTCTCGTGGCCGACATCCGCCACGACTTCTCGCTGTCGCGCCGCTTCATCAGCGACGCCGTCGACCTCGCCGCGCTGAACGCGACCTTCGAGGATCTCGAGGCCGAGGGCGGCCAGGCGCTCACCGCGCAGGCGGTCCCCGAGGATGGCCAGGTCGTGAAGCGGCACGCCGACATGCGCTACTTCGGTCAGGCCTACGAGCTCACGGTCGACCTGCCAGGCGGCGTCATCACCGAGGAGAACTTCGCCGAGTTGCTGACCGCGTTCCACGACGCGCACAAGCGCACCTACGGCCATAGCGCCCCCGGCGAGCCGGTCGAGATCGTGAACGTGCGCGCCACCGCGCTCGGCCCGGTTGCACCGCCCGTGATCCCCGAGACCGTCGGCGGCACCGCCCCCGAGGCTGCGGCTCGGATCGCCGAGCGCGAGATCTCCTTCGAGGACGGGAGCCACACGGCGACGATCTGGAAGCGCGAGCTGCTGCGCGGCGGCAACGTCGTGAGCGGCCCGGCCCTCATCGAGGCCGACGACACCTCGGTGCTCGTGCCCCCGGGGGACGTCGTGAACATCGACGGCTACGGCAACCTCATCATCCACATCAATGCGGAAGGAAACTGACGTGACGAACATCATCGACACCGTCACCACCGAAGTCGTGCACGCGGCGCTCGTCGCGATCACGGAGGAGATGCAGGCGACGCTCCAGCGCTCGGCCTACTCGGTCGTGATCCGCGAGGCGGCCGACTGCTCGGCGGCGCTCTACGACGTCACCGGCCAGCTCATCGCGCAGTCCGAGTCGATCCCGGCCCACCTCGGCTTCGCCGGCGGGGCACTGCGCTCGGTGCTCGGCGGGAAGTTCCCGCTCGAAAAGATGCGCGATGGCGACTCGATCATCTTCAACGACCCCTACGCGGGCGGCAGCCACCTGCCCGACATCGCGCTCTTCACCCCCGTCTACTTCGAGGGCGAGCCAGTGGCCTTCTCGGTCACGGTCGCGCACCACCTCGACGTGGGCGGCCGCGCGCCCGGCTCGATCGGCAACGACGTGACCGAGATCTACCAGGAAGGCGTGCGCCTCCCGCCGCTCATCTACGAACGGAACGGCGAGCTCAACGACACCCTCGTCGACCTGCTGCGCACCAACACCCGTCAGGCCGACAAGCTGTTCGGCGACCTGCGCGCGCAGCTCGCCGCGAACAAGACCGGCCTGCGCCGCGTGCAGGAGCTCTGCGCCCGCTACGGCACCGACGTCGTGACCCAGGTCGCCCAGGACCGCCTCGAGTACACGGAGCGCCGCCTGCGCGCCTGCATCGAGGAGATCCCCGACGGCGAGTACTTCGCCGAGGGCTACCTCGACGAGGACGGCATCGACCGCGAGACCAAGGTCTGGCTGCGCTGCACGGTGAAGGTGAAGGGCAGTGACATGGTGTTCGACTTCGCCGGCACCTCGCCGCAGTGCCGCGGCCCGTTCAACGCGGTCCCCGCGGCGATCAGCGCGGCCGCGTTCCTCATCACGAAGTGCGTGACCGATCCCGACATCCCGCAGAACGAGGGCGCGTTCCGCCCGGTGACGGTGCTCACGCCCCTCGGCAGCGCGGTGAACCCCGAGTTCCCCGCCCCGTGCGGCGCCCGCCACATCACGGTGATGCGCGCCTCCGACGTGCTGCTCTCGGCCTTCGCAAAGGCGCTGCCCGGTCGGATCCCCGCGCAGTCGAACGCGCACACCACCGCGCTGTCCATCTCGGGCGTCAACCCCGAGACCGATCGCTTCGGCGTCTACTTCGACCTGCTCGGCGGCCCCATCGGCGCCCGCCCGAACAAGGACGGGCTCGACGCGGTCGACGATTACGTCGGCAACGTCATGAACGTGCCGGTCGAGGCGGCCGAGATCGAGTACCCGATGCGGTTCTCGGAGTACAGCCTGATCCCGGACTCCGGCGGCCCCGGAACCCACCGCGGCGGCCTCGCGTTCCGACGGGTCTACGAGATCACCGCCGACGGCCAGGCGCTCACGCTCCGCTCCGACGGCGAGGAGCACCGCCCGCAGGGCCTCGAGGGCGGCGGCTCCGGTGCGGCCGGCGACAAGTGGCTCGTGCGCGACGGGGAGCGCAGCAAGCTCTACCAGAAGCAGACCGGCTTCGCCCTGCAGAAGGGCGACGTCTTCGCGGTCGACACCCCGGGCTCCGGCGGCTACGGCGACCCGCTGAAGCGTCCCGTCGAACGTGTGGTCGAGGACGTAGCGAACGGCAGCGTCTCGGTGGCCGCGGCCTGGGAGTCGTACGGCGTGAAGTTCGACCCCGAGTCGCACGCGGTGCTCGAGATCTCGGCCGAGCGCGGGGGATCCGGCGATGCCTGAGTCGGCCGGCACCCGCCCGGTGGTTGTGTTCACGGACCGCGAGCACGACGACCTGGCCATCGAGCGCGCGATCCTCGCGGAGATCGACGCCGAAGTCATCGACCTGAACGGCGACCTCGACGGCTTCGCCGAGGTCGCCGCCAGGGCCGACGCCGTGTGCAACCAGTACACGGACCTCGGTCCCGACCGGATCGCGCAGCTCGGCGAGAAGTGCGGCGTGATCTCGCACTACGGGATCGGGGTGAACCGCATCGACGTCGAGGCGGCCACCGCGCGCGGCATCTTCGTCGCTAACGCGCCCACGTACTGCACGGAGGAGGTGGCCTACCACGCGGTCGCGCTGCTGCTCTCGCTCGAGCGGGCCATCGTCCCCTACGAGCGGCAGTACCGCGAGGATCACCGCTGGAGCTACCACACCGAGTACACGCTGCACCGGATCTCGACGCGCACGCTCGGGCTCGTCGGCTACGGCAGGACCGCGCGCGAGGTCGCGCGGATCGGCCGGGCGCTCGGCTACGGGATCCTCGCCTACGACCCGGTGCTGAGCGCCGAGTTCATCCAGGCGGAGGGCGCGACCCCGGTGGCGACCGTCGGCGAGCTCTTCGAGCGCTCCGACGCGGTGTCGCTGCACGTGCCCCTGACCCCCGAGACCCGGAACATGGTGAACGACGAGGTGCTGTCGCGGGCCCGCCCGGGCCTCCGACTCGTCAACACATCGCGCGGCGCCGTCATCGACGAGGCCGCGCTGCGGACGCACCTGGAGTCCGGTCGCGTGATCGCCGGCCTCGACGTCATCGCGAACGAGCCGCCGTCCTTCGACGACCCGATCCTCTCGGCGCCGGGCACCGTGACCACGCCGCACGTCGCCTTCTACTCGGAGGAGGCGTACATGGAGCTGCGGGAGACCGTGGCCCGCAACGTCGTGGCGTTCATCAGGACGGGCGCCCCGTTCCATTCCGTCAACCGGGTCGCCGAGCCGGCGACCACCAAGCAGTAGGCCCCGCCCGGGGCCGCCAAGCAGTAGGGAGAGACAGATGTTTGAGGCCCGCAGCCTCCTCAAGGAGCTCGGATACGTCAGCGGAGACGCGTACGATCTGCCGAGCAGCCAGAAGCGCTTCAAGGACGGGGCACAGTACCGCGTCGAGCTGGCCAGCATCGAGGGGCCGGCCGCGGTCGACGCCTCGCTCGAGGCGCTCGCCAAGGCCGGGCTCACCGCCCACCGCCTGAGCCAAGGCTCCGGCCTGCAGATGAGCACCGACGTCGAGCTCGTGCGCATGCTCGACGCGTGCCGCTCGGCCGGAGTCGAGCTCAGTTCGTTCCCCGGGCCCCGCGGCACGTGGACCCCGTCGCCGAGCCACTTCACCAGTACCATGCACAACCTCGCCTACCAGGCCGAGGGCATGGACCGGGTGGTGCACGTGCTCGAGGACGTGGCCCGCGGCCTCGAGCTCGGCGTCCGCGGCCTCACCATCGCGGACCGCGGCGTGATCCGCGTGCTGAACGAAGGCCGCAAGCGAGGCATCGTGCCCGCCGACCTCGTGATGAAGGCGTCGGCCATGGCCGGCCTCGGCTCGAACCCGCTCTCGGCGCTCGAGGCCGAGGAGATCGGCGTCGACTCGCTGAACGTGCCGACCGCGCTCTCGCTGCCCCAGCTGGCCGCGATCCGTGCGGCGGTCGACGTGCCGATCGACCTGTACGTCGAGGCGCCGGACTCGTTCGGCGGCTTCATCCGCACCTACGAGATCCCGGAGATCATCCGCGTCGCGGCCCCGGTCGTGATCAAGGTCGGGCTCCGCAACGCGCCGGATCTCTACCCCTCGGGCATCCACCTCGAGCAGGAGGCGGTCAACGCCGCGCTCGAGAAGGTGCACCGTCTCGAGACGATCAAGCGCGTGATCGACCGCTACTACCCGGAGGCCGTGGCCTCGCAGGCGGGTGCCGAGGACCTCGGCATCCCGCAGCCGGTGCTGTAACCGAGGGACATCAGGAGACGGACACGAGCCGCATCGCCGCCCCGATTCGGTCCGCGGCCAGCATTCGGCTAGGCGCGGACCGAATCGGCATGTTACGATGGAGGATTTGAGGGTGCACGTGCGCCCGAAGGAGAACGCAATGCTCGGACAGCAGGCATGAGACTCGGCGACCTCTACGCGCTGCATAGCCTCGGACTCGTCCGGGTCTCTGGCAGCCCGGCGACCCTGAACCGGCCCGTCAAGTGGAGCCACGTCGGCGAGGTGATGGCGGGGGATCCCTGGCTCACGGGCGACGAAGTGCTGCTCATCACGGGCAGGGACCAGCACGAGGGCTTCGACTGGGACGCCTACGTGCGCCACCTCGTCGACTCCAACTGCACGGCCATCGGCTACGGCGTCGGGATCCACCACGACGAGATCCCCGAGGGGCTCATCGAGACGGCGAGGCGCTACGACTTTCCGGTCTTCCGGGTGCCGGAGGCGCTGCCGTTCATCGCCATCACCCGGGCGGTCTTCGACGCGGTCTACCGCGAGAAGTACGCGGCATTGCGCGATGCCATCAGCTTGAACCGCAAGCTCCTGCCGCTCGTCGTCGAGCAGCAGGATCCGCGGCACATCCTGCAGCTCATCGGCGGGGCGCTGCACCGGCCGAAGCTCGCGCTCTTCGACTACTACGGGCGGCCGCTCGCGTGGTCGGGCGTCTACGAGGAGGACGCGCGCGCCATGTGGGGCCACGTGCGGGCGCACTGGCCGGCGCGGTCGTCCATCAGCTACCCCGAGAACGGCAACCACTACTCGGTCGTGCCGATCCCAGGGAAGGACGAGACGGTCGCGTTCCTCGTGAGCATCACGAGCGAGGAGCCGGACGAGCGTTACGTGCTCGTGATGGAGCAGGGGCTCACGGTGCTCGGGCTCGTGCTCGCACAGCTGACCTCGGTGCGCGAGGAGCGCCGCGCGCGCGTAGGGCAGCTGCTCACGGCGGTCGTCGAGCACAAGCTCGACGACGAGGCGGCCGCAGTCGAGTTCTCGGCGATGGGGATTCGGGAGATCGCGACGCACCAGGTGCTCTCGTGCCGGCAGCTCGCGGAGGGCACCAGGGATCCCGGCGACCTGGTGTCGAACGTCGAAGATCTCGCCGTCGGCCTCGGCGCGCAGCAGTACATCGGCTGGGTCGAGGATCAGCTCGTGGTGCTCCTCGTCGACCCGCAGCCGGCCGCGGCCGAGACGCTGTGGAACGTGCTGCGGGCGCGCGGCTGGGAGGCGACGGTCGGGCGCAGTGAGACGCGCGACGGGCTGCAGCGGCTCGATGAGTCCGTCTTCGAGGCACGCACCGCGGCGCTCGACGGGCGGCGCGGCGTCGCCCAGGGTGGCACGCTGGCGATCGACGCCCTCATCGGCCAGATCGCGACGGCGAATGGCGTCGAGGCGTTCCTCGCGCAGACCTTCGGCGAGATGACTGACACCGAGCGGAACGAGGCGTTCTTCGAGACGCTCGAGGTCTACCTGCGGCACGGCGGCCGCCCCGGCCCGACCGCCGAGGAGCTGCACGTGCACCGGCAGACGCTGGCCTACCGCATCGACCGGATCCAGCAGTTGACCGGGCGCAACCTGCGCAACGGCCCGGACATGCTCGACCTCCTGCTCGCGCTGAAGCTGCGTCAGCAGCTGCGCCTGCCGCGCCGCTCGCGCTGAAGCTGCGCCTGCCGCGTCCCGCCGCCGACCCCGCGAGTAGCCAGCCCCGCGCCCGGGTCCGCGGCCCGCCCCGGTCGCTTGTCTGGGGCGGGCGGCCGAAGTTCTTGCGTTTGGCTGACGATCCGCATCCTGCGCCGCGCCTAGCTTTAAGGGCAGGCCACCTCTCGAAAGGAAGAAGCAAATGTTGGATTTCAAGACCGGGCTGCTGCGCTACGGCGTGCGGCGGGACCTTCCGTTCCCGGTTGCAGAGTACGAGCGCCGGATCGCCGCCGTGCGCGGCGAGATGCGCAAGCGCGGGATCGACCTGCTGATCGTGCACCAGACGGCGAGCTGGTGCTGGCTGACGGGCTACGACAGCACGATGCCGTCGTGCTACGGCGTCGGCCTGCTGCCGCTCGAGGGCGCGCCGGCGACGCACACGGCCGAGCTCGAGGTGCCCTGCGTGCTGCGCAACTCGATCGTCGAGGACATCGAGGTCTACGACACGAACAACGACACGACGACGGCCGAGCAGCTCGCCGACGTGCTGCTCGAGCGCGGCTACGACGGCAAGACCATCGGCATCGAGCTGGGCTACTCCGACACCTTCGCAATCGGCGCCTACGACACCCGCAGCTACCTCATGCTCACGAGCAAGCTGCCCCGGGCGACGTTCGTCGACACGACCGAGCTCGTGCTCGACCTGCGGGTCGTGAAGACGCCGCTCGAGCTCGCGCAGATGCGCAAGGCGGGCGAGCTGACCATGCTCGGCATCGAGGCGTCGCTCGACGCCACGCACGCCGGCACTACGGATAACGTGATCGTCGCGGCGGGCTACCAGGCGATGATCGCGAACGGCAGCGAGCTGCCCTCGATCGACGGCATGATCATGGCGGGATCCCGGGCCGGCCTCGGCCCTCACATGGTGTTCAAGCGGGAGCAGATCAATGCCGGCGACACCGTGTTCTTCGAGTACACGGGCACCCACAACCGCTACAACGCGCCCATGCAGCGCGCCGCGGTGATCGGGCAGCCCCCGCGGCAGGTGCGCAAGATCGCCGACGCCTCGCTCGACACCCTCGACGCGCTCATCGAGAACATCAAGCCGGGCAAGACGGGCGACGACATCGCGCAGATCGCGATGAAGCACCTGCGGCCCGCGCTCAACGAAGCCTGGTTCCACGGCGTGCTTGGCTACTCGATCGGCCTCGGCATGCAGCCCACCTGGACGGAGTCGCCGACATACATCTACGAGGGCGCCGAGCGGGTGCTGCAGCCCGGCATGACCTTCCACCTGCCGATTTGTATCTTCGTGCCCGGCCTGCACGGCGTCGGCTTCAGCGAGAGCGTCGCCGTCACCGAGACCGGCTGCGAGGTACTGACCCCCGGCAGGCACCGCGAGCTCGTGATCCGCTAGTCGCGAGCGTCCGCCGGAACAAGAACGGCCCCCTCGAGAGGCGGTTTCTAGGCGTCGTTGCAACACCTGTTGGTTAGGGGTTAGTAGTAAATCACGTAAACGCTCGGCTGGAGTTTTCCAGCCGAGCGTCTTGCGTGGGCGGCCGTTGAGCTT
The DNA here is from genome assembly GCF_037203985.1 of Pseudarthrobacter sp. CCNWLW217. NCBI lineage: Bacteria > Bacillati > Actinomycetota > Actinomycetes > Micrococcales > Micrococcaceae > Pseudarthrobacter > Pseudarthrobacter sp. CCNWLW217. Next base: position 53,778 of record NZ_JBBCBT010000012.1, read on the forward strand.
CTGAGCGACGTGTTCGAGGTCTTCGGGCACTCCCTGGTTGTACTCGACTACTGGTCCGTCGGGGTAGACGCGTAGATTTGATGACTTCCGGATTCCTTGGTCCCAGTCCTGGCTGTGCGAATGTTTCACGCCCACAGACCTCGATGCTTCACTCCGGGACAGGCCCGATTTACGCAGCCGGAAGAACTTTTTTCCCGGGTGCGATCCGGTACCAGGGATCCCCTGGCTCCTTAAGCCGGCCCTTCTCACCCAGCCAGCGCATGTGTTGAGCCCGAGTTCCCTGGCTGCCGCCGTCGTGCTCCTGAGGCGACCAAAAGCCCGCGAAGAACGCCTGCTTCTTGTCATGGTCAGACCGATTCGGACCTGACGAAACACCGCTTAACGAGACACGGTCGTTGCAACTCCCAAAAATTCTGGGTGTTGCAACGACCGCTAGAACCCAAATAGCCCAGTGGGCCGTTCGTCGTCCGCCCGGCGGGCGCCCCGCGTCAAAGCTTCGCCATGGTCTCTTTGATCGCGGAGCGCAGGATCCCGCCCATCTCGGCAAAGTCGGCCGGCCCCATGGTGAGCGGCGGCGCGAGCTGGATCACCGGGTTGCCGCGGTCGTCGCCGCGGCAGTGCAGACCGGCCTCGTACAGCGCGGGGTTCAGAATCACGCGGAGCAGCCGGTCCGACTCTTCGTCGGTGAAGGTCTCGCGGGTCGCCTTGTTCTTCACGAGCTCGATCGCGAAGAAGTAGCCGTCGCCGCGCACGTCGCCGACGATGTCGAGGTCGAGCAGCTTCTCGAGCTCTGCCCGGAACAGCGGGCTGTTCTCGCGCACCCGGCCGTTGAGGTCCTCCTCCTCGAAGATGTCGAGGTTCGCAAGCGCAGCGGACGCGGCTGCCGGGTGACCGGCGAAGGTGAAGCCGTGGTAGAACGTGTTCTCGACCGTAGCGAACGGCTCGGAGACTCGGTCGCTCACGAGCATGGCGCCGAGTGGCACGTAGCCCGAGGTGATGCCTTTCGCCGAGGTGATGATGTCGGGCTCGTAGCCGAGCGCCTTCGCCGCGAAGAAGTCACCGATGCGGCCGTAGGCGCAGATGACCTCGTCGCTGACGAGCAGCACGTCGTAGCGGTCGCAGATCTCGCGCACGCTGGCGAAGTAGCTGGGGGGCGCGGTGAAGCAACCGCCCGAGTTCTGCACCGGCTCGAGGAACACCGCGGCGACCGTCTCGGGCCCCTCGAAGAGGATCGCCTCCTCGATGCGGTTCGCCGCCCACTGGCCGAAGGCCTCGAGGTCGTCGGCGGGGGCGCCCATCTCGGCCGCGCGGTAGAAGTTCGTGTTCGGCACGCGGTGCGCGCCGGGCACGAGCGGCTCGTACATCGCCTTGAGGCCCGGGATCCCCGTGATGGCCAGCGCGCCGTGCGAGGTGCCGTGGTACGAGGTCGCGCGCGACAGCACCTTGTGCTTCATCGGCCTGCCCTGGATCTTCCAGAACTGCTTCGCGAGCTTGAACGCCGACTCGACGGCCTCGCCGCCGCCCGAGGTGAAGAACACCTTGTTCATCCGGCCCGGGGCGTAGGAGGAGAGGCGCTCCGAGAGCTCGATCGCCGCGGGGTGGGCGTACGACCACAGCGGCATGAAGTCGAGCTGCCGCAGCTGCGCGGCGGCGGCCTCGATGATGCGCTCGCGGCCGTGGCCGGCGTTCACCACGAAGAGGCCGGAGAGCCCGTCGATGATGCGCCGCCCCGAGGCCTCGTAGAGGTAGTGCCCCTCGGCGCGCGTGATGACGGGGATACCGTCGTCGAGCACCTGCTGGTTGGTGAACGACGGCCAGAGGTGCTTCCGCGCCGTGGCCTGGAGTTTCGCGGCGTCCACCGCCGCTGTTGGATCGAATGACATGTGAGTCATGTTATGGATCCGCGAAGCGGGCCGTCTTCAGACAAAGCGCTGAACCTCCGCCGCCCGATCCGTACCGACGGATGGGGGACGGCACGAGAGGTTCTGCTCTTTGTCTGAAGAGTGCCGAACACCGCCCGCTTAGCATGCTGTGGAAGCACTCAACGAAGAGGAACAGGAGCTCGACATGCATCGTCTCAAGCCGCCCACCGCCTACGCGTCGTTCGTGTCGAGGGCGGCCGCGCCCGACATCAGCCGCAAGCAGTTCCTACGCGGGGTCGCGGGCGTCGGCGCCGGGATCGCGGTCAGCAGCCTGCTCACGGCGTGCGGCGACAGGGGCTCTGAGACGCCAGACGCGAAGATCCGCTCGATCGCCGACCTCGGGAAGGTCGGTGGGGACCTCGGCGTCGCGACCTTCGACGGCCTGCAGGGCGGCGACGCGATCAAGCCCTGGCTCGCGAAGAACAAGGTGACCCTGCAGTTCCAGGCTATCAACTCCCAGCAGGAGGTCACGGCGAAGCTCAAGGGTGCGGGGGCCAAGACGCTCGACGTCGTCGAGTACTCGCCGCTCGAGGGCAACAGCTACGTCGACCTGAAGATCCCGTGCTTCCTGGAGCTCGACTGGTTCCCGAACGGGCACCTGATCCGATCGGAGTTCACGGATCTCTTCAGACAGCCCGACGGCTCGGTGAGCGCGATCCCGTTCATGTTCGGCGCCAGCCCGTGCAACTACCGGCCCGACAGGGTCGAGACGATCCAGAGCTGGCATGACCTGCTCGACTCGAAGTTCAAGAACCGGATCACCCTCATCGACGACGCGCTCTCGAACGTGTCGACGGCCGCCCTCGCGCTCGGTCACGAGGACACCTCGAAGCTGACGCCGGCCCAGCTGAAGGAGGTTGGCGACTTCCTGCGCGGCCTCGTGGGCCAGGCCCGCACGATCGCGCCGAGCTACGGCGACATGCTGCAGCTGCTCACTTCGGGCGAGGTCTACGCGACGTTCAGCGGCTGGAGTGCGATGGACGTGTTCGCGGCCCAGCAGAACGCGGTCGTGCGCTCTGCCTACCCGAAGGAGAAGGTGATGGGCACGGTCGACGCGCACCTGATCCCGACGACGGCGTCGAACCCCGGCACGGCCGCGGCCTTCATCAACCAGTTCATCGAGCCCGAGATGCAGCGCTACGTCGCGACCGCGCTCGGCGGAGGATCCGTGCGCACGGACTCGGCCGAGGTGCTGAAGGGCGAGGAGGGTCTGGTGTTCGACCCGAACAATCTGGACCAGCTGTTCAAGGAGAAGCTGCTCTTTATCGAGGCGGCTCCGCTCCAGGCGAAGGACGGCTACGTCGACCGCCAGGCCTGGCTAGATCTCTGGGAGCGGGTCAAGGCCTGACGGGGGTCAGGATTCGCCCCATCCATCGGTACGGGGGTACGGGCGGAGGTTGTGCGCTTTGTCTGAAGACCGACGAGCGCCCCAAGCTATAACTTGAAAGCCATCTCGATGAACAGGAGTCACCATGCACCGCCAGAAGCCACCCACCGCGTACGCGTCGTTCCTGTCAGGAACCCCCGACCTCAGCCGGAAGCAGTTCCTGCGCGGCGTCGCGGGCGTCGGCGCCGGCGTGGCCGTCAGCAGCCTGCTCGCCGCGTGCAGCACCGGCGGAGGCACGGCCGCCGGCGGCAGCGTCGACCCCAAGATCACCTCCATCAAGGATCTCGGGAAGGTCGGCGGCGACCTCGGCGTCGCGACCTACGAGGGCTTCGAGGGCGGCGCCGCGATCAAGCCCTGGCTCGCGGCGAACGGCGTCCAGCTCCAGTTCCAGTCGATCAACTCGCAGCAGGAGGCGACCGCCATGCTGAAGGGTGCGGGCTCGAGGAGCATCGACGCGGTCGAGCTCGCCCTGCTCGAGGGCAACAGCTACGTGGACCTCAAGATCCCGTACTACGTCGAGCAGAGCTGGTTCCCGAACGGGCACCTGATCCGCCCGGTGTTCGCCGACATGTTCACGCAGCCGGACGGCTCGCTGAGCGCCATCCCGTTCATCTGGGGCGCGAACCCGTGCAACTATCGCGCGGACAAAATGGACGCAATCGGGAGCTGGCACGACCTGCTCGACCCGAAGCTCAAGGGGCGCATCACCCTCATCGACGACGCGCTCGCCAACGTCGCGACGGGCGCGCTCGCGCTCGGCCACCAGGATCCCTCGAAGCTGACCAGCGCGCAGCTCGATGAGGTCGGCGGCTTCCTGCGCAAGCTCGTCGATCAGGCCAGAACGGTCGCGCCGAGCTACGGCGACATGCTCGAACTGCTCGTCTCGGGCGAGGCCTACGCCGGTTTCTGCGGGTGGAGCGCGCTCGACCTGCGGGCGAAGGAGAAGGGCGTCGACGTGCGCTCGGCCTACCCCAAGGAGAAGGTGATGGGCGTCGTCGACTCGTTCGCGATCCCGCGCGGCGCCCCGAACAAGGGCACGGCGGCCGCCTACATCAATGAGTTCCTGTCGCCCGAGATGCAGCGCTACGTCGCGACCGACCTCGCGGCCGGTCCCGTGGTGGCGAACGCCGCCGAGGTGCTGAAGGGCGAGAAGAACCTCACCTTCGATCCCGACAAGCTCGACGAGCTCATCAAGGAGAAGCTGCTGTTCATCAAGGCTGCGCCGCTCACTAAGGAGGGCGACTACGTCACCCGCCAGGACTGGCTCGACCTCTGGGAGAAGGTCAAGGCCTGACGGCCGAGGGCCGGTGACGGAGACGTACTGATGAAGAGACTTATAGGCGCGCCGGGAGGCGGCGCGAGGCAGGTCCTCCTGGTCCTGCCGATGACGGCGCTGATCGTCGCCGTGCTGTTCGTGCCGGCGGGCATGGGGCTGTGGAAGTCGTTCCAGTCGAGCAGCATCTACCAGCTCGAGACGACGTTCAGCCTGGCGAACTACACCGAGTTGCTCGGCGACCCCGTGTTCTGGTCGGCCGTGCAAACCTCGGTGTTCATCGGCCTGATGACCGCGCTCGTGACGGTGGTGCTCGGCTACTGGCTCGCGCACTTCATGCGCTTCACCCGGCCGGCTTCGGCTCCGGTCATCTTCTCGGCGCTGCTCGTCGCGCTGATCGGCGGCTACCTCGTGCGCATCTACGCGTGGCGCACCCTTCTCGGCGACTCCGGCGTGATCAACACCGCACTGATGGGCCTCGGCATCGTCAAGGAGCCGCTCGGCGGCCTGCTGTTCTCGCCGTTCGCGATCTTCGTCGCGCTCGGCTCGATCTACCTGCCGTACGCCGCGCTGCTCATCTCCGCGGGCCTCGGAGGCGTCGGCGCCGACGAGATCGAGGCCGCTCGGGATCTCGGCGCGAGCCGATTCCGGACCTACCGCGGAATCGTCGTACCGATGGCCGGGCGTTCGATGTTCCAGGCCTTCATCCTGATCTTCCTGCTAAGCGCCTCGGACTACGTGATCCCGCAGCTCGTCGGCGGGCCGCGCACGCAGATGGTGGGCTCGGTCATTTACACGGCACTCGTGAGCGGCGGCAACGCCGGCCAGGGCGCGGCGATCGCGTTCCTCTCGATGCTGCTGTTCGGGGCGATCATCGGTCTGGTCTGGTTCGCCGCCAGGGGGATCGGCCTGATTCCGAAGGCGGTGGCGGGATGAGGGCCATGCGCAGCGCGGTCGGCTGGTTCGCGGTCGGCGTGCTCATCGTCTACCTGCTGGCGCCGATCATCGTCGTCTTCCTGTTCGCCTTCCAGGGCTCGTCGAACACGACGCTGCCCTTCACCGGCCCGAGCCTGCGCTGGGTGGGGAACGTCTTCGGCGACGAGCGGTTCCGCTCGGCGCTGTTCGCGAGCCTCAGGGTCGGCGCGGCGACCGCGGTGCTCTCGGCGCTGATCGGCCTGCTCGCGGCGCTCGCCACGAGCCGCAAGATGCGGGGCAAGGGCGTGTTCCGCGCGATCGCGATGCTGCCGCTCGTCGTCGCCCCCGTCTTCATCGGCGTCTCGATGCTCGTGAGCGCCGGCGACTTCGGCCTCGACCTCTCGCTCTGGCTCGTGCTCGTCGCGCACGTGCTGCTGACGGCCCCCATCTGCTGGGCCGTGCTCGACTCCGCGTTCGAGCGCTTCGACGTGCTGACCGAGGAGGCGGCGCGGGATCTCGGCGGCAACGCGCTGCAGGCGTTCCTGCACGTCCGCCTGCCGGCCATCTGGCGCTCGCTCGTCGGCGCGGCGATGATCGCATTCGCGTTCTCCATCGAGGAGTTCGCGGTCACCAACTTTGTGGTCGGCTCCACCCCGACCCTGCCGATCCTCGTGTGGGGCAAGATGCGCCGCACGATCGACCCCTCGATCAACGTGGTCGCAGTGACCATCCTGGTGCTGATGCTGCTCGTCGGCATCTTCGGCTGGCTGATGGTGCAGCGGTCGAGCCGGAAGGCGGCTCAGGCGCTCGAACTCGAGGAGGCCCCGGTGCCCGCTCCGGGAACGACCGCGACGGAGCTGATCCTCGTGATGGAACAGGAGAACACACATGTCTGATTCGACGCAGGCGGCCGCGGGGGCCGCTGCGGGCGCCGCGCCCGCGATCGAGATCCGCGGCCTCAAGAAGAGCTACGGCGACTTCACCGCGATCCCGTCGCTCGACCTGACGGTCGAGGAGGGCGAGTTCCTCTCGCTGCTCGGCCCGAGCGGTTGCGGCAAGTCGACCCTGCTGCGCATGATCGCGGGCTTCGTGAGCCAGGACGAGGGCAGGATCCTCGTCCGCGGCCAGGACGTCACCGACCTGCCGCCCGAGCGCCGGCCCTCGAACATGGTGTTCCAGCGCTACGCGCTGTTCCCGCACATGACGGTCGCCGAGAACGTCGGCTACGGGCTGAAGCTCAAGGGCTGGGACCGGAAGCGGATCGCGGCGAGGGTCGCCGAGATGCTCGAGCTCGTGAGCCTGCCCAACGCCGGGCGGAAGATGACCAACGAGATCAGCGGCGGCCAGGCGCAGCGCGTCGCACTCGCGCGGGCGCTCGCCCCTGCGCCGTCGGTGCTGCTGCTCGACGAGCCGCTCTCTGCCCTCGACCGGGCGGTGCGGGCCGACCTTCAGAAGCAGCTGGCTAGGATCCATGCGGAGACCGGGACGACGTTCCTGTACGTCACGCACGACCAGGAGGAGGCGATGTCGCTCTCGACGCGGATCGCGCTCATGGAGGCGGGCGAGATCGTGCAGCTGGGCGCCCCGGCCGAGCTCTACCGCCGGCCCAAGGGCGGCTTCGCGGCCCGTTTCATCGGCGACATCAACATCCTCACCTGCACGCCCGACGCCGGTGCGGCGCCGATCGCGCACTGGGAAGGGCTGACGTTCGGGCTCGACGCGGAGCCGAAGTCCGGCGCCGGCACGGTCGAATGCGTGTTCCGCCCGGAGGATCTGGTGCTGTACGCGGGCGACCGGGTCGGTGCAGGCGGGGCGATCGACGCCGCCGATCCTGCCGGTCCGAGCCTGCCCGTCGAGACCGTCGACAGCACGTACCACGGCTTCTACTGGGTACACCGGGTGCGGGTCGAGCGCACCGACCACTTGCTGACCGTGCGCGAGATGGCCCGCGATTCGATCGTGACGGCTAGCGGCCGGCTGCGGGTGCGCTTCCCAGCGGCCGGCGTGCACAGAATCGACTGAGGACCTCCGCCGGTTGAGCGAGGAGCGCAGCGACGAGTCGGAACCGGCGGCCCTGATTCCGGCTCGCGGGCTCGCTCGACCGGCGGAACGCCAGAATCAACGAACGAACAGAAAGAGGCACAACGTGTCCAACGCATTCGACTCCTACGTCTACCGCCGGCTCCGCGAGCAGGGCATCGAGAAGGAGCTCGCGTTTCCCCGCGAGGAGTACGAGGGCCGGGTGCAGCGCGCGATCCGGACCGCGAACGATCTCGGGCTCGACGCGCTGCTGCTCACGACCACGCCGTCGATCGGGTACGTGACCGGGGCCGACACGTGCATGCCGCCGACCTACCTCGCGGCGCTCGTCACGGCCGACGGCGACCTGGTGATACAGTGCGCCGAGCCGGAGGTCGGCACGATCCTGCGGCACAGCATAGTCGACGACCTCATCGTCTTCCCGTGGACCGACGTGGCGAGCGCCGCCGGCGCGATGGTGCAGCTGCTGCAGGAGCGCGGGCTGTCGTCGGCTAAGATCGGCATGGAGCTGTCGAGCCCCGAGAACTTCGGACCGAGCGGCACCGACGTCGCCACCTATCAGGAGCTCACGAGCCTGCTGACGGGTCTCGAGGTCGTCGACGTCGCCGGTGAGGTGATGGAGCTGCGCCTCATCAAGAGCGCCGCGGAGCTCGACATGATGCGCGCGGCCGGCAGGATCAGCACCGAGGCCGCGCTGCACGCGCTCGGCGTCGCGGCCGAGGGCGTGAGCGAGAACGAAGTCGCGGCCGAGGCGTACGCGTTCGCCACGCGCGCCGGCAGCAACGCCATGTCGATCGATCCCATCGTGGCGACGGGCGAGCGGACCGGGCTGATGCCCCACCTGCCCTACCGCAACAACATCCTGCGCGCTGGCGATCCCGTGTTCCTCGAGATGACCGGGACCGTGTGGCGCTACAACGCCCCGATCATGCGCTCCGCCGTGATCGGCAGGCCGTCGAAGCAGGTCGAGGCGCTCAGCGTCGCGACCCTCGAGGTCCTCGATATCCTGTTCGCGGCGATCAAGCCGGGGCGCACCGGCGATGACATCGCGCGGCTCGCGGTGCCGGTGTGGAAGCAGGTGCCCGACGCGTTCTTCCACGGGGGATACGGCTACGCCATCGGCATGGGCTTCCAGCCGACCTGGACCGAGAACCCCGTGTACATTGAACTCGGCGGCGAGCGCGTGCTCGAGCCCGGCATGACCTTCCACCTCGCCATCAATCCGTGGGTTCCGGGCGGCGAGGGCATCGGTTTCAGCGAGAGCATCGTGGTCACCGAGTCCGGGTGCGAGCTGCTGACGCTCGGCACCGGACGTGAGCTGCTGCGGCGCTGAGGCCGTGGGCGGCGAGGCAGAGGAACGACACAGCGAAGTGGAGCAAGCATGGGGGCTCGGATGACCGGGCGGTGGCCCGGAGGGGGCTGGACGCGCCGCGGCGTGCTCCGCGCGTTCGGTGTCGGGATCTCGGCGATCGGATTCGGGGCCAGCCTGAGCGGCTGCTCCGACCCGCGCCTCTCGCGCGGGCCGATCGACGCGGGAACCGGCGGCGCGTTCCGCGTCGGGGTCCGCGGCGGCAGCAGCGCCGACGTGCTCGACCCGCACCGGATCCAGTCGGACATCGACACGGCGCGCACGATCAACCTGTTTGACTCGCTCGGGCAGATCAACCCCGACGCGACGATGTCGAACCAGCTCGCCCAGGAGATGGTGCAGCGCACCGACGGCATGGAATGGACGTTCCGGCTCAAGGACGGGTTGACGTTCCACAACGGCAAGGACGTGACGGCCGACGACGTCATCGCGACGCTCCGCGGCATCGTCGACCCGAAGAAGCCGAGCCCGTCGGCCCCGCTGCTCTCCGCGATTGATATGAAGGGCCTCGCCAGGGTCGACAAGCTGACCGTGCGGGTGCCCATGCTGCGCCCGAGCGTGATCCTGAGCGACACCCTCGGCCAGTACATGACCTTCGCCGTCGTGCCGGAGGACTTCGACCCGCGGAAGCCGGTCGGGGCCGGCCCGTTCAAGCTGAAGTCGTTCACGCCGGGCAAGGAGAGCGTCTTCGAGCCGTTCGCCGACTACTGGCAGGGCGCGTCGAAGATCGACCAGCTGCACATCCTGAACTTCGCCGACGAGCAGGCGCAGGTGAACGCCGTGATTAACGGGCAGGTCGACGCGGTCGCGGGCCTCACCGCCGGTTCGATGCGCCTCATCCAGGCGCAGAACGAGGTGCGGCTCTCGGTCGAGGACGAGGCGGGATCCTGGGCGGCGCTCACCATGCTGACTACGGTCAAGCCGTTCGACGACGGCCGGGTGCGCGCGGCGCTGCGGCTGTGCGCCGATCGCGAGCAGATGCGGAAGGCCGTCTACAGCGGCCGCGGGACCATCGGCAACGACGTGCCCTCGATCTGGGATCCCATGTACGACCGGCGGATGGCGCAGCGAACCCAAGATCTGCGGCGCTCGCGCGAGCTGCTGCGGGAGGCGGGGCACGACCGCCTGTCGCTCGAGCTCACGGTCGCCGACGTGTTCAGCGGCGCGATCGAGCAGGCCACGGTGTTCGCCGAGCAGGCGCGCGAGGGTGGCTTCGACATCACGCTCAAGAAGCTCGACATCTCGACGTTCTACGCCGACTACGGCAAGTGGCCCTTCTCGGTCGACTGGTTCTACTACAATCCGTACCTGCAGCAGATCTCGATGAGCTACGACTCCGACGCCGGCTACAACACGACCCAGTGGCGGAACGCCCGGTTCCAGGAGCTGCACACCGAGGCGCTGCGCACGGTCGACCGCTCGGCCAGGGAGCGGATCGTGCACGAGATGGTGCGGCTCGAAAACGCGGACGGACCCATGATCCTGTCGCTGTTCGCGCCGACCATCGACGCGGTACGCAAGAACGTCTCCGGCCTGAAGCGCTCGCGGACGGGCATGTCGCTCGGCTGCTACGACTTCCGTGGCGTGACGGTGGGGGTGTGAGATGACCGGGACGACGACCAGGGCCATCGCGGTCCGCGCGAAGGCCGGCGGCGGATCGCGCCGTCACCCGGTACTCGCCATGCTCGCGAGCCGCATCGGGCTCGGGATCCTCACCCTCTGGGTGGTCTCCGCCGTGATCTTCCTCGCGACCAACGTGCTCCCGGGCAACGCGGCCCTCGCGATCGCCGGCCGCGACGCGACGGGCGAGCGGCTCGCGGAGGTCTCGCACCGGCTCGGGCTCGACCGGAGCCTGCCCGAGCAGTACGCGAGCTGGATCGGCGGAGTGCTCCGCGGGGACCTTGGGAACTCGCTCACCTCGGGCCTCCCGGTCTGGGACACGGTCGAGCCGCGGCTCGTGAACTCGGCCGTTCTGGTGCTCGCGGCGGGTGTCATCAGCACCCTGCTCGGGGTCTGGCTCGGCGCGGTCGCGGCCAGGCGCCGCGGTCGGGCGGGCGACTACGCGCTGTCCGTCGGCTGGCTGTCCGTGGCCGCCCTGCCCGAGTTCGTGATCGGCATCGTGCTCGTGATGCTGTTCTCGACCATCGTCGTGCAGTGGTTCCCCGCGGTCGCCCTCATCCCGGCAAACCTGTGGCCGTGGGAGAAGCCCCAGGCGCTGATCCTGCCGATCGCGACCCTCGTGCTCGCGAACACCCCGTACACCTTCCGCATGATGCGCGGGGCGATGGTCGAGGCGCTCGAGAGCGAGTACGTGCAGATGGGGCGGCTCAAGGGGCTCCGCCCGCGCACCATCCTGTGGGTGCACGCCCTGCCGAACGCCCTCGCGCCTATCGTGCAGGCGATCGCGCTGTCGTTCGCGTTCCTCGCGGGCGGCGCGGTCGTGGTCGAGTACCTGTTCGCCTACCCGGGCCTCGGGTACGGCTTCGTGGAGGCGGTGAACCAGCGCGACCTGCCGGTGATCCAGCTCATCGCGCTGCTGCTCGCCGGCTTCTACATTGTCATCAACATCGTGTCCGACGTGCTCGCGCTGCTCGCGAGCCCGCGGCGCAGGATCGGGAGGTAGCCCGTGTTCTTCGACACCATCCGCACCCCGCGCGGGATCGTGGGCCTCGTGCTCACGGCGCTCGTCGTGCTCGTCGCCGCGCTCGGCCCGGTGTTCGCGCCGCACGACCCGGCCGCCTTCGTCGACATCCCGTTCTCCGGGCCCGGGCCGGACGCGCCGTGGGGCACCGACGTGCTGGGCCGCGACGTGCTCAGCCGCGGGCTCGACGGTGGCTGGCAGCTGCTACTGACGGCGTTCGCTGCCGGCGGGGTGGGCGTGCTCGTCGGCGCGCTCGCAGGCATCGCGGCCGGCTATCTCAGGGGGGCCTGGGACGGGACCATCATGCGGCTCGTCGACGTGCTGCTCTCGTTCCCCGCGCTTGTGCTCGCGCTGTTGCTCATGAGCATCGCCGGCGTGAACACCTGGCTCATTGTGCTCGCGGTGGCCGTCGGCCACGCGCCGCAGGTCGCGCGCGTGATGCGCTCCGCGACCCTGAACGTCTCGGAGCGGGACTTCGTGCGCGCGGCCGAGTTGACCGGGCAGCCCCGGTGGCGCACCATCGTGCTGGAGATCCTGCCGAACCTGACGAGCCCGCTGATGGTCGAGCTCGGGCTCCGAATCACCTACTCGCTCGTCATCATCTCGTCGCTCGCGTTCCTCGGCTTCGGCCAGGCGCCGCCCGCCCCGAGCTGGGGCATAATGATCAACGAGAACCGCATGGGGCTCATCGTGAACCCCTGGAGCGTCGTCGTCCCGGTGCTGCTGATCGGCTGCCTGACGATCGGCTTCAACCTGCTGACCGACGCGTTCGCCGAGGTCGCGGTCGGGGTGCGCCGCTCCCGCCGCGCCCGTGCCGACGCGGACGCCGAGGGCAGCGCCGGCGCCGCAGAGACCGTTCGGGAGGCGAGCGATGCCTGAGTCGAGGATCGAGCGGGGCGGCTTCGCCCTCGAGGTCGAGGGGCTGCGCGTGAGCACGGTCCTCGACGACGTCGACATCATCGAGGACGTGTCTTTCCGGGTGCGCGCGGGCGAGATGCTCGGTCTGGTGGGGGAGTCCGGCTCCGGCAAGACGACCGCGGCGCTCGCGCTGCTCGGCTTCGTGCGCCGAGGCCTACAGATCGCCGACGGGACGATCCGGGTCGGCGGAGCGGACGTGCGCGCGACGAGCCCGGAGCGGCTGCGCCGCCTCCGCGGGCGCGAGATCTCCTACGTGCCCCAGGATCCGGCGAGCGCGCTGAACCCCGCGCTCACGATCGGCCGCCAGCTCGCGGAGGTGCTGAACGACGGCCGCGGCCTGCGCTCGCTGTCGGCCGAGCAGCGGGAGCGGCTCGAGCAGATGCTGGCCGAGGTGCGCTTGAACGCCGTGCCGGATCTGCTGCGCAAGTACCCGCACCAGCTCTCGGGCGGCCAGCAGCAGCGCGTCGGCATCGCGATGGCCTTCGCCAACCGGCCGACGGGCATCGTGCTCGACGAGCCGACCACCGGCCTCGACGTGACGACGCAGAAGGTGATCCTCGAGACGATCCGGGAGCTCTGCGCGAGCTACGGCGTCGCCGGCATCTACGTGAGCCACGACCTCGCGGTCGTCTCGAACGTGGCGGCCGAGACCGCCGTCATGTACTCGGGCCGGATCGTGGAGCTCGGGCCGACGGCGTGCGTGCTCGAGCGCCCCACTCACCCCTACACCCGCGCCCTGCTCAAGGCGATCCCGTCGCCGACCGAGGCCGAGGTGCTCGAGGGCGTGCCCGGCTACCCGCCGGCGCCGGACGCGCGACCGGCTGGCTGCGCGTTCGCGCCCCGCTGCGCGCTCGTGGTCGACGCCTGCCGCGCCACGGTGCCGGAACTGCGGCGGGCGCGCGACGGGGTGCTCGTGCGCTGCATCCGGGCGGAGGATCCCGAGAACCTCGGCCTCACGCCGGACCGCCGCCCGGTGATCACGCTCAAGGCGCGCACCGGCGAGCCCGTGCGGCTCGCCGTCTCCGACATGCGGATCCGCTACGGGCAGACCGAGGTCGTGCACGGCGTGAGCTTCGATGCGCGTCCGCGCGAGTGCACCGCGATCGTCGGTGAGTCGGGCAGCGGAAAGACCACGCTCGCGCGCAGCCTCGCCGGTGCGCACTCGAACTGGACCGGCACGGTCGCGCTCGACGGCGCGCCGATCGCCGCCGGCGTGCGGGGGCGCGACCGCGAGACCCTGCGCCGGATCCAGTACGTGTTCCAGAACCCGTACGAGTCGCTCAACCCGCGCCGCACGATCCGGCAGAGCATCGAGCAGCCGCTGCGGCAGTTCACGGGCCTCGGCCGCGCGGAGCGCCAGGCCAGGACCCTCGAGGCGATGGCCTCGGTGTCGCTGCCCGAGCGCTTCCTGAACCGGTACCCCGAGCAGCTGTCCGGCGGCGAGCGGCAACGCGCGGCGCTCGCGCGCGCCATCGCGGCCGAGCCCGAGGTGCTCATCTGCGACGAGGTCACCTCCGCGCTCGACGTCTCCGTGCAGGCCAGCATCATTGATATGCTGCGCCGCCTGCAGCGGGAGCGCGGCCTCGCGATCGTCTTCATCACCCACAACATCGGGGTGGTCCGCAGCATCGCAGACCAGGTGCTCGTCGTCGCCGACGGCGAGGTGGTGGAGCAGGGCTCCGCCGCCGAGGTGCTCGACCACCCGCAGCACCCCTACTCGGTCCGCCTGTTGGCCGACGTCCCCAAGTTCGAAACGGAGTCAGCGCATGTCTGAGACGCGGTACGTATCCATCAATCCGGCGACCGGCGAGGAGTTCGACCGCTTCGCCGAGGCGAGCGACGCCGACATCGAGCGGGCGCTCGCCGCAGCGGCCGCCGCGCAGCGCGAGCTCCGCGAGATCGGCCTCGAGGGGCGGGCGGCGCTGCTGCGCCGGGTCGCCGAGATCTACCGGGAGCGCGCGCAGGAGCTCGGCGAGCTCGTGGTCCGCGAGATGGGCAAGCCCGTCGGCGAGGCGGCCTGGGAGGCCGACCATTGCGGCGACATCTACGGCTACTACGCCGAGCACGGGCCCGCACACCTCGCCGACGAGGAGATGGCCGACCCCTACGGCGGCGGCGTCGGCGTGATCCGCTCCGAGGCACTCGGCCCGCTGCTCGGGATCATGCCCTGGAACTTCCCGTACTACCAGGTGGCCCGGTTCGCGGGGCCGAACCTGCTCGTCGGCAACCCGATCCTGCTCAAGCACGCCCCCATCTGCGGCAGCTCCGCCGCGGCTATGGAGGAGATCTTCCGCGAGGCTGGCTTCCCCGAGGGCGCCTACCGCAACCTCTACGCGAGCCACGGGCAGATCGCGCGGATCATCGCGGACCCCCGCGTGCACGGCGTCTCTCTCACCGGCTCCGAGCGGGCCGGCGCGGAGATCGCGGCGCAGGCCGGCCGCGCTATGAAGAAGGTCGTGCTCGAGCTCGGCGGTTCGGATGCGTTCGTCGTGCTCGACGACGCCGACGTCGACGCCGCCGCCGCGGCGGCGGTGCGCGGGCGGTTCGGCAACGCCGGGCAGGCCTGCACCTCGTCGAAGCGGCTCATCGCGGTCGACGCGGTTTACCACCGCTTCGTCGCCGAGCTCGAGCGGCTGGTCTCCGGGATCGCGATCGGCAATCCGATGGATCCCGGGACGGACATGGGGCCGCTCTCGTCGGCAGCCGCTCGCGACGAGGTCGCGGCGCAGGTCGCCGACGCGGTCGCGCACGGCGCGACCGTGCGGGTCGGCGGCGCCGCCCCCGCCCGTCCCGGCTTCTACTACGAGCCGACGCTCCTCACCGACGTGACGCCCGAGGCGCGCATCTTCCGCGAGGAGGTGTTCGGCCCGGTCGCGGTTGTGTACCGGGTAGCCGACGAGGCCGCGGCCGTCGCGCACGCGAACGACGCCGACTTCGGGCTCGGCGGCACCGTGTTCTCGGGCGACCCCAAGCGCGCCTGGCGGGTCGCCGGGCAGCTCGAGACCGGCATGGTGTGGATCAACAGCGAGCCGCAGTCGGCGATCGACGGGCCGTTCGGCGGTGTCAAGCGCTCGGGCACGGGGCGCGAGCTCGGCCGGTTCGGCCTCGAGGAGTTCTCGGCGCGGAAGATGATCCGCCGCCTGGCCGAAACCTGAGCTATGGCTGTACGGGCGGATTCTTAGTTGGAGGCGCAGCCATTCCTGCCGAAGACCTGCATTTGAGCCCTCTAGCTGTACTGCCCAGGGACGTTGGTTGGGTGAATGTGATGACTCGCTGGAGTCGTTGACTCATGGGTGAGGACCTCCGGTTGCACAGTGGAGTTGCTTAGACAACCGCTGTAGCGACCAGGAGGTCCTCATGTCCCACGCTAATGCCGCTTTGACTCCACGCCAACGACTGCGGGTCGCGCGTCTGATCATTGAGCAAGGATGGCCGGTGTCCCGGGCCGCCGAACAGTTCAACTGCTCCTGGCCCACCGCTAGGCGCTGGTCTGAACGCTACGCCGCGATGGGTGAGCCGGACATGACGGACAGGTCCTCGCGCCCGCACCGGGTGGCGAACCGGACCCCGCAGCAGGTCGTGCGCAAGGTCGTTCATCTGCGCTGGAAGCAAAGGCTGGGACCGGTCGCGATTGGAGCGAAGCTGGCTTTGCCTGCCTCGACGGTTCACGCGGTCCTTGTGCGGTGCCGGCTGAACCGGTTGCATCACGTGGATAAGCGCACCGGAGAGGTCATCCGCCGGTACGAGCACGACAAACTTGGGGCGATGATCCACGTCGACGTGAAGAAACTCGGCAACATCCCGAACGGGGGCGGCTGGCGCTACGTCGGCAAGCAACTGGGTCACCGCAACCGTGCAACGACGCCCGTCAGAACCGGTAGCCGCAGTCACCCCAACATCGGCACGGCCTACGTGCACACGGTAATCGACGACCACTCCCGGGTCGCCTACGCTGAGATCCACGCCGACGAAACCGCCGCCACCGCAGTAGCCGTCCTGAAAAGGGCTGTGTCCTGGTTTGCTTCCCGCGGCGTCACCGTCGAGCGGGTCCTCTCCGACAACGGCTCGATGGCCTACAAATCCCACCTCTGGCGGGATACCTGCAGTGAACTGAACATCAAGGTCAAGAAGACCCGTCCGTAGCAAACAAACGGCAAGATCGAGCGCTTCCAGATCGAAGTCCACCGTGTTTGTGCGGGCGGCGTGTCTGACGCGACATAAAGTCAATTATGTGTGTGTGTAATCAGACATTGCTCGGGGTGATCTCGGTAATGCATCGTGGTGGGTAAGACGGTGACAGCCGTCACAGGAACCAAAGGAGGTGACTGTGCGCAAACAGAGACGCATCAGGCACACACGCATACGACGGACGGTGGCACTGGTCGCAGCGGCAGGGGCAGTGGCGGTCTTCGCGTCCGGCTGCGCGGCCGGGCTCGGCGGGCCGGCGTCGGCGCGGGCGGCCCAAGACGGCGAGGTCCGCTTCACCTTCGCGCCGGACCCCATCTGGGACTACATGCACGACACCGGTTTGGTCGACGAGTGGCAGGACGAGACGGGCTACCGCATCGAAACCAGTGCCACATGGGACGAATTCGGGCTGTTCGCCGGCGGTCACGCCGACATCATCTCCACCGCGTCCTTCGAGGTTCCCTATCTCGAGGAGCAGACACAGCGCGAGACCGTCATCATCGGCCGCTACAACGCCGAGCGCAGCCGCATCCTGGTCCGCTCCGACGACCCGGCGCAATCCCCGGAAGACCTACGGGGCAAGCGACTCGGTGTGTTCACCACGGTCTCGGGCACGCTGGTGTGGAGTGCCCTGATCAAACAGATGCACGACATGAATCTGGTTGACGGTGACTTCGAAGTCGTGGTCGCCGATATCCAGAACCTGTCGAATCTGTTGGCGCGTGGCGAGATCGATGCCTGCATCTGCTATCCCGATCTGTCCGCCCGTGAACTGCGTGACGGTTCGGTGCGCCCGCTCTACGAAGGGAAATCCTCGGCTGACCTGTTCGCCGAACTCAACGCACCCGGCCACGACGGCCCCATGGGCAACGTGTTCGTGGCGCGCAAGGACTGGGTTGACGAACATCCTGACGAAGTGTCGGCGTTTCTGGATCTGTGGGACCGCGGCGTCGCCGAATGGCAGAAACATCGTGAAGAGATGATCGAGATGTATCCCCAGCACTTCGCCGTCGCCACGCCCGAAGACATCGAGTTCATGAAAAAGTATGTGGCTGAACACGACTGGGTGGTCAACGAGGTGCGCTTCGATCAGAAGTGGGCAGAGGACGAGAGTTCGATCTTCGACCTGATGCGCAGCACCGGGATCATCGGCGACGACGTCAAGGATCCGCAGTTCCTGCCGACTCAAGGAGTGCACCAGTGACCCAGACGATCACTCCGCCAGCAACGGGGGCGGAACAACCGGCGCCCCGGGGTCGGTGGAGCAAGAACCCGGGACAACCGACCGGGCCACGCCGGTGGGTGGTCTCGGGCATCGCGTTGATCATGGCGATCGGCGGCTGGGCGACGGTGGCCGCTTGGGTCAACGATCCGATCCTGCCGCGGCCGGCGGAGGTGCTCGAGCATGTCATTCAGATCACCATGTCCGGCGAGGCGTTCACCAACTTCGCATCGAGCATTTCCAAGATCGCGGCCGGTTTCTTGTTCGCCATGGTGGGCGGCCTAGTAATCGGATTCGCCATGGGCAGAAGCAAATTCATGACCTCCTACTTCTCGTTGCCACTGTTCGTGCTCGGCAACATGCCGGGTCTGACGTACGCGGTCTTCGGGTTGCTGATCTTCGGGGTCGGCGCCGGCGGACCCATCGTGGTCTCAGCGCTGGTGGCGCTGCCGTTCATCGCGATGAACGTCGCCGAGGGGGTGCGCTCTGTCGACGGCAACCTGCTGGCGATGTGCGAGGCATTCAACCGCAACCGCCGAGACGTGCTCCGCCATCTCTACTTGCCGGCGTTGGCCACCTTCGTCTTCGCCGGAGTGCGGTACGGCTTTGCGATGGCGTGGAAGGTCGAGGCGCTCACTGAAGTGTTCGGGGCCAGCGACGGAGTTGGCTTCATGATCCGCAAGGCCTACCAGGAGTTCCAAGTTGCCGACATGCTGGCTTGGACAACACTTTTCATCATCACCATGATCCTCATCGAGCGCGGTCTCGCCTACCTTGAAACTCGCTTCTTCGCATGGCGGAAGGACCTCGCATGACCGTGACCATTCCCACCGAACTGCCGGCCTGGCAGCGTCACCTGAAAACCCAGGGCATGTCTGCCATTGCCGTCACAGCCGCGCTGCTCAGCATCCTCGCGGTCTGGCAGATCGCGGTCCTCGTCGGCAACCGGGTGCCGTCACCGGTGCAAACTGTCGAGCGCCTGGTCTCCGAGGCCGCGATCGGCGAACTGTGGCACAACCTGGCCATCAGCATGAACCGCTTCGTCTTTGGATTGGTCCTAGCGCTGGTGGTGGGTGCGGTGATCGGCGTGCTGATGGGCATGTCGAAGCTGGCCGATCTGGCGTTCTCCGATCTCAACGCCGCCGCCCTGGCGATTCCCGCGGTGATCTGGGCACTCTTGACCACCATGTGGTTCGGCTTCGGATGGCTCACGCCGGTCGTGACGGTGTTCCTGTCCGGGCTGCCGTTCGTCATCGTCAACATCGCCAAGGCTACCCGCGCGGTACCAGCTGATCTGGTCTTGATGGCACGGTCGTTCGGCGTCCCTCGAATGCACATCCTGCGCCACATCGTGGGCCCCGCCGTCGCTGGCTCCACCGTGGCGGCCGTCCGGTTCGCCATCATGAGTGCCTGGAACGGTCTGCTGCTGGCGGAATGGTTCGGGTCCACCTCCGGTGTCGGATGGCGGTCCCGGTACTGGTACGACGCCAATCAGCTCGACGGGTTCTTCGCCTGGGTGCTGGTGTTCATCCTGCTGCTCGTCATCGCCGACCTTGTGCTCCTCGGCCCCATCGAGCGCTACGCGACCCGCTGGCGCTCGGCCTAACCCCCCAACTACGAGAGGCAACCCATGGGTTCCATCGAAATTCGTGATCTGGTCAAGGACTTCCACGATCGGCAAGGCAACCGCACCCGCGTCATCGACGGTATCGACCTGACGATCTCCGGCGAGACGTTCGTCTCCGTCGTCGGCCCCTCGGGCAGCGGCAAGACCACCCTGCTCAACATCGTCTCCGGCATCGAGACCCATACCTCGGGCACGGTGAACCTGCGCTCAGACGGCGACGACGCCCGCATCGGCTACGTGTTCCAGGACGCCCGGTTGCTGCCGTGGCGCACGGTGATGGCCAATCTCGGCTTCGTGCAACACGAGCGGGTCGGCTGGCAGGAGCGGGCCCGGCACTACCTGGGCCTGGTGGGGCTGAGCCACTGCGCCGACCGCTACCCGGCTCAGCTGTCCGGCGGACAGCAGCAGCGTATCGGCATCGCGCGGGCGTTCGCGGTGGAGCCCGATGTGCTCCTGATGGACGAGCCGTTCTCCCACCTCGACGCGATGACCTCCCGGACACTGCGTGAACACCTGGAGCGCCTGTGGCTGGAGTCGCGGCGCACCGTCATGTTCGTCACGCATGACGTCACCGAAGCAGTCCAATTGTCCGACCGCATCGTGGTTCTCGAGCCCGGCGGCCGCATCCACGAGATCATCGACGTCGACCTGCCGCGTCCCCGCAAGGCCTCCGATCCGGCCGTCGCGATGCTGCAGGCTGAGGTCCTGGCCCGGTTCGAGGCGCTCGAAGCGCGTCAGGCCGGCGTCGCATGACCTGCATCTCGGTGAGCTCCCGCTGTCCACCGAGACCGAGGCGATGAGCGATCCGGCCCGGATGCTCGCCGACACACTTTATTCGTACCGTCTCAACCTAACCAGTTTGGATGACTGACTAAAAGGAATAATGGAGGGATACCTCCAACAGCTGACTCAGACGACTCGTGGCGACCAGAAACTAATGTTTCTATGCCGGCACGAGTCGTCTGTGGCGGCATAGGAGAATCCAATACGAAGCATTGCCATAGGTGATGGCGCATGCAGCTCTGTGAAGCACCGAGTCAGCAGTTAGCTGTTCGGCAGCCCCCTGGCTACCTTTTTGTAGCGGCCAGCCACTTCGCGTTGAGTGTTCAAGCCCCACTTAGCGTAGATGTGATGGATATAGGTGACGACAGGGCGCGGCTTGCCTTGCCGATCACCGTCCGCATGCGAGACTAAGGTGAGGATTGTACTCCCTTGCATAAACCGCCGATAACAAGCCTTCCATCAAGCTACCGCGGTACCGGCTATAGCGCGTCTGCTCACCGGTGGGGGAGTGTTCTAGTCCAGCTTGGCGTGGCGCACGTACTGGTAGACCGTTTCCCTGCTGATCCCGTAGTCACGGGCAAGGACGGCTTTCGGAACTCCGTTGCCGGCGTGATGGACCAGCTCGGACGCCCGTTCCGGCGTGAGGGTCTTCTTCCGTCCTGTGTAGGCGCCGCGCTGCTTGGCCAGGGCGATGCCTTCGCGTAGGCGTTCCCTGATGAGGGAGCGTTCGAATTCAGCGAAGGCCCCCATGACGGGGAGCATGAGGTCGGCCATGGGGGAGTCCTCGCCGTTGAAGACCAGGCTCTCTTTGACGTATTCCACCCGCACGCCTTTCCGGGTCAGGCCCTGGACGAGAGCACGCAGGTCGTCGAGGTTGCGGGCGAGGCGGTCCATGCTGTGCACGACCGCGGTGTCCCCCCTCGCGGGCGAAACGCAGCAATTCCGTGAACTGCGGCCCGGCTGTGTCTCTGTCGGAGGCCTTGTCTGTTAAAGGCCCTGTCCAGAACCCTGCCTTCGAGCTGTTTCTCGTTCAGGTCAAGCGTGCTCACGCGTACATACCCGATCCGCTGTCCAGTCGCCGCTGCCTCCAAACCCGCATCCTGTCAGGTTGAGTTCTAGGCTCGTCCCAGAGGAAGGTCAAGACCTATCGCTCGGGTTCGTCAGGTTGGGGTGTCCCCCTGCCTGCCAAATGGCATTCCCGTGCTGCGCCCGGTGCCGCAGACGAGTTCCTATGCATCCCGGTAGCGTGCAGCACCTTGGTGTGCCAGCACCGTCATCCCGAGATCCAGTTTCGAGACGATGGAGCGCACGGTGCTGAACGAAACAGACGCCCCAACTTCGGCGGCGGCTGTGCGAACCTTGCGTGCGAGGGCCGCCACCGTCAGGGCAAGTTTCGCCAAGGCTAGGCCTTCGACAAGGGTTACCATCTGCGGATTGGCACGGCTTCAGGGCCCGGTCACGTCCTGGCGAGGCTGGTCAAGCCCCCAGATTTATAGATGGAGTGCAAGTGCTGCAAGGTGCGCTGTACTGCCGCCAGCTGCTCGATCAGGTGCCGGATGGACCGACCGAAGTATCACCGACGAACTCAGGTGCCTCGTAGGTGCTGAGGAGGGGGAGGGACGTCCCCTGGATATTGGGCATATATCTCAATGCCGTCGGTCTTGAAGACCATCTCTCGGGGTGACACGCCCTCCGCAGAGACCCACAATATTGAGCTGTCAAGCATTACTGTCTCTACAGTTCCTGTCCGGATAGTCTTACCGTTGCGTCGGACTTCGACGTGCTGCCCCAGGACGCGCCTCCAATCCGGTTGCAGATGTAGATCCATGTTCTCCCATTTTCTTTTTGATTCGTGGGTGTGCTGGCTCGGTACGGAACGCCCTTTGGGTGGATGCTGATTGGGCGCGTCTACAACTTAAGTCTTGGCGTTGTCGGTGGGCATCAGGTACAAGCCCCCTCCTGAACGGCAAAAGGCGCGGATGCGAACTGCGGGTGGAGGAAGCGGGCGTGCGTCGAAGTGCGTTCTCAATTCTCCGGCGCCCTAGCCAAGAACATGATGAGGCGCTCCCAAACGTGAAGTTATGCTTCACTGCAAGCTGCCCGGAGTTTGCATTGAACCCCACCCGGTAGATGTCTGAGTCACAGAGGTAACGGCCAAGCCTTACGCCCGTTGGCGACCAAATCCGGGCAAGCCATGGATCCAGCGCGAAAAACGGCCGGGAAGGGGGACCCGGTCGGCCGGCAGATAGAAATCCGGATCCGTGCCACCTCCGAGAGGAAGGTAGAACTCCATGGGCGGTGCTGGCGCATGCGCCACTTGGGTCTTGTCCTGCTTTTGCATCTGATCCTCTCGGGGGTGTTAACGATGATCTATTTGAAGTCTGCCGGTTGGACGTACTCCACTCTGTGACAGGCTCTCAAGCGCAGGGCTTACCCATTCGGCCCGCCGCGTAGCGACTGCATGGGATCTCCTATGGTGACCTCTTTTGTGAATTTCTCAGCAACCCGCTGGAGGAGGTCACCCAGTCCCTTCCGACTTGGTCCGACTCTGCACCGATGAGGCGCGACTGCATGAGGAGTGCTGTCATGCCTCTGCCTTCCATGGAACGGCGCTGAAGCCCGTTCCAAGTGCGGAACTAGCGGCTAGGCGTTGGCCGTGCTCGGCGATGTTCGCTAGGGCACTGAGTCTGGTGAGTTCCCACCGTTGCAGCCTCTCGGTTGGCAGGGGCTGGCGGGAGTCCCATCCGCCCAGTGCCAGGGCCAGAATAGTGGCGTCGGCGAAAGCCTTCGAGGTTCCTGATGCGGTATGTGGGCGGACAGTTCCGGCTGCATCACCGATGAGGCAAGCCCTGCCATGCCGCATACGCATCGGCTTCAAATCCTGCACCGGTTGCAGGAACGTTGTGGACGAGAGGACTAGTTTACTGAGCAGTGCTGGCAGAGCTGTTTCTGCCAGGGCATGGAGAGTGCCGAGTACATCAGCTGTCGCAGCACCAGGAGGTAAGAATGCCTTGTACTTCCTCCCCGACCTGCCCGTCAAAATTGGCGCAAGGTCGTTCAACGCCGTGTTGACATACCATACCCAGTTCACACGCCGGTGGCCTGGACGAAGATCACCATCAGCCCCAGGAACTAAATAGCAGAGGAATTGCATGCCCGGGGCAGAATAGGAGGTGAACCGGTTGGCGAGTTCATTCACCATGGCCTCGGGCAGCTCTGCCTCGCGCTCGAGCCCTCTCCACGCCACGTAGCCTGAGTACGTTGGTTTATCCACCCCGCCCAAGAGCGTCCTGGAAGTTGAATTAACCCCGTCGGCAGCAATCAGAATATCCCCGGATGTGCTGTAGCCGTCCGCGAACTCGAGGTTGACTCCGTCGTCCCGGACATTAGCAGCAGTGAGGGCACTGTTCCGTCTATAACAGGAGCCACCGATGAGCCGGCGCAGCACGCCATACATTGTGTCCCACGCTGTCATTTGTTGAGCCATGACGTGAACCGACCGATCACCGGATCGTGTCAGCTGGTGCCGCTCTTCGAGTCGTACAGAGACCGACAAAGGGTCTACTCCTTCTTCTTCAAGAAGCAACTCGATATCTGGCTGCATAACCACGCCTGCGCCCCGCGATTCCATGACGGCAGCCGAGCGCTCGTATACCGCTACATCTGCGCCGATACGACGCAGTCGTACTGCAGCAGCCATTCCGCCTACAGAACCGCCCACGACAACCGCTCGGAATGCTGCCTGGTTCACAGCGGCCCATCCGTCGGGCGTCTCGTCGCCCACTGGCGCCCGTCTGTGAGTGGACCCTCGCATCGGCGGCACCGGAATTGCGCGGCTCGCGAACGGGATGGCAGCGTTTCGCTGGCTGGATTGGTCACTGTTTACTCGCTTCTTTTCACATGGTTACTGCATATGGCTACTGCCGGTCCGTCCTCTGTTCGCGGCGCTTTCGGATGCTTTGGACTTGCGGCTGCCGCCGCTCCGCTCCGTGTGGGGACTGCTTCTCGAGCGGCGGCGCCAAAAATCGGGTGTATAGAAAGATCAGTGCGAGATGGCACGCTCTGCTCCCGCACCGGTCATGGACCGCACTTCCATCTCTGCAGTTTTTGCTACGTCCGGCACCTCCTTTGACAGCACGGTGCCTAGCCAACCCGCCAGAAAGGCCAACGGAACGGACACGATAGCGGGATTGTCGTAGGGGAACCAAGCGAAGGAAGCCTCCGGAAACATGGCGCTGGCCAGGGGCCCTGCTGAGCCGACGGGAGTTGAAATGGTGGGGGAAAATACGATGAGCCCGATAGAACTGACCAGGCCCGTCGAGATTGACCAGAGGGAGCCCTGTGTGTTGAACCGCCTCCAATAGAGCGAAAAGAGAATTGACGGGAGATTCGCGGAGGCCGCGACGGCGAACGCCAACGCAACGAGGAACGCCAGGCTCATGCCTTTTGCGAAAATTCCACCGACAATCGACAGAGCGCCGAGGACCAGTACCGTTATTCTGGCGATTCTGATCTCTTTGGCGGGGTCCGCTTTGCCGTCTTTGATGACGGAGTTGTAGATATCGTGGGCGAAGGAGGCAGCGGCGGTGATGGTCAGGCCGGCAACCACTGCAAGCGTTGTGGCGAAGGCGACGCCGGCCACCACGGCGAGGAACACCGTCCCCCCCACCCCACCACCTGGCAGATAGTACGAAAGGGCCGGGGCTGCGGCGTTCGAGCCGCCGGGCATGAGCTTGATGGCTCCCTGCCCACCGGGTACCAGGGCGGCGGCACCGTATCCGAGGATCAACATGCACATGTAGAAGGCCCCGATAAGGCCGATGGCCCAGGTTACAGACTTGCGCGCCGCGACGGCAGTGGGGACGGTGTAAAAACGCATCAGCACGTGCGGTAGGCCAGCGGTTCCGAACACTAATGCGATGGACAAGGAGATAAAGCCGATCGGATCTTTGTACTTGTCCCCGGGGGCGAGCATTTGAGGCCGGTTGTTTGCTTCCGCCGCGGCACCCATGACGGCGTCAAGGTTGAAGCCGAACAAGGCAAGAACCCACACAGCCATGACCAGGGTGGCCGCGATGAGCATCACGGCCTTGATCATCTGCACCCAGGTTGTCCCCTTCATTCCGCCGATGAGGACGTAAAGAATCATCAGGACGCCCACGACGACGATGACGGCGTTCTGTGCCAGTTCTGACGAGACGCCAAGAAGCAGCGACACCAGTCCGCCAGCTCCGGCCATCTGGGATAGCAGGTACAGGATCGATATGACGAGTGTAGAGATCGCGGCCGCTAGGCGAACGGGCTTTTGTTTCATGCGGAAGCTCAACACATCGGCCATGGTGAACTTGCCCGTGTTGCGTAGCGGCTCGGCTACGAGAAGGAGGGCAACCAGCCACGCGACGAGAAATCCAATCATATAAAGCATGCCGTCGTATCCGTTGAAGGCGATGGCTCCGACAATTCCCAGGATTGAGGCGGCGGAAAGGTAGTCTCCGGCGATGGCCAGGCCATTTTGCCTGCCTGAGAAGGCCGCACCCCCGGTGTAAAACGAACCAGCGGTATTCGATTGTTTGGCGGTGACTCGCACGACAACCGTGAGTGTCACCAGAATAAAGGCCACAAAGATTGCGATGTTGAGTGCCGGGTTTCCGAGGGTTTCGTTCGGGCTCAATGCGCTTCCCCTTCCAAGCTGGCGCGAATACGGTGCGCGATCGGATCAAGCCTTTTGTTGGCGTGGCGGATATAGAGCCCGGTGATTATGAATGTAGTCACGAACTGGAGTAGTCCGAGAAAGTGTCCGATGTTGAAGTAATTGCCGAAGAAGGGGGTGGACATGAAGCCCGTGGCATATACCGACAAGAGAACGAACCCGAAATACCAGGCGAGGAAGAAGGCGGTCATGGGGAAAGCGAAACGGCGGAACGTTCTTCGGAGCTCACGGAATTCATCTGATTCCCTGGCCCTAAGGAAGGCGTCCTGGGGGATTACGGGCTGCTGAATGACCGTTCGTGCTTCCGGAACGGGAGGTGGTTGTAGCATCGAATCTTCCTATGGGTTGTTTTCAACTGCACGTCCCGTCGCCAGGCGTGTAGACGGTAGCGGCTGAGTGGCTGATGCTCTGGCCGATTTGAAGAAGTCCCCAGGGCTCCCTTGGTTCCGGCTACGGTTCGCGTGGTTTTTGAGTTCTCTGAAGTCGCTCGGATCCTTTCGGTTAAATCCGCCGCCCTAGTGTTTGCTTCTGGATGAGGGGTGCCGTGTGGACACCTCCCCTGCGGGGTCCATGAAGGCCGAAGCGCATCGCGGGGTCGCCAGGGGTCCACTTGTTCAGATGTTGAGCGCCGTCGCCCATACGTCCGACACGGTCGACCAGCGCATGCCCGGTTTTAAGCTGGGCGGGTTCCCAGGCAATTAGGGCAGCCTGGACGTCACCGGCCGACTGGCCGAGCGCTTCTGCCAGCGCCCATCCGTCGGCAGCCGCTTTTGCTGTTCCTGCGGCCGCGTGGGGCCTCGCGGCGAAGGCGGCGTCACCCAGGACTGCCACCCGACCGTCAACCATGCTCCAGGACCGGACGTCCACGATCCGCTGGATGTAAGGTTGCGCCGTTCGGCGGATGAGTTCCGTCGCGGCGGGCGCAAGGACGTCTGCCGCATCCTGCATTTCCTGCACATAGCGGTCTTGCACGAGCCCCGGCGGTACAGAGACTCCGCTGCGTGCTCCGAGTTTGTTGATGAACATCTCGTCCACCTCCGGTCCCTCCTGCACGTTGCGGTACCAGACGTAATTTAGAAGTCGGCCGCCAGCGCTAAAGCTCTGCCGCGGCCCGGGGATCGGGTACATGCAGATGTGGGTGTTCGGAGCGAAGGAGTATGTCAGTGCGTTTCCCAGAAGTCCGAACGTCTCTCCCGAGACCTGGCTTTCCGGTACGGTGCCGCGCCATCCGATGTAGCCCGCGTAGGTCGCGGGCACGTCTCCATTGAGACGCTTTCGTCCAACAGAGGAAATCCCATCCGCGAAGACCACGAGCTCGGCACGCTCGGTTCGGCCGCTTGCGAAACGTACCTCCACTGCCTCCGAGTCTTGGACGAAGTCCAAAGCGGATTCGCCCAACACGTAGTTAGCCCGCGAGAAGTCGTAGAGAAGTGCACTGTATAGGGTGCTCCAGGAGCTGTAGCTCCAGTCGGCCGGTTCCTCGTGCAGGATCTCGTTCCCCGGGCCTAGGTACCGTAGCCATTCGGTCGCCGTGCTGACGTCTGCTGGTGTGAGGTGGCTGCGCTCCTTGAACCAGCGCAGCATCTCGGGCTGCAGGACGATACCTCCTCCCCGCCCGTCCAGCTCAGAGGAGCTGCGTTCAAAGATGGTGACCGCGAATCCGAGATCCTGCAGGAGCAGGCCGGCAGTCAGGCCTCCGATAGAGCCGCCGATAACCAGGGCGCGTGCGCCCTCATACGACTTGTTCATGAGATGACCTCCAAAAGCAACACCTGGGACCCTGCGAGCGGTCCCGGATGTTGGCATAACGGTGTGTGTGTCTTCAAGTATGGGGTTTGGAATAGGATCATGCCATGTGCCTGAAGACATACAAATATCGTAACTATGTCTTTGGATACACTGGTATTGATGGCCGTTAAATTGCGTTTTGGGACCATCGGGCATCTTTTGACGCGCTGCCGGCTCACGGCACAGGTCTGCTCGATGCCCGGTTCGAGGGGCAGCCATGGCATCTTCCGAAATTCGTATGGGGCGGGTTGCGTTCACGCTTTGGATATAGTCTGCGGACAGGCCGTGGGGGATCCCTCGATCAGCAGCGCTCGGGCCACGTGGTCGGGGAGCGTAATCGGACAGAAGTCGTACTAAGGGCTGGCCGGCAGAGGAGGCGGCCGTCGGCGGGGCGTCGGAAGACGTACGCCCGCGACGTCGGGGCCCGCGGTAGAACCTGGCCTACCGTTCGCAGGATGGCCAGGCCGTCTGGGAACAGTCGGTCCGGGAAACATCGGCCGCTTTCGGTGCATGGTCCAACGCGTCCAATTTCACCCCGGTCCGCTCGGCGACGTCGCACGTGAGCTGCACAAATCAGCCCCAACCCCGGGCGCTTCCTGTCACACGCCGACGTTGCACTGCCATCGGCACTACCGACCTACGCTCGATTCAAGGACCGTTCAGATGTTCCTCGTCAAGCAGTCGCTCGGTGTCTGTCCACAGTTGCGCTTGCAAGTCGACGTCGTCTCCGGGGCTGATAGGAACGAGGCGCTTAGTGCCCTTCACCGTGTAGTACCCGCCGCTTCGGCCTGTGAAGTCGGGGTCGGTGGCGAGTTTCACGATGAGGCCGGCACCATGGGCAGGGTCGCCAATGTGCAGGCGGGTCAGAATCTTCCCGAGAGGGGCGGCAAAACTGAGTTCGCGGCCGAGTCCGGTGACGTTGAACCCGGGGTCGAGGCAGTTTGCGGTGACGCCGGTGCCATCGATACGTCGTGCGAGTTCGAGAGTGAACATGATGGCAAACAGCTTGCTCTTCCCGTAGAGCGAGGAGGAGCCACGAGCGGTGAATGGTTCCGTGTCGGTGAGGTCTTCGGGCAGCCTAAGCACACCATGCCGACGCGATGCCTCTGAGCCGACGGTCACAATCCGCGCACCGGGAGTGCTGGCAAGGGACGGCAGGAGCTCGCGGGTGAGCAACCAGGCAGCGAAGTAATTCACCATGACCATTTCAGGGTACCCGTCGCGTGTGATGCGTTGCTCGAAGGCGTGGACACCCGCATTGTTAATGAGGACGTCTATGTGGCCATACTGAGAAGCGATCTCTTTCCCGACCCTACGGACATCTGAGGTGCGGGTCAGGTCGACGAGGAAGATGTCAACCTGGGCGCCGGGTGCTACGGTCGTGATCTCGGCGCGCGCGGCTTCAGCTCGTTCGAGGTTCCGGGCGGTCAGGACGAGGTTCGCGCCCCGCTTTGCTAGTTCAATGGCGGCGAGGCGGCCGAGGCCGCTTGTCGCACCGGTAATCACAATAGTTTGGGTGCGTTTGATGGTATCCATGACGTGGCGACTTCCGTTTCAGATGAAGGGTGGCTGGAGTCCGGGTGTCAGTCGGAGGTGAAGGGTGATCTGCTTCGAAGCATGTGGCCGGCGGCTCTGGAGGGACCAGGAGCGCGACTGCGCCGCCGCTGCAAATACTGGCGGGATGAGGATCCTAGTGCTCAATCCGCTTACGAATGCAGTGCTGGTGTGACCCCTAGAGATGGTCCGTGACCTGAATGGTCAATCCACCCAGCCGCACGCACACTCATTGCGGCAATCGGAATCGTTTGTGTGGGGCCGGACATCGGTGTCCCTCAGGGCGAACGCGCCCCGCGATATGATGGGCATTTACCCAACATACGGAAATGATGGAGAAATGTCCACTATATTGCCGTCGAGTGCGGAGCCATCCTCAGATCAGTCTGGGCGCAGGGACGCCGCGCTTGCCCTCGGTGTCGAGCTTAATGCTCTCCTCAGCGCCTCCCGCGCACTCACTGAGCGTACGGCCGCCACATTTCATCCGGATCTACAGCCGGCCGCCTTTCACCTCGCGCGGTGGCTCTATGCCTATGGTCCGGCAAATCCCAGCACGCTAGCCGAAGCGGTGGCGATGGATCGCAGTTCCACGAGCAACCTTATCGGCCGCATGAAAACCCTCGGACTCATTGAAAGCACTCCAGATCCCTCCGATCGTCGCGCGGTCAAAGTCTCGCTCACTTCGGCAGGCGAGTCGCGTGTCGTCGACGCGCTCGACCTCCGAGGGGCCACATTCTTCGAACGAACTAGAGACTGGTCAATTGATAACCTCCGGGCTTTTACTTCATTGCTTCACTCGTTCAACGCATCCCCAGAAAAATAGGAGTCGGGCGACGGCCGATCCGAGGTCCCTCCCATCGAGACGACCAGCGTGTTGAAGGCATGCGGATGCTTTGGTTCGACTGGCATTCTTCCGGATCTAGGTATCCGCCGCGAATACTTGGCTATTTCCCCGTGGGCCGTGGTTGGTGCTTTGCCGCTGCCTGGCTTTGACGACATCTTCGACTTCGAGGGCCATTGAGATGCGCGTGAGGTCGGAAACGCGTGAGAGGTTAAGTGCGAGCAGATCCTCGATCCGCCGACGGGCGTCGACGACGATGTCTTCCGGGGTATGCAGCTGCTCCGCCGTCTTACGCGCATTGAGATTATTATGAATGAGAGCTGACAATGTCGACAGAAGTAGCGAATCTTGGGTTGCGTCGTTGGCACGTAACGGGCCAAGCACGTCGTCGGCATAGTGGCTCAGAGCGGATACATTCGGGAGCTGAAGCAAAAGCCCAACCAATCCTAGATCGCTCAGCATGCGAGTCCCGGGGGGAGCCTTGCGAAGGGCTGCCAGCTCTATGGCTCCGCGGGCCGTTGCAAACGCCGCAGGATAGTCAGCGATGCTTGTGACCGGTCCCGTGATGGCAGCGTGCGCGCCGTCCGTGATTTGGGTTCGTTCTGAAGCGATTCGCCTGACTTCGTCGCCGATGTACCGCACTTCGTTGATCGGCGTCGTTGGCCCCAGCGGCCAGAGAGCAACGGCGTGCCCCTCATGAAATCCGAGCAGCGGTTTTGGTGAGACTTCTCGCGTCATCCGTGCGAACGTGGGGACAAGCCCGTAGGGTATAGCGCCCAGGTTATGGGGTTCAACTCGGGCTGCGACGACTGCGTGGGGAACTGCCAGATCGTGGCCGAGGCGTCCGGCTTGGGCCAAGAGTGCTGTGGGGTGGCCTTTGCCTGAGAGGAGTTCGGAGAGAATCTCGCCAGTGTTCCGCCACTGCGCCTCGGTCTCCATCCGTGTCCGGAGGAGCTCCAGGGCCAGGGGCGCTCCGGCCCGTTCCATCGTCTGGCGATCCAGCGGTCGTAGCTCGGAGACCTTCCCGCTTGTCCATATCCACGCGATAACCTTCTCATTGATCAGCACCGGCACCCGAACAACACTCAGTTCCCCTGTTGGATCCGGCAGATAGACATCGGCCAGCAATCCTGCATTCCCTGCGGACATGACCTCAGGGAGCGGGAGGCCGGCGGCGTCCGCGAGGAGGGCGGTTGGGAGCGAAACGCCATCACGTTCGGTTTGGAAGAGGAACGTCCCGTTGGTCTCGCACACGGCGACAGGACGATCGAGGATCTCGGCAAGGGCTTCGCCAAGGCCTCTGACTCCGCCGCCTTCGAGCGTCAGGGCCATTAACCGCTCATGAATCGCTTCGGCTTGCCTTTGCAGTTCATACCGCTCCTCGAGCGACTCATTCAGCCCGTTGAGGACCATGATCCTCTTCGTCTCTTCGGAGCGCAGACGACTCGTGGTGATGGCTACAGACGCTTGGTCTGCCAACATCAAAAGGCGCGATTCTTCTGGCTTGGTGAAGTGATGGGGGGACCGGGTGTAGCAGTTGATGGTCCCGAGTGTTTCATCTGCGGAGTTTAACGGCACTGAGATCATGGAGCTGAATCCTTGGTCTCTTGCCGCAGCTCTCCACTCGAGCATCGCCGGATTGCTTCCGAATTCTTCGATCTGCACGGGAATGCCCATGGCGAACGCTTGTCCCGACGGCGTGGGGGTGTGCACACCGTGAAGACGGATCGGGTGCGTTGCGTTCACTTCTCGGACGTAGTCGGCCGACAGGCCGTAGGAGCCTTCGATCACCAGGACTTGCGACGTCGCGTCCGGGATAGTGACGGCGCAGAAGTCGTAGGACATCAATTTGCAGGCGGTCTTGGCGATCAGGTCCAACAACTCGCCCAGCGAAACGCCCTGGTTGACTGCCGCACCGATTTGGGCAAGCGCCTGCAACCATCCTTGAAGATGCTGGGCCATACGATCAGGTCCCATTTTCACACTTAGAGTTTTTCACGGTTTCCCCCGCTGGGCGAGAATCCCGAACAACCGGCCGCGGGCACTTACATGCCTCCGCGTCGCAGCCGCGGACCGGCTGGCGGCCGTCTTCCATTGGTCGGGGCGTCTAGCGCCCAGAACACACGGCTTCTCCGCCTGATGTCGCGGGTGGCCGCTCGAACCAGGGCCTCCCACTTGCGAGGATGTGAGGCCCTGGTGGTCTGACGCCTGGGTAGGAAGAGCCCGTTACCCGGTGTAGGGGTCGGCGATGCCGATGTATTGGGTGGTGGTGTATTCGGCGATGCCTTCGGTGCCGCCTTCGCGGCCGAGTCCGGATTGCTTTACCCCGCCGAACGGGGCGGCCGCGTTGGAGATGACGCCGGCGTTGAAGCCGACCATGCCGAATTCGATCTGTTCGGCCACGCGGAGCAGCCGGTTGAAGTCGCGGCTGTAGAGGTAGGAGGCGAGGCCGTATTCGCTGTTGTTGGCGAGGCGGATGGCGTCTTCTTCGGTGGTGAAGGTGGTGACGGGGGCCACGGGTCCGAAGATTTCCTGGCCGAGGATTGCGGCGTTGTTGGGGACGTTGGCGAGGACGGTGGGCGGGTAGAAGTAGCCCGCACCGTCCGGGAGTGTGCCGCCGGTGAGGGCGGTGGCTCCGGCGTCGACGGCGGCGGTGACGAGGGCGTGGACGTCGTCGCGGGCGCCGGCGTCGATCAGGGGTCCGACCTGGGTGGCGGGGTCGGTGCCGCGGCCGGTGGCCAGGGCACCCATGGCGGCGGCGAACTTGGCGGTGAACTCCTGCGCGACGGACTCCTGGACGAGGAACCGGTTGGCGGCGGTGCAGGCCTCGCCCATGTTCCGCATCTTCGCGGCCATGGCACCTTCGACGGCCTTGTCCAGGTCGGCGTCCTCGAAGACGATGAACGGGGCGTTCCCGCCGAGTTCCATCGAGGTGCGAAGGACGTTTTGCGCGGCGTCGGCCATGAGTCGTTTGCCCACCGGGGTGGAGCCGGTGAAGGACACCTTCCGCAGCCGGGAGTCCTTCAGCAGGGGCCCGGAGATCCCGGACGCGGAAGCGGAGGAGACGAGGTTCAGAACTCCGGCGGGCAGGCCGGCGTCGAGCATGGTCTGGGCGAAGTACTGGGCGGTGAGCGGGGTGAGCTTGGCGGGTTTGAGGACCATGGTGCAGCCGGCGGCGATCGCGGGGGCGACCTTGCGGGTGGCCATGGCGAGCGGGAAGTTCCACGGCGTGATCAGCAGGCACGGGCCGACGGGTTTGTGCTGGACCAGGATCTTGTTTTTGCCCTCGGGGGTGGTGAGGTAGCGGCCATAGTCCCGGACGGTCTCTTCCGAGAACCAGCGCAGGAACTCCGCGCCATAGGCCACTTCGCCGCGGCTCTCGGCCAGAGGCTTGCCCATTTCCAAGGTCATCAGCAAGGCGAAGTCCTCGGCCCGTTCGGTGACCAGGTCGAAGGCCCGGCGGAGGATCTCGGCACGAGCCCGCGGGGCGGTGCGCGCCCAGGACGCCTGGACCTTGTCCGCGGCGTCCAAAGCTGCAACCGCGTCCTGACTGGTAGCCGAGGCTAGGGTGGCGAGCACCTCCCCGGTGGAAGGGTCATGGACCTCGAACGTGCCGCCGTCAGATGCATCACGCCACTGGCCGCCAATGAGCAGGCCAGTGGGCACAGTTTCCAGCAGATCGAGTTCAGTAAGTACGGGGACAGACATGTTTTTCCGTTCTCAAGAAGGTTGCAGTGCGCAGCCGTTCGAGGGTAGTTTCAAGCGGCAGAAGCGCTGCAGGCGGCCTTAGTAGGCTTTGACTCTTTGCTCCACCACCAAATGAATGAGCGCGAACACGTGATCTTCGTCGATGGCTCTCAGCGCCGCTTCGATTGCGGCAGGGATGTCGGCATCGCGTTCTACTCTGATGCCGTAGCCGCCGAAGGCCTGGGCCATGAGCGCGAAATCGGGGTTTTTCAGCTGGGTGCCGGAGACCTTTCCGGGGTAGTGGCGTTCCTGGTGGGTGCGGATGGTGCCGTACTCCTGGTTGTCCATCACGATCACCAGAGGAGTGGCGCCATACTGTGCTGCAGTGGCGAGCTCCTGGCCGTTCATGAGGAATTCGCCGTCTCCTGCGATGGTCACTATGCGCCTGCCGGGGTATTCAAGGGAAGCTGCGATGGCGGAGGGAACGGAGTAGCCCATGGAGCCGTTGCGGGCGCTGATCATGGAAGCGTAGCGCTGGGTGGGGAAGTAGCGGTGTGCCCAGTTGGTGTGCTCACCCGCCCCAAGAGTGACCATCGCGTTGGCGGGCAGCGTAGGCACTAGGTTGGCCATCAAAGTGTCCATCCGGGCCGGACCGGAGGACGGGGCCGCTGGCGGGAGGGCTGAGAAGGATTCCTGCTCGGCGCGCATCCTCGTCGTCCAAGCCTTCCATTCCTCCTTGACCGGCAGTTCGATCTTCGCCAGGTCCCTGACGAATACGTCCGGTTTAGCGACGATCTGGTAGGAGACCGGGCCGGAGCGGCCCCGGAGGGACGGGTCGATGGTGACGAGGAAGTTCTTCTTCTTCCAGTCCTGTCGGCAAAGAAAGCCGTCGGTAATAACGTCGCCCGGGACAGTGCCCACAAAAATAAGCAGGTCAGTTTCCTCAAGCAGGTCATACGTGGGGCGGGGCCGGCCGTAGCCTATAGGCCCGACGTAGGAGGGGGAACTGAAGGGGACTGTCCCTTCGGTGCGCCATTCTGCTGCCGCTGGAATGTGGTGTTTTTCCAACCAGGAAGTGAGCTGGTCTGCGCCGCCCTGGGTCCAGTCGTTACCACCGGTGACGAACAGGGGCTTGCTGGATGCGGCCAACGCCTCTGCCAGTGCAGCCGAGTCAACTATGGTCATTCCGCCGGTGGCTACCGGGATGGGGGGATGGAGCTCGGCGGGGATCTGCTGACGGATGACGTCCTCAGGCAGGCCGACGACGACGGGGCCGGGCCGGCCGTTCATGGCCGCGAACAGTGCTTCGGCGACGATTTCGGAGGCCCGCTCTGCATGATCTAGAACCATTACCCGCTTGGCGCCGGTGTCGAACCAGGCTTTGATGTCGAATTCCTGGAAGGCCTCGCGGTCCCGGTGGGCGAAGGGGATCAGCCCCACAAACAGCACCATGGGGGTAGAGTCCTGCCATGCCGTATGCAGCCCGACGTGCGCATTGGCAGCACCCGGACCCCGAGTGACCATCGCAATGCCAGGAATTTGGTTCATCTTGCCGTCGGCCTCGGCCATATAGGTGGAACCACCCTCGTGGCGACAGACGATGGTCTCAATCGGCGAGTCATGAAGACCGTCAAGGACATCGAGAAAACTCTCGCCCGGGACAACGTACGCGCGCTTTGTCCCATGGGCTACCAACGTATCGACAATGACATGTCCAGCTGATTTTGAAGTTACCGCCTGGTTATGCAGAGCAATGGGTGTGCGGTTAGCCATGGTCTGGCTCATAGTTAATGGCTTTCGTTTGATTAATGTTGTTAGAGCGACTGGATGCTTCGCTTCGAGCCTTCAGATGACCGCTATCAAGACCGACTTCCTCGTGGCCCGCAAGCCATAATGCTTGGTAGTAGTCGTGAAACTTCGGTCGAGCACAAAAAACTTTCTTCAGCCCTCCAGCTCCAGGTTCTGGGGTGACATCGATTTTTCAGCGAGGGGAGTGTGCGTTGGCTCAGCAAGCAGCAAGCCATTCGCGCCTTTCAATCCTTTGGCCAAAGGGAACCGCGGAGGTCACTGCTATCGTGAATGACCAATAATCGTGCTGGGTGATCACTACTCCAGCATTGCCGGACAGTTGAGCCTCCAGTCCGGCGATTTCCACTGCCTTGGCTATGTCGGATTCGAGGGTGGCTGCATCGTTGCCGTCGACGCAAAGAACTAATTCTGAAGCTTGGAATATGGTCATCACACTTTCTCCATCATTAGCGCCTATATTCTTCCTGCGGCTTATGCGCGGTGGACGAAGCCACCCTCGAATTCGATGTTCTCGGTGCAGTGCTGCCCGGCGGCACTGCTGCCCTTCGAGTCAGCTGCGGACAACATGAACCTTCGACGGGTTCGAGCTTTTGTACGAGTAAAAGCCCGGTGAGTCATTCATTGCTTACCTATGAAGCACCTGCACTTGCCCTGACGAGTCTTTGGAAGCCGCGGGCGTATTGCTGCGGAAAGCGAATTGGTTCTCCGAGATCAGCCGCCGCCCGCTGCGCCCAGTTTGGGTTGTGAAGCAGCTCCCGTGCGAGGAATACTGCATCAGCACTGCCAGAAGACACGATTTCTGATGCCTGGCCCGGTTCAGTAATCAGTCCGACTGCAGCTGTGGGTATGGCTGCTTCCCGCCGAACCTCTTCGGCGAACTGCACCTGATAGTTCGGCTTCACCGGGATCTTTGCGTCCGGCGCTATGCCGCCGGTCGAGACATCCAATAGATCAACCCCGTGTTCGCCAAGAATCCTTGCCAGCATGACGGTCTCTTCCCTAGTCCAGCCGCGTCGTGGGTCATCTGTGTCGCCGGCAAGCCAGTCTGTGGCCGAGACGCGAAAAAACAGTGGTTTGTCGCCAGGCCACTCGCGCCGTACGGCATCGACGACCTCGATGGCGAACCGCATACGGTTGGTCAGGGAACCCCCATATCGATCGGTGCGGACGTTTGAGAAAGGTGACAGGAACTGATGTATGAGATAACCATGAGCGCCGTGTAGTTCCAGGACATCGAACCCTGCGTTGTGTGCGCGGCGAGCACCTGCTCCGAAGGACTCGACGAGAGAGGAAATTTCGGCCGTTGTCAGCTCTCTTGGCGCCGGAAGGCTACCGAAAGACTCTGAGCTTGGTCCGACACGGTCCCACTGCCTTTCGATATGATTTCCGGCATTCCACGGGCGGCCTGTCGAGGCTTTTCGTCCTGCGTGCACCAGTTGAATGCCAACAGCAGTTCCGTGCTCATGAAGGAAATCGATGATTTTCCCATGGGACCGGGCCTGGTGGTCGTTCCACAGTCCCAGGTCGTACTCACTGCTGCGGCCTTCCGGTTCGATTGCGGTGGCCTCCACCATCGCTAGGCCAACCCCGCCTATTGCACGTGCGGCAAGGTGTTGAAAGTGCCAGTCTGTCGCGATGCCGGTATCGGGCCCGGTGGGGGTGGACGAGAACTGCATCATTGGGGACATCCAGACGCGGTTATTGATCGTCAGTCCACGCAAAGTGATGGGATCGAACAAACTTTTCACAGTGTCACCGACGCAGGTATCTTCGCACCGAGAAAGGTTTCCCCATTGCGCAGCAACGAAGCCCTGTCCAATCCGCAGCGGTCCACAAACGATGCCACGTCAGGTTGGGCCATATCGAACGGGTAGTCCGTTCCGCATAGGATGCGTCTTTCATCGGCGTGGGAACGCAGCAAATCCAAAGTTTGGACGTCGTGGGTGACCGTGTCGAAGTAGGCTGCCTTGAATACTTCCCGCGGGTTTCGTGAACTGTTGGCCCGGACATCCGGTCTTGCCTGCCAGGCGTGTTCCCATCGCCCCAACAGGGCAGGCGCGCATCCGCCGCCGTGGACGAAACATATCCGAAGATCTGGCAGTTCTTCCAGGACGCCGCCCAAGATACTGGATGCTACAGCTGTCGCGGACTCCACCGGATTGCCGATGAGGTTCGATAGGTAGTGGGATGACCATTCGGGTCGAGGTAGCTGCATCGGATGCACTAATACCGCCAAACGGTGCTTTGCAGCGGACTGCAGCACTGCCCGAAGCACTCCGGTATCCAGTGACGCGCCGCGTAAGACGGGGGGAATCGCAATCCCGGCGAGAGTGCCGGCTGCTGCAATGTCAGCTATCTGGTGATCAGCGGCAGCAGAATCATCAAGCCTGACTAGCCCCAGGCCGGAGAGGCGGCCGAAGGACTGGGAGACAACCTTTGCCAAGGCATCGTTATACGTGTTGATGTAGTCCTCAGCCGCAGAGTCCACGGCGAATGCGAAGGGCGGTGGTGACAGTGCCCGAAGTGCGATGCCGTTGGCGTTCATGTCGGCGATGATGGCGCCTGTGTCGCTCATTGCCTCGGCCCGGATTGACAATGGCAGGTCGCCCAAGAACAGCTCGCCGTCCTGATCCCGCATCGCTCCAAACGGAGAGCCCGGGGGGAGCCCGAACAGGTCGGTGGGGAGCCAATGTGCGTGGACGTCTACCAGGTCCGCGGTCATCGGGTCACCAACGCCAGCGGTACGTTTTCGGAGTCGAGGTGTTCGACCGTGGTGAAGATTAGGTCTGAATCACCGATGTTCTCGATGTCGTGAAGAAGGTACTGCCCTGCCACGAAGCGGAAGTGCCGGGTTTCGCCAGCCGAATATGACACGTCACGGGTAGTGCCGTCGTGTGTGTGCTGGCGGCTGGAACCCGCAGTGACTGCGGTCCAGAAGTAGTCCAAGACATGACGGTGCGCATGCCAGCGTTCACCAGGTGAAAGTCGGATTTCCCAGACGCGTACACGGTCGTTCTCGCTGAGGAGCTTCGACCCCACCTCACCGTCATGGGCGTGGGCGTCGAATTCTCTGCGGAGTTCTTCGGACCATCCTTCGAAGTTCTTTCCAACGAGGGTTCCGGCAAGGGGGAGATCACTGAGGAAGCTATCAGTAGTCATGAGTGAGCCTTTCGATGGTGGTTGTGAGCTAGTGGCCCGGTCCGTAAAGACCGAATCGGAGATCCTTGTCTCCTGGAGTCCAGGTGTTGGTGAACTGGGATCGATCGCCCATGGCTTTTACGCGCGTGAGCAGGTTGCTGCTCAGCTCAAGCTGGCCGGGTTCCCACTTCTCCAGGGCCTCGGCTACGTTGCCGGCTGCGGCGGCAAGGGCATCGCTCAGCGCCCACGCGTCGGCGGCAGCTTTGGCTGTGCCGGCAGCAGCATGAGGTCTTACGCCACAGGCTGCGTCTCCAATAAGTGCAACCCGGCCGTTGACCATCCTCGATGCACGGGAATCCCACACGACCTGTATGAAGGGCGCCTCGGTAGCGGTGACCACTTCTGCGGCTGCTGGGGCGAGGATGCGTGTGGCGGAATCGCGCATCTCGTCTACGTATCGATCTTGCACCTGGTTGGGGTGCACTGACACCTTTCCCAGGAATCCCTGTTTGCTGGTGAGCATTTCGTCGAGGTCAGGCCCGGCGGTTACGTTCCGGTACCAGACGTAGTTCATGAGACGTTGGCCCTTGGCGACGCCTCGCTCGCTGGGGATGGGATACATGGTGATTTGGGAGTGAGGAACGACGTTGTAGGTCACTGCATCATTGAGCAGGGCAGCTGTCTCGGGGGTTAGGTTGGCTTCGTCGACCGTTCCGCGCCACCCGATGTAGCCCGAGTAGTCGAGGGTGACATCGGGGTCAATCCGGGCTCGGTTGGCTGATGTTACACCGTCAGCGATCACGACGAGAGATGCCACTTCCCGCCTGCCGCTAACGAAGCGAACGGTCACAGAGTCCTCGTCCTGATCAAATCCGCAGGCAAATTCACCGAGGTGGTAGTGCTCGCGCCCGAAGTCTGCGAGCAGTGCCCTGTAAAATGTCCCCCAGGACGTATGGGACCAGGATCGGGCGTCTCTATCAATTAGGCGGTTGTCGGAATCAATGTACTGGACCCAGCTTGTCGTGGTGCTGACATCTTCTGGTCGCTGTGTACTGCGCTCACGAAACCATCGCAGAGTGTCCGGCTGCAGAACAATACCGCCGCCGCGTCCGTCCAAATCGGATGGTGTCCGTTCATAGATATCGACTTCAAATCCGAGGTCTCGGAGTAGCAGGGCGGCTGTGAGTCCGCCAATGGATCCTCCAATGACAACTGCTCGCGATCCGCTGTAGGCGTTCATTTCGACGCTCCTTCAATTGAAACGGGGTCGGTGGAGAGGTGGGATGGGGCATCAGTTGGGAGTTCGGCGTTGCGAGTTTCAGGGGCGAAATACAAGCCAATAAGGGCGATGACTCCCGTAGCGGCCAATACCGCTGTCGCCACGCCGAGGTTGCCGCCGAACCAGGACGTAGCTATCACGCCTGCGACCAGCGGGCCGGCAGCGGTGATATACCGCCCGATGCTGTTCGCCAAGGCAATCCCGCTCGCCCTCATACTTGGGGAAAACATTTCTGGGCCGTAGACGAAGTTTCCGGAGAGTGCTCCGAACAGTCCGAACCCGACGATGGGGATGACGATCAAGTAAGTGGTGTAGGTGTGTTCGAACGGGAAGAGGTACGCAATGCTGAGCCCTGAAATTATGAAGCTGACCAGGAACGCTTTGCGCCGTCCAATGGCGTCAGCGAGGAAGCCCCATGAGGCATACCCGAGGATTCCGCCGGCGTTGAACAGCATTGATGAGATTGCAACGCGGTGGTTGCCCACTTGGGTGGAGAGCGATTCGGCGAGAGTCATGTCACGAATGATTTGGGGGTACCACGTCGAAACGCTCCAGAATGCCAACAGGGAGCCGGAGGCAAGGGCGGTGCAGATGAGTGTTGCCCGCAGATGTGGTGGTGACAGGAGCCGGCGTAGGACGAATTGGTCTTCTGGTCGGCCTGTGGCTTTACCTTTGCGCTCCTTGCGCTCCTTGATGACCGTTTTGATTTCTTCAGGTTCGGGAACATAGCGGCGCAGGAACCACACGAGAAATGCGGGGACGACTGCCAGGACAAGCATGAACCGCCATCCGTGATCGCTGAGCAGAGCGTATGCCAATGCGGCCATGAAGAAGCCGGCTGCGTAACCAGACATCAT
The DNA here is from genome assembly GCF_037203985.1 of Pseudarthrobacter sp. CCNWLW217. Taxonomy (NCBI): domain Bacteria; kingdom Bacillati; phylum Actinomycetota; class Actinomycetes; order Micrococcales; family Micrococcaceae; genus Pseudarthrobacter; species Pseudarthrobacter sp. CCNWLW217. The sequence continues at coordinate 94,726 of NZ_JBBCBT010000012.1, forward strand.
CACACCGCAGGCCCGGGCGCGGTACTTGTTGCGCCAGACTTCTGCAACGAGTGCTGCCCCGACCGGCGCTTCAACGCCGGATCCAAGACCGGCAATGAATCGAAGAATGCCGAGCTGCCACCATGTGTCGGCAAATGCCGCCAGTGCTGTGAAGACGGCATAAGTGAGGATGCCGATCGAGAGTACCCGGACTCGACCAAAGTAGTCGGCGAGTACACCGAAAAGGATTCCGCCGGTCGCCCACCCGGCAAGGAACAGGGCTACGGTCAGGCCACCGTAGACTCCGATCTGACCGGGGCTGACGACGATGCCGGAGTGAGGCAGCAGGTCTGTCATGGCAGGCCCTAATACCAGTGCGTAGAGGCTGCCGGCGAATCCGTCGAGTGCCCATCCCATGGTGGTGCCAAAAAGCACTAGCCATTGCACCCGGGTGATTTGCTGCCGCCAGCCGAGACTAGCAGCTGGTCCGCTATTTGATGTCACGATATTGTCCAATCGTCAAGGGGCGAGTGACTCAGTTGAGTCGCTCGGGGGCGTTGGTCCCGTACCAGTCGACGTCATCGTCGGCGATGCGGACCACGATCGTTTTTATCCAGGTGAAGTCGTCAAAGGACTCTGTCCCTGCGTCCTTTCCAGTTCCGGATTCCTTGATGCCGCCCCAAGGCAGCGACGGTTCAAGTCGGTGATGATCATTGACCCAGACCATGCCCGACTCAATGGATGCCGCGACACGATGGCCGCGGGCCAGGTCGCGGGTCCAGACAGCGGCGCCTAAGCCGAAGCGGTTGTCGTTGGCCATTTCAATGGCTTCCGCTTCTGTGTCGAAGGGGACAACGACAGCGACAGGGCCGAAGATTTCCTCTTGGGCGACGCGCATCGAGTTGGTTGCGTCAGCGAAAACTGTGGGCTGCAGGAAGAACCCATCGCGAAGATCGTCCGGCAGGTCCGGAATGCCGCCTCCTGCGGCGAGCCGGGCACCCTCCTGCTGACCGATTTTTATATAGTCAAGAACTTTGCGGCGTTGCAGGTCGCTGATCATCGGCCCGATTTGAGTTTCGGGCTGAGCGGGATCACCAATTCTGATTGCATTTGCCCTCGCAACCAATGCGGAGACAAACTCGTCGTACCTTTCCCGCTGTACAAGGAAGCGTGCGCCGGCGACGCACGACTGCCCGGACGCAACAAACGCGGCGAAGGCAGCTCCCTCGGCCGCAGCCTTCGGGTCGTAATCGCCAAACACTATTACCGGGGTCTTGCCACCTAGTTCAGCTGTAATGCGTGCGAATCGCGCCGCCGTGGTTACGGCAGCGGACCGCCCAGCCTCGGTGCCGCCCGTCAGCGTAATTTTGGCAACGTCAGGGTGTTCGGTTAGTCCGATCCCGGCTTCCCGACCCCCCGTCACAACATTGACCACTCCTTCCGGGACGCCAGCATCCGTGATGATACGGGCGATCGCAAGGGTGGTGAGCGGTGTGAGCTCGGAGGGCTTGATGACAACAGTGTTCCCCGTTGCCAAAGCAGCAGAAAGGCTCCTGGCAAGGATCAGCGCAGGGTGGTTGAAGGGGGTGATGATCCCACAGACTCCAAGGGGAGTCCGCTTCTGATAGGTCAGGTAAGGTCCGTCACTCGGAAGGACTGCTTCCCGTTGGGCAGCGAGCAAAGCCGCATTGTAGCGGAACCATTCCGGCACCCGAGACAGCTGCGCCCTGGTCTCAGTGATTGGACGGCCGTTATTTTGTGTCTCAAGTGTGAACAAGGACTCGCTGGCTACTTCGAGGGCGTCCGCCGCTCGGAGCAGTACTTTCGCTCGCTCCGTCCGGCTCATACGCGGCCACGGACCAGATTCGAAAGCGGTCCTAGCAGCGGCCACGGCCTTGTCAACGTCGACTCGACCCCCGTCAGGTACCGTGGCGATCGCTCGTCCTGTCGCCGGATTTGAGATGGTCAAAGATGCACCGCTGTCGGCGGAAACATCCTTGCCGTCGATAAACATAAAGTGCTCGGTCATGTTTCTCTCGTTTCATGGTGTTCAGCAGCTCTGCTGCCATGTATTCAGGGAAGATCACTACCAGTATGCGATTCAGATCACGTCACGAATATGTCTCTCCGAACATACTTATTGCCTCTTAGTGTTTTTTCCGACACTTATCGGTACAGTGTGACCATGAGGGAATCGATGAGCAAAGCAAGCAATGAGGGCTCGCTCGAGGTCAGGCGATGGCTGGACAGCGTTCGTATCATTACTCAGACCGTTGCAACAGGGCAGCCCCTCATAGAGGTACTCAACCTCATTGCTGAGACGGCCGCGTCCCTGATGGGCTACGAGTTTTGCGGCGTACTTCTACCCGACGCCTCTGGCCGAAAGCTCACCATTGAGGGATCGAGCGGCCTATCTGTGGAATACATCGATCACGTCAACGCAGATCACCCGGTTCTCCTCCAGCAGGATGCTTCCGCCGAAGCCCCCTCCAGTACGGCGTTTCGAACTGGAAAACCTGTCGCTATCGCCGATATCCAGGCCAACCCGCAATTCGCGCCCTGGGGAGGAGTTGCAAAGGAGCAGGGATACCGCTCGATGATCTCTGTCCCCTTGATGGAGTCCCAGGACACCGTCATAGGCACATTGAACTGTTACCGCGCTAGTGTTCACGAGTTCGGGCGCCAAGAAATCGCGCTACTCGCAGTCCTCGCCGACCACGCTGCTATCGCACTCACCACCGCCCGGCTGCGGTCCGCCGAAGCTGCACGGCTGGAGGAACTTGTTCTCCTGAACCGAGAACTTCAACTCCAACGTGACCTGTTGCAGAAGTCCGAGGACATCCACCAAAAGCTCACGGAAATTGCCCTAAGGGGAGCTGGCGTCCCCGGCATTGCCACCGCCCTCTCAATCTTGATTTCACGGGCCATCCTGATCGAAGACATGCAGAGAACCATGATCGGATCTTCAAATCGTGCCGCTAAATTTCCCGACGATCGAACCAGGGCTGACAAGCGTGAGGATGAAACCAGCGAATTCTTGAGGCACCCAGTGTTGCTCGATGAAAACGAAGTTGCTCGAATCTGGATTGCAAGCGGGCCTGAACCACTAACAGCGATCGATAGCCGCGCGGTCGAACATGCAGCAGTGGTCACATCGCTCGAAATCCTACGAATACGTACAGCTGAAGAGGCGCGGTGGAGACTCCAAGGCGAAGTCCTCAATGATCTTCTAAGCGGGGAGCCCTCTGCGATGACGAAGATAGTAGCCCGTGCAGAACGCCTCGGGCACGATTTGACCGTCGAACACTTTATGGTCGGTGTTTCTCTAGCGCCCGTAGGGCAAAGCGACCTGAATGCTGGCCTCCAACAAGCCCTCCGCAGAATCAACGCGTGGACTGAACAGATCAGGCCACGTCCCCTATCCGCGGTGCACCACGATCGGATTATCGTTCTTGTTCCTGCCTCTATTGTTCATTCGATTCAGGAGGCGGATCTAGCCGAGAGAATCCGCAAACTCGCCGCTTCACGTCGCCCCCAAGCCGTCGCGACAGCAGTATCACTTGGGCCCTGTCGAGAACTAAATGCTTACTCTCGGTCCTACCGTTCTGTAGCTGGCGCCCTGGACATGCTCGCACTCACGGGGCGGTCCGATGTGTCGGTCACGCTGGCCGAGCTTGGCCTTGTAGGTTTACTGCTGCAGCTCGACGACGCCAATCAGTTGCTTCAGTATGCAGACCGCACGCTCGGGCCGGTGCGGGCCCACGACTCCTCGCGAAAAACTGAGCTGGTCGAAACCCTTCGAACCTACTTTTCAACCGGGCTAGTAAGTGCTGACACCGCTCGCCTTCTGCAGGTACACCCGAACACGGTTAAACAGCGCCTTAGACGCATCCAGACTCTGACCAATAAAGATCTCACCCACCCCAATGACACTATGGAGCTGGCGGTTGCGCTAACGGTCGGCGACGTTGCTCAGGCAAGCCCTGACCGTTGAGGAGACGTAGTTGCTGCTTCTTTTGGGCAAGGCAACCGAGTGCAGGCCCTTGAAGGTCCGCTCCGGCGCCCTGGCGTGATAGTCGCAGCAGAGGCGGGCGCAGAATGGATGTATCTGACGACATGAGAGGCAGCCAGTCCCGGCAGCAAGACGGATTCAGTACCCGTCTTGTCATCGAACCGACACCGGGCTCAAGGCCTCCGAACCGGAGAACAGTGACCGGAGCGTCCGTGCCCGGCTGATCGGCATGGATCCCACGATCGCCGGCATCAACCTCCACGTCGTGGCCGACTGGGCCTAAGGTTCCGGAGAAAATGCTCGCCGCTTCCGCCCGCACCCGCTCACACCCCAGTTATCAATCCATGCGGTCGCCCTGCCGTCGAGGGCGGATTCACCCCCGATGAGCCGCCTGCACGTTGACGTGCCCACACAACATCGCCCGCACCATCACCGTCAAACGCCGGGTCACGTCAGCGCTGCCTGCACCGGCTGCCGCGCCAGGGCACCTAATAAGTGCCCGTTCCAATTCGGCGCTCATCACCGACAGCATGAGGTTGGCCATGGGGAGTCCTCGCCGGTGAAGGCGCGCTGAGTGCTTGACGCACTCAATGCGCACACCAGGACGCAGCGCGTTTCGTGCCTCGTTTACGCGCGCTTCACCTGTCAGGCCTCGCGGCGTCCCGTCGGCGCCGCGAGACCACTGATAGTCCAAACCCTTAAAACCCTATTCGGTAGCACGCTGGGGTTGAAACGAACGGTCTGGGTTCCAGAAGAAGAGTGGCACGTGACCGCGTACAGCCGGTCAGGTCCGCCGTTGTAAGTGATCTCGAGGCCGAAAGTGTCCGGATCGATCGCGGGCACGGACCACTCGCGCATTTTCCGTCTTGGTGCCTTCGAGCTTGCGCAGCCTTACTTCGCGAGCGAGGTGTCGTAGAAATCCAAGTACCCTTGAAAGTCCATACCGAGGTGCTGGACCTTCCGCCCGGAGGCAACTAGCTGTCCGGCCTCCCATAGGGGGATGACGAAACCCTGCTCGATGAGTGCGTCCTGGACGTCGCCGAAGAGCGCGGCGCGGGCACTCGGGTCGGTCTCTTGGGTAGTTGCGTCGAACAGCGCCAGCACGCCTGAAGATTTGAGCGTCTCGGCGTCCAGGATGCGCGTTGCCGTCGAGCGGACGATGTCGGGATCGACGTCGGTCAGCGACGTGACATAGAAGTCATAGTCGTGTGTGCTGATCGTCTGTAGCAGACCGGCCTGCAGAAGGTCGTTCAGGTTGATGACGATGCCGAGGTCCTTCATCTGCTGTTGGAACAACTGAAGCATCTGCGAATAGGGCGCACCATAGGTTGAAGTGAAGTTGAGGTCGAACTCAGCACGCACTCCATCCTTTTCCCGAACACCATCGGATCCTGCGACCCATCCGGCGTCGGTGAGGGCCTTCTCGGCACGCTCTGGGTTGAATTCAAGCAGCGTGCTCTCGTCCTTGTATTGCGGCAAGTTGGTAGTGAGGACGCTCGAGGCTGCGGCGTAATGATCGCCGAGAATGGCCTTGACGGCGCTAGAGCGGTCGAATCCTGTCCGTAGCGCTTCCAGCATGGCCGTGTCTCTCAGTCCAGGACGTGCGGAGTTGGCGAGCAGTGACACCGCCATTCCGGGCTGGGTGCCGAACATCACCGTCGCGCTCTTCTCCAGCACCGGGATATCCTCTTTCGCGACGTCGATCACGACGTCAGCCTGACCGGACTGCAAGCTGCCACTTCGTGCATTGGACACGTTGACTATTTGGAAATTTATCGCGTCCAGGTGGGCAGGGCCTTCGTGGTCTGCCGTTGCGTTCCCCCACTGGTAGTCCCGACGCTTCACGAGTTTGGCGGTCTGGCCTTGGGTGTATTGATCGAGAGTAAACGGCCCACTCCCGATGTAGTCGCCAGCGCAGCGCTCATCCCGAGTCTTCTTTGCGGACGAGACCGAAAGAATTCCTAGCGTGTTCGTGGTTGCGCCCGCGAGGAAGTGCGGTGCCGGGGCGCCGAGGACCACGCGCGCCGTCTGCGCATCCACGACCTCGGTTTTAACATAGTTCCGAAGATACCCGGCACCGCGGAACGACGAAGTCAGGAGATTCTCGGTGAGGTAGTCAAGCGTGCTCTTGACTGCTTCGGCATCGACCGGCGTTCCGTCGCTGAAAGTGGCTCCACCACGTAGATGAAAAGTGAACTCCGTGGAATTCTCGTTGACTTCCCATTTCTCGGCCAGCCACGACTTGATCTCACCAGTGTCCCGGTCCATTGATACCAGGGAATCTGCAATGGGACGCGCAATGGCGCGCTCGTTCTGGGAGAAAGCCACAGCAGGATCGATGCATGTTGCCTGAGCCGCCAGAAGCACTCGCAGCGTCCCGCCCTCAGCGGGAGGGGAATCAGGATCGGCGGCGCCTCCACCTGGTGTGCATGCTGTCAACGCCATCAGGGACAGCGTCGCCACGGCCGCGGTGCCGATGAGGCGACCGCGAAGGCGGGGGATTACGAAAAGTGTCATGACTAGCCCTTCTATTGCATGGAAAGCAGGAAATCAGCTGCAGTCTCCGATTAGAGCTCGGCCTGGAATGGCCGACAGCAGCGTGCGGGTGTATGGGTCTTGGGGGTTGCCGAACACAGCCGGCGTTTCCCCCTGTTCGACGACTCGCCCCTTTCGCATCACGACGACACGATGGGCGATCTGGCGGATGACCGCTAGATCATGCGAAATGAACAGGAAGGAGACACCGCGCTCCCGCTGGATACGAGCGAGCAATTCTAGAATTTGCGCCTGCACAGAGACATCCAGTGCAGAGACTGCTTCGTCGAGAACGACCAAGCGAGGAGACAACGCCAGCGCGCGCGCGATCGCGACCCGCTGACGTTGCCCACCGGACAGCGTTGCGGGGCTGCGCTCCAGATAGCTTTCGTCCAGCGAAACAAGCTTGATGAGCTCAACAGCGGTTTTCCTGTGCTCGGCCCGATCGCCGATTCGGTGGATGAGGAGCGGTTCCGCGATTGCCTGCCCGACCGTCAGGTGTGGGCTGAGGCTGCCGAACGGGTTTTGGTAGACCATCTGCATCTCGCGGCGCAGCACACGGAGGGCTCGACCCTCCGTATGCTCGATCGCTGTTCCGTCGAACTGGATACTGCCGTTGTCCGCCTGTTCGAGCCGGAGCAGCAGCCGGGCGGCGGTGGATTTGCCGGAGCCTGATTCGCCAACGATGCCGACGGTCTCTCCTGCGAAGACGTCGAACGATACGTCGTCGACCGCAGTGAATTCCTTTCCTCCCTGAGTGCGGAACGTCTTCCGCAACTCGGTCACTTTCAGCAGCGGCCGTCGCTCACCCAGTTGCGGCCACCCCGTGAGCGGCGCGTAGAGAACAGCGCTTGACAGCCCAGGAGCAGCGGCAAGCAGGCGGCGTGTGTACGCATCGCTCGGTGAACCGAGCACCTGATCGGTGGGGCCGTCCTCGACAACGACGCCCTTGTTCATGACGACTAAACGCTGAGCGCGGTCTGCCGCGACCCCGAGATCGTGAGTGATCAGGAGCATCGATGCCCCGATGCTTGCCGTCCTGTCGCTGATGTAGTCAAGAATGTGTTTCTGGACGGTCACGTCGAGCGCGCTGGTCGGTTCGTCTGCAATCACCAGCTCAGGTGTGCACGCAAGGGCAATGGCAATGAGCACTCGCTGCCTCATACCTCCTGAGAGCTGGTGAGGGAACTGCTGCGCGACGCGCGTCGCGTCGGGCAATCCCGCCTCCGCGAGCATGCGAATGACCTGCTCGGTGGGGTCTTCGCCAAGGTGCCCGTGTACGGCGAGAGCTTCAGCTACCTGCCGACCGATCCTGATCAGAGGATTGAGTGAAGCCATCGGGTCCTGCGGTATGAGGGAGATGCGAGCACCACGGATGGCGCGCATTTGCCTGTCCGAGCGTGAGCCGATGTCATTGCCCTGCAGATCGATTCCCCCGCTGTCTATGGTCCCCCGTCCCGGGAGCAGCCGTACGACGGCCTGCGCCGTTGTGCTCTTCCCGGATCCGGATTCCCCCACGATTGCAACCGTCTCTCCGACGCCGACGGAGAGTGAAACGCCGTGTAGAACCTCCGTTTTTACCCGACCGACCTGGTAGGACACCCGAAGGTTCTCTATGGATAGAAGCGGCAATGCGGCTGGGGTCTCAGTCATGTTCATCGTGTGCCTCGGTTCTTCTGGAGCTCGCGGGCAACTCGGTTGACGGACACCGCGAAAACAGCAATTGTCAGGCCAGGCAGGGTGGCGATCCACCACCCGGTTGTCAGATAGGGCTCGCCCGCCGAAACCACGGAGCCCCACTCCGGAGTTGGAGGTGGAGCGCCGAAACCCAGGAAGCTAAGTGCCGCAATTGCCAGGATTGCTTGTACGAAATCGAGCACAGCGAGAACCAGGACGGACCCTATCGAACTAGGCAGCACGTGACGGAAGACGATGTAAGCGACCGGGGCACCCATAGAGCGTTCCGCGTCCACGAAGGTCAGCTGACGAATCCTCAACACCTCCGATCGCATCACACGCGCAACCGAACCAATCATGGCGATGCCGACGCCGATGGCGAGCGGCATCGAGCCGAAGCCGACGGCTGTGACTACGGTCATGGCCAAGACCAGCATCGGGATCGCGAGGACGACGTCCACTACACGCATTAGGAATCCGTCGACAACCGGTCCTAGGAACCCGGCGAGTAAACCGATCAATCCGCCGAAGACGAGTCCGATTGCCACAGCGACGAGCGGCGCGATGAGCGACACCGGGGTTCCTTCGACGACTCGCGAGAATACGTCCCGGCCGAGTTCATCGGTCCCGAAGAGATGGGCCGCACTCGGCGGCAACAGTATTTCGCTGACGTCAGCCCGGATCGGGTCATAAGGGGAGAAGGCGTCCGGCGCAAATGCCCACAGCAGGACCACACCGATAATGATCCCTGAAACGATGAGTGTGGGTTTCCTCAAGAGGTTCACTGCGGCTAACGGCCAGGCACTGCCCTTCTTGTTGCCGGTCGGCGTCGTGTTAGGCAACAGCACAGCAAGGCTGTTCTTATCCCCAGCAACGCTCATGCGCTCACCCTCTCTTCGATTGCGGCCTGCTCTGGCCCGTTGACTGTCGATATTCTTGCCGCCTGCGAACGTAGACGGGGATCGATCAGCGGGTAGAGAAGATCTACAAGGAGCGTCGTGATCACGTAGACGCCGGCCACTAACATCACTGCACCGAGAACCATTGGGATGTCTTTCGATTGCACCGAGTTCTGGAGTGCCATGCCGATCCCGTTACGGGAGAAAATTGTCTCCGAGACGGTCGATGCAGCGAACAGCGACCCGACGATCAAACCCATCACCGTCACCGTCGGCAACAGAGCGTTGCGAGCAGTATGGGACAGGAAGACCCGCAATCTCGACAGGCCCTTCGCTCTTGCTACCGGAACGAAGGGCTCGTTCGAAGCCGTTCGCAGGGATTTCGCGAAGACCTGGGCGATAGTAGCCGCTGCAGGGATGGCCATCGTCACTCCGGGGAGGACGAGCGAAGCAAGCCCCTGTTCCCCTGATGCGGGGAACCAGCCCAGCGTGAACGAGAAAATCTGCATCAGCACCAAACCGACCCAAAAGGTCGGCGTGGCGACACCGATTGGCGGCAGCGCGTCAAGCATCGAGCCCAGCAGGCGCGACCGGGTGTAGGCAGCCAATCCACCGATGAGCAGGCCGAGCGCGACAGCTAGAATCAAAGCGAAGGCTGCCAGTAGGGCCGTGCTGGCGAAGTTCGCTGCAAGTAGCCCCGCCACTGGCTGCTTGAACACGAATGACATGCCCAGATTGAATGTGACCACACCCCAGAGCATGCTGAAGTACTGGACGATTACTGGTTGGTCGAGCCCGTACTGAGCCCTGATCGCAGCTAGCTGCTCTTCAGTTGCTTCAAGCCCGCCGGCACCGCCCGCGATAACTTGTGCGGGGTCTCCTGGCACGATGAAGAGCGTGATGAACACCGCCGTAAAGACTGCCCATAGCACAAGCACAGCGAACATCACCCGCCTCGTGACGTATGACCGGGCAAGCCGGGTTAGGACGTTCATGTGAGGGTCCGCTCCTTGCCAGCACTTATGAGTACTGAGATAGCAGCACGACGCGCCCTCCGGGCTTTGTGTTGCCCTTCGAGGTCTGCGATGGTTGTGGACATTTTGGTCTCCTGCTGTTGCTCTAAGGCGGGCACCTAGAGGGTGATTGGGTTTAGCCTGATGGTTTGCGGTCCGACGGAGGAGTCGAAGGTGACCGCGTACAGTCCGTCGGGTCCGCTGTTGTAGATGATTTCGGTGCCGAGCTCTTTTGTGCTGGCGACATCACCCAGCCACTTCTGAAGGTCGGCTTCGGTGCCGCCGATTTCAATGGATGTGACACCACCGCCTTTGACGTCGCCGGTTCCTTCCTGGATGGGTGCCAGGCTCGAATGCCTGCTCAACTCCGAAACGTAATAGAGGTTTGGCTTCCCCAGCCGCCAGGAGTTCCAAAAATCGGGCGTGTGCGGAATTGGTGGTTTGTCCGCCGTAGGGACCATGGGAACTTTGCCACCGGAAATACCTTCCATTGGCGTGATTCCGTGCGCCTTGGCGAATTCCTGGATTTCGTCTAAAGAGTCGCTGCGCAGGCACAGACCGGCGAAGCAGTCACCGGAAGCTGTTTGACGCTCCAGTTCCAGAGCCATGGGAGTGCGGTCGGTGATCATCCGGTGATCAACAATGCTCTCTACTTCGATGTAAACGTGGTTGCCCAGTGAGACGATTTTTTGGCCCAACCCTAGGCCGGGGAAGTAACCGCCGTCGGAAGAACCGATGCCGGTTTCGCGACTGAGTTCTACCGTGGTGCGGTACAGGTTGTCTGACCAGACAGCAATGTGATCGAGTGTGATCACTTATGGCTCCTTAGGTTTGAGAATTTGCAGGTTCGTCTCCATAGCCCCGAATAAGGACCGTAACGAGGCGGCATCGGCTGGTTTGCTGAATGCACGTGTGTTGGAGGGGGTACTTCAGGGGTCACCCAGGTGCTCGGCCCCTTTGCCCGGTCGGTCCGGCTCATGCGAGTCCATGGCCATGATTCGAAAGCCACCCGGGCGGCAGCCACGGCCTTTGTCGACGTCGACACTGTGGCTACCGGACGAGCCGTTGCAGGGTTTGAGATAGTCAGTAACGCTCCGCTGTCTCAGGAACATCCTTGCCGTCGATGAACATAAATTGCTCGAGTCTGAGTGCCCTCGTTTCTTGCAGTCCGTCGGCGTTCTGGAAAAGAATCCATATCAGTATGCGATTCAAATCACACGAAACGTATGTTTCTAGAAACACAGTCTTGCTATTAATATGTGGTCAGAAATATGACAAGGATATGACTCGAGGGCATAAGCCCCTCCTGGCGTGCTTTCCTTGGGGAGATTGGCTTCGGCGCCCGAGTGCCGATTAGACGCGTCGCGGGTACTTGCCGCGAAGCTCTGGCTGCGGCGATGTACTGGGCATGTGCGGAGGCCGAATCAACGGCGTGGCGTTCATTGTGGTGGGCGCGTAGCCGAGGTCGCAGCGATGATCGCCACGGGCGCGAGCTTTGTGAGATCGCAGAGGGTACCCGAGTCCCGCGGCCCGGGTACTGCATATTCTGCCGAGGCCGTACTGCCAGGTGTCCTAAGTGGATGTGTCGTCCGGGTGAGGCTTCGCGGAATACCCTGTTGCTGCTGGGATGCGAGGCTGTCAGGCCATGTGCCGGGTTGGCGGCGAGTTCCCGCAAAAGCTTGTCGAGCGGGTCCGATTGCCTGATGTGAATGGTCCGAGCTGGATGATGACCAGTTCGTCGGTCACGGTAACGTCGTCCCAGATTAGCCGGGTAATGTTTTCAGCCTGTTGGCCGAAGACCAAGATGGGATCGCCGCGACCCTGTCACGCGCTTGGATACCGTCGTTGTCGATTACTCATTTGAGCGCGTCGTCCTGCCCTGGTTTGGAGAGACTTGGGCTGGTGCCGCGATGGTCAGCCCGGATGGGGCGGCTTTTTGTTTTGATCGCCCATAAGAAAGCGCTCGGCGATTTTTCGGGTTGTTTGGTCCTTCTGCTTGGCAAATGTCCAATGGGACCGCCGCAGCCAATGCAGTTTGATGTCGTGGCTGGTGAGCCAGTGAAGGAGGTCGATGGCGACGGTGACTTCCTGTTTGGCTCGCAGGAAGGTTCCGCGGGTTACCTCGTTCATATGATTCATTCGTCGTTGGTGTGCCAGCGGATGTAGCGGCGGATCACCTCAAGGTTCTGCTTGTCGCTGATGCGTCCGATAGCCTCGGCCATCATCAGTATGGGTTGCAGACCGGGGGCTTCAATATGTTTTTCGAGCCATAATTTTGTCCTTAGCAATGCCTTTTGGTGACATTTCCAACTGACACGCACGTAAGAACAGGCCGCGCCGGGATCCGGTGCGCCGTCGAACAGGCTCGATCCCTGCCTAGGACTCTAGCGCCTAAGCAACCCAAAACGGGGGAAGGCGTATCACCGGGTCCTAATCTGCAAATTCTGCAATCGGATCACTTCTTACTTTACGTAATCGCGGCTAGCGGCAGCGGCTATGGGAATCCGGAGAGTAGCCGGAGCGCGGGACTGAACTTCGCGGCCAGCCCAAGGTTCGGGTCCTCATAATGAACCGAAGCTCCGGTCAACCTCTATTTGTTTGGGGCTTCGCCAATTGACAGGCACGTGGGTGTTGCATCCCGGCGATCCAGATGGCGACCACCAGTGCCGGGCGTCGTTGCGTCGTTGTTTCTAAGTATCCAGCGGAGGTGCTGAGAGGCGCCTTGAAGTGTGCAAGTACCGGTAGCGGACGTCGACGGGCCAAAGTCCTTCTATCTGGAGAAGCTGGGCTTTGTCCTTGACCACGATGTTGAGCACACCCCTGGGATGAGGGTCGAACAGTTGACCCCGCCAGGTTCGGCTGCTTCACTCACCATAGGTACGGGAAAAGACGCTGGCAGCCTGAGGGGCTGCAGCTCGTCGTATCCGAGATCGGAGCGGCGCGCCGAGCTCCTGAGCCGGAGTGCCGATCTCAGTCAGATCCAGGACATGGGCGGCGTGCAGTTTGCCTACTTCGGTGATCCGGATGGCATCCGCTGGGTCATCTAAACAACAACGATTCTGCCGCCAGGGATGTGTATAGTCGGGCCACATCGCAGCTCGCCAAAAAGGCGGTCCTTGTCACCGCCATTTGCGCCGATCCCCGCGTCATTTCTAAGGCCGATAACCTATGTTATGTAAGGTAGTACTCTGCATATCTCATCAGATGAATCGTCCGAGTCCTCTCCCGGCGACGCAGCCAATGAGCTGGGAGAGGTCGCGGATTTCGAGACCATCATCTCCCGGGTTGCGCCGTTAAGGTAGGCGACCACCGCCTCGAGCTTTAGCACGGTGCATAGAGCCTTTTCGTTGCCATCGGAACCAGCCCTTCGATTCTCAGGCGGGATACTGCCCCACCAGCTTCTCGGCAGCAGTTCCCGGCGGCCCAAGCTCTATCCCCGTGTCTTGACTATGGGGCCAAGTGAATTGCACCTCCGAAAGCCGGATTCCCATTTCGAATCCAACTTTCGGAGGTGCAGTTCACTCTTTCGCTCACCATTTCCCTTGTTCTGGCGGGTGTTACGCCCACAGACCCGTTTCCGGGTGGGAACTCTCCACCGTGTAATGCACCGTTTGAGCACTGATCTGACCGTTGCGGAACACGAAGGTGTCGACGCCGTCACGGATCCGGGTTTGAGCACTGGTGGCTGACCAGGTCAGCAAGAGAATGTCGCCGGCGAATTTCGTGGTGAGCTCCCACTTCGCCTCGGGGACAGCCTCGATTAGCGCCGCTAGTCCGGATTTCACCCCGGGTCGCCCGTGCAGCACTCCTGCCGGGGTGAGGAAGACGGCATCCTTGGTGTAGTTCTCGACCACGAAGTCGAGGTTTCCGGTGGCGAGCCGTTGGGTGTGATCGGCGAACACCTCCTGGGGTGAACGCCACGTCGATGTCTTTGTCATCTCACTCTCCGAGGTCGGCGACCGCTGCCGCGGCAAATCTGTGGTCCTGTTCGGGGGCGCCCCCGCCGACACCGATGGCACCGACAAGGCGTCCGCCTCGATGAATCGGGATACCGCCAGCGATAAAAAGAAGAGGCCGGTCAAGCGCGGTCTGCAGTGAGTAGAGCGGACCATCGGGCTTCACTGCGGCCACAACATCGGCGGTTGCTGAATCCAGCTGCAGAGCCGTGTACGCCTTCCGGGTGCTGGTCTCGCCGGAGATAAGCACTGCTCGATCGTCACGAAGGAACGCGAGCAGACCGCCTCCTCCATCTACTACCGAGATGCTCACGGCGACGCCTGCATCTTTTGCGGCGCTCCTTGCTGCGGCGATAAGCCGCTCGGCATCAGCCGTAGTCAAGTGGGTGGTGCTGGTCATGGTGTCTCCTGACGTGGGCAACGGCCATTCTGATTTATTAAAAAAAGGGTGTTCAATTATTGCATGCGCCGTTAATTGATGTGTGCAACATCACGGTGTGTGGTCACAGGGCTTTTTCACGAGGTTAAAAGTGCCCGGTTCGCTGGATCATGCGGTTTTCGGCCCCCTCGACTACGGTCTGGGCCTCAACACGGGGAGGGTTGAGCGCGTCACCAATCATGAAAGCCACGCCAAAAGCATCGCCACCTTCTTCATCGCCGGACAGTCCGGCCTGGCCGAACCGGTGCTCTCCATCGGATCGCTGACCCCGAGGCTCGGCCACAGCGGCGCCCCCACGGCCGTCATTGTTCAATCTGCCTCTACCAGTCCACACCCAGCACCAGATTGCGGGGCAGGCCGTGGACGGGCAACCCGCGAACCACGTTGAACCCGGGGTTCCAGTCCTACGTCAGGCGACCACCACACTTCATACCCTCTAGCCGTTGAATTCTGCGGGGTGGGGACCGGTCCGGCCGTCCCGTTCGAGGCCGTCTACGACGGTCAGTTCGTCCGGGGAAAGTTCGAAGCCAAATACGTTTAGGTTCTCGCGGATCCGCGACGGGGTGACCGATTTGGGGATGATGATGCGTCCTTGCTGCAGGTGCCAGCGCAGGATCACCTGTGCCGGGCTCCGGCCGTGCCGGGTCGCGATTTCAAGGATGGCCGGGTCGTCGAGAAGACCACCCTGCGCCAGAGGGCTCCAGGCCTCGGTGGCAATACCGTAGGCGGCGTTGAACGCCGCGACATCCTCCTGCTGCAGGGCCGGGTGCAGTTCCACCTGGTTCACTGCCGGCACCGTTCCGCCGAGGTCGATCAACTTTTGTACGTGTTCGGGCAGGAAGTTGGAAACGCCGATTGCGCGGACGCGGCCGTCGGCCAGCAGCTTCTCAAGGGCCAGCCAGGACTCCGCATATTTGCCCAGTTCGGGCGCGGGCCAGTGGATGAGGTAGAGGTCCAGGTAGTCGAGGCCGAGCTTGTTCAGGCTGGTCTCGTAGGCCGCGAGGGTGGCTTCGTAACCGAGGTCCGCGATCCAGAGCTTGGAGGTGATGAACAATTCGTCGCGGGCAATCCCGGATTCTGCCAGGGCGCGCCCGGTGCCAGCTTCGTTGCCGTAGATGGCGGCGGTATCGATGCTCCGGTATCCGGCGGCGAGAGCCGCGCTGACCGCGGCGGTGGTGTCGTCGTCGGATACCTGGAAGACGCCGAAACCGAGCTGTGGCATCTGCACGCCGTTGTTGAGGGTGACGTTGGGAATGGTAGTCATGGTTTCTCCTGGGGGTTGCGTTGGTAAACGAGTTGGATGGTCAGAAGGAAGGATGTTTGGCTAGCGCACGGCGGGGGATTCGACGGCTGCCGGTCCCATTGTTGATGCGGCAACGTCTTGCGCTGTCGTCAGGTCATTTTGCAGGCGTCGGGACTCGCGCCGTCTGCCGTCGGCGGCGGCGATGACCATCACGGCCAGGCCCAGCAGGGTGGTGCCGGCGCCGGCCCAGATCGGGGAGGTGTAGCCGAAGCCGGCGGTGATGGTGATTCCGCCGAGCCAGGCGCCGAGGGCGTTGCCGATGTTGAAGGCGCCGATGTTGGCGCCAGAGGCCAGGGTGGGAGCGCTGTCGGCGTACTTCATCACGCGCATCTGCAGGCCCGGGACGGTGGCGAAGCCGAAGCCGCCCAGCAGCACCATGGATACGATCGTCATCGGCTGGTTATTCGAGGTGAGCGCGAAGACGACGAGGACAGCCACCAGCAGGGCAAGCACCACGATCAGGGTGCGGTCGACGTTCTTATCGGCGGCTTTGCCGCCGGCGGTGTTGCCGATGAAGAGGCCGACACCGAAGAGGACGAGCAGCCACGGCACGGTGGAGGCGGCGAATCCCGTGACCTCGGTCAGCGTGAAGGCGATATAGGTGAAGGCGCCGAACATGCCGCCGTAGCCCAGGACCGTGACCAGGATGGAGAGCCACACCTGGCCGGAGCGGAAGGCGCGGAGCTCGCTGCGGAGACCGCCGGGGGCGGCGTCTCCCGCACCTGTCTTGGGGACGAGCGTCAGGATGCCCACGAGCGCAATGACACCGATGCCCGTGATCGCCCAGAAGGTGGACCGCCAACCTGCGGCCTGGCCCAGCATGGTTCCGAACGGAACCCCCAGCACATTTGCTGCGGTCAGGCCCGTGAACATGATGGCAATGGCCCCGGCCTTTTTGGTGGGTGCGACCATGCTGGCAGCTACCACCGTCCCGATGCCGAAGAACGCACCGTGGGACAGGGCGGCGATGACGCGGCCGGCCATCATCAGCCAGTAGTCCGGCGCGATGGCCGAGACCAGGTTGCCGGCAATGAACAGCACCATCAGCACCGCCAGGACCGGCTTGCGCTCGAAGCGCGTCACCGCCGCCGTCAGCAGCAGTGCGCCCACGACGACAGCGAGGGCGTAGCCGGAGATCAGCCAGCCCGCGGAGGCCTCGCTGACCTGGAAGTCCGCGGCCACTTCGGGCAGCAGGCCCATGATGACGAACTCGGTGAGTCCGATCCCGAACCCGCCGAGGGCGAGTGCTATCAGGCCAACAGGCATGGAAAGCTCCTTCAAACTGTACGGAAAGATATATGGGGCGTATGCTTTTAGTTGCAGACGCGTTATTTATTGTTGCACACACAGATAGCATGCGCAAGCAACTACTTTTAGTGCCGGCGCTGGACAGACTGAAGGAGAACGACCCGATGGGCATTAAGGACGACGCCGTTGAAGTCCGAGCACAAGGCTGGCGGGCCCTCGCGGCCCTGCACGGACTGATCGAATCAGAGCTGGAACGCTCGCTGCAGGCCGAGGCCCAGCTCTCCGTCGTGGAATACACCGTGCTCGACGCGCTCAGCCGCCAGGACGGCTGGCATATGCGCATGCAGCAGCTGGCCCGCGCCACGGCGCTCAGCGCCAGCGCCACCACCCGCCTGGTCAACAGACTCGAAGACCGCGGCCTGCTCACTCGCATCCTCTGCGCGGACGACCGCCGCGGAATCTATACGGAGCTCACCCCAAGTGGCATTCAGCTGCTGGAGCAAGCCCGGCCCATCCACGACACCACCCTCGAGCGGGCGCTGGCCCAAGCGCAGGACGTGCCCGAACTCGCGCCCCTGGTAGACACCCTCCCCCGACTGCACGCCGGCGCCTGAATCGGCCGTTCACGATTCATCTCGCAACAACGTTGTTGCCGGCTGACTGTTGCCGCAGTGTGGGGTGCTAAGCCAGCCGAAGCAGGTCTCGTAGGCCGTCAGCACCGACGGGTCGTCGATGTGGGTAATCGGTCCAAATCAGTGAGGGCCTGAACCGATCAGGCAAATTCGGGTCGGTTTCAACCAAGAGGCTCTCGAAAACTTCTTATTCATCTGAACGAATGAAGTCAGCGTCGGCGGCGGATACACATACGAGCCACGCCATTACCGTAATGCCCTCTGAGTCCTTAAAGTCGGCGAAGGAATCCGGAAAGCAGGCCGGACCAGTAACGAAAAAACCTTCCATTTGGCTTCCCGGTACCAAAGGCCCCTTAGGACCCAAGACATCTCCAGCAAGGAGTGGTTTGCAGGCCCTTCGCATTTAGGCATGGTTAGTCGATTTGATCCGGTAGCCGGGAGCGGACGTTTAGCTGGCGGATACTAATGACCGACGCAGGCTTATTGCTTCTGCTGGCCCCCACTTTCGAACCGCGCACGCCGCGAGAACATAAAGCTGGGCCGTCAGCCCTGCCGTGCGACGAGTAAAACGCCCCCAGTCACCCGCCGTCGTCCGCCCAAAAAGAGATGCGGAAGAAGCACTCGTTGGTCAGTCGGTTTCGGGGCCAGTGCAGTACGGGCAGCTCAGATCTGCGGCGCCACCGGTGCATGGCTCGTCATCGATGAGGGAACGCTCCTGTTCGAGGCTTCTCTGGCCAGGATCGGATCGCATACTTACGAGTCCGCGATGGTGACGGCCATGGTGCCCAGCCCCCGTATATCGACCCTAATCCGGTCTCCGGGGTGTACCGGTGTCGGCACTGTCATGGTCCCGCTGAGAATTGTCTGCCCTGCTTCGATGCGCTTCTTTTGCGTAGACAACTGTTCGACCAGCCAACTCACGGCGTGCAGCGGATTGCCCATGACGTTCGTCCCCCTTCCGCTCAAGCTTTGTTGACCGACTTGAACGTCGACCCGAATTGAACTCACATCGAGGTCCGTACTAGAGATGCGCGGGCCCATTACGATTGCAGCTGCATTGGCGTTGTCGGCCACGATCTGACCGAGCCCGGGCTGGCCACCCGACCACCGGCTGTCGACGATCTCGAGCGCTACTGAGATCGTTTCGGTCGCAGCCATTACCTCCCTGGCGGTTACACCTGGGCCCTCCAGTGCCGTGCGCATGATGAATGCCACCTCAACTTCGACCAGGGGGGCATGCATTCCGGCCAAGGATATCCGGTCAGCCCCCTCAAAGACGGACCTTTCCCAAAGTAATCCCGCGATGGGCTGTGATGCTGAGAAAAGCTCCTGGGAAGCGGGTGAAGTGAGGCCGATCTTGTATCCAACGACGTTTTCGCCTGCCTGCTCGCGCAACTGCATGACAGCCTGCTGAATAATGTATCCCGTCTCAACGGTAATATCCCGATCTGAATCTGTCGGCTCCAACCGCCCTAAGCCCCTCTGAGCAGCGGCCAAACTCTCCGATATGCCTTGGACATCGTCCGTCTGTGATGCCGCCACACTGGTAATTCGACCACTCATGATTTTAGTTCCTGACTTATATCTACGAAGTTGACGGGACGGGCGCAGGTTCGTTGGGGCTGTGCCAGATGGAAACAAGAACTTGCGATTCTGTGTCACGTAGCTGCGTTGCGTGAGTGCGTGACGGGACCGAGGGCGTCATTTATTCCAGGCGCCGACATTTCGGACGATGTCTGTTACGTCATACAGCGTACGAGAGCACATTCGCGCAGTCAAGGTTCGTGGCACCTTGGCTCGATTGCGCCGTGCGGTCGACGATGACCCCGCGCCGATTGACCCTAGTCTCACCATGTGCCATTATTTGTTTTACATACCGGAGCTCGTCCTATATATCGGACACCCCAAGGATTTATGTATCACGACGTACGTCCCAGAATCACAACCGAAGGCTGTCCGAGTGCCATGGCGGGCCTCATGCGGAATGGAACTCTCGGCGGGCAGTTCCGGGACCTATCTATTGATTACAAAGGTGACTAGTCAATGAATCTCGGCCTAAAAGACAAGACCGCGCTGGTATGTGCCTCCACATCGGGTCTGGGCCTGGCGACCGCCAGAGCCCTGGCCGCCGAGGGCGCCAGGGTCATCATCACCGGCCGCAGCCAGGACCGCGCCAGTGAAGCGGCAGCGACCATCCCCAATGCCATCGGCATCGGCTGCGATCTCGTCGCCGAAGGCGCCGCCGAAGACCTCCACGCAGCAACCGTGGCCGCCCTGGGCAGCGTCGACATTCTCGTACTCAACGGCCCGGGACCTGCCCCGGGAACAGCGGCCGGGACCACCGGGGACGGCATCAAAGAAGCCATCGCCACCCTGGTCATCCCCCAGCAAAAACTCGTCCAACTGACGCTGCCGGCCATGCGCGAGAACAAATGGGGCCGCGTGCTGAGCATCTCCTCCACCAGCGTTCAATCACCGATAGCCAATCTGGCCCTGTCCAACCTCGGCCGGGCAGCCCTGGCCGGCTACCTCAAAACACTGGCCCCCGAACTCGCCCCCGACGGCATCACCGTCAACATGCTCCTCCCCGGCCGAATCGCCACACCCCGCGCGGCACAAATAGACCAGGCAGCAGCACGACGCACCGGCACCCCCCTGACAGAGATCCAGGCAGCCTCCAAAGCCACCATCCCTGCCGGACGCTACGGCGAACCCGACGAATTCGGCGCCGCAGCAACCTTCCTCTGCAGCACACAAGCCAGCTACATCACAGGCACAGCCCTCCGCTGCGACGGCGGAATGACCCAAACCCTCTAACCAAACCCCACCCCCCCACCCGTGAAACGGCCCGAAGAAGCATCCCTAACAGGATGCCGACCATCGGGTCAGGCCGGTTCAACGTTGCCTCGATGGGCATGGCATGAGGGGGTGTGAAATCCAGAAAGCGGTGAACGACGGCGTGACCGATAACAACAAGACTCAGGTCTCTGAGAGCTCGATTAAACGCGTAGCGGTAGCAGGCCTGATCGGCAGCACCATTGAGTGGTACGACTTCTATATCTACGGGCTCGCTGCTGCTCTGGTGTTCGGGCGTGAATTCTTCCCTGACTTCTCGCCGGTGGCGGGAACGCTGGCCGCCTTCGGAACATTCGCAGTAGGTTTCGTAGCCCGCCCCCTGGGCGGGCTGATTTTCGGGCACTTCGGTGACCGAATCGGGCGCAAGCGCACGCTGGTTCTGACACTTTTCATGATGGGGTTCGCGACAGTCCTGATTGGAATCGTGCCGAACTTCAACACCATTGGTCTCTGGGCGCCGATCATCCTCGTCGTCGTTCGCTTCGTTCAGGGCTTCGCTGTCGGCGGCGAATGGGGCGGGGCGATCACGATGGTCGTGGAATCGTCACCTGTCCGGAAAAGAGGATTCTATGGAAGCCTCCCCCAGATGGGTGTGCCCTTAGGCCTGGTCCTGTCCAGTGTCGCCTTTGCCCTGGCCGGAACGTTGCCGGAGGAGGATTTTGTCAGTTGGGGATGGCGCATTCCCTTCCTTATGAGCGCGGCCCTAATCGGTGTCGGAATGTTCATCAGGTTGCGTATTTCGGAAACACCGGCATTTACTGAGATGAAGAAGAACGGCACCGAATACCGCCTGCCGGCGTGGGAAGCGATCCGCAACCACTGGCGCGCCATCGGACTGACCGCCGGCATGTACCTGGCAGCAGGTGTCCCCTTTTATGTTGTCACCGTTTTCGTCCTGTCCCATGGCACGAATGACTTGGGAATCCCGAGGAGCGTGCTCCTGACCAGCATGCTCATCGCCGCCTGCTTGGAAGCATTCAGCGTCCCGTTCTTCGGTGCCCTCTCCGACAGGCTTGGTCGTAAGCCCGTGTTCATGGGGGGAGCAGTCTTCATGCTCCTTCTGGCGTTTCCCTTCTTCTGGCTTCTGGCTTCCGGCGTGACCGGACTGATCTGGGTCGCGATGATCCTTGCTATAGCGGTGGCGCACGGGGCCATGTACGGACCCACTGCAGCTTTGTACGCAGAAATGTTCGGCGCCGGCGTCCGTTACACGGGAACGTCGCTCGGATACCAGCTCGGTGGCGTGGTAGCCGGATTCGTTCCCATCGGCGCGGGCGCCCTGGTGAGCTCGGCGAATGGCGCTTCATGGCCGGTCGCGCTCATGTGGATGGCGGCCGCGGCAATCGGTGTTATCGCCATCGCGCTGACAAAAGAGACCCGTGGCAATGACCTCCTTGATGTCGCGAGGGTCGGCAACACCGAGCCGTCCAAAGTACTGCAGAAATAGTCATGGCAGCAGAAATACTCGCACGCTCCGGCGACCCCGCAGATCGAACCCCATGTCCGTTTCGGCAGCCCGGTGAACAACCCGACGCCGACACCGTCCAGCAGCGTCACATCGTTCGAAAATGCGTGGTGTCCAGCGCCTGCGTGGTGCCGTAGCAGTTCACTTTTGAACCCCCCCATGCCTGCCCAGAGAGGACATCCCTTGTATAAGTTCGAGAATTTTCCGGTCGAAGCTGAACCAGATCCCGCCATGTCAAACAGACACATCGAACGTCAGTTGCCGAGGTGGGCAGAACTCAAAGATGTGCTGCGGTTCCGTGCACCCGATTTTCACCCTGTCAGGCGTCGGCTCAACGCAGCTTTGAGCATCCAGGACCTCCGACGGATCGCCAAGAAGAACACGCCCTTGGCGGTTTTTGACTACGTGGACGGTGCCGCATGTGCAGAGGTAACAGCTGACCGTAACCGGAGGGCTTTTACTGACGTGCAGTTCATGCCTGAGACGCTGCGATCTGTTGCGGATCCCGACTTCTCCTCGGAATTGCTGGGGAAAAGAATTGCCCTGCCTTTGGTGTTCGCACCCACGGGCTATACCCGCATGATGCACCATGAAGGCGAGATCGCAGTAGCGAGGGTTGCAGCGCGCAGTGGGCTGCCGTACACGCTCTCGACAGTGGGCACGTCCTCCGTGGAGGAGGTGCAGGAGGCTGCACCCACGGGAGAGAACTGGTTCCAGCTCTACCTCACGAATAACGAAGCTCTTAACGCCGACCTGGTGGGTCGGGCGCTGGCGGCAGGCTTCACTACAGTCGTTCTGACGGTAGATACTCCCATTGCAGGGCATCATTTGAAGGACATGCGCAATGGACTCACCATGCCTCCCGCGCTTTCCCTGAAGACGTTCTTCGATATGGCCCGCTATCCGCAGTGGTGTTTCAACAAGCTCACGACGCCCAGCATCGGATTTGCCTCTCTGAGAGAATTCCCGGGGACCTCCGTGGACGTTGCGAAGATTCTTTTCGAACCAGGCCTGAACTTTGACCACCTTGCCTGGCTGAGGCGGACATGGCCTCACAACCTTCTGGTAAAGGGCATTCTGGACACTGAGGACGCTAAGAAGGTGATGGAAATGGGAGCCGACGGTGTCGTTGTCTCCAATCACGGCGGGCGCCAACTGGACCGCACTCCGGCCACACTGCGTGTTCTGCCCGCAATTCGGGAAGCCGTCGGCCCGGAGGCCACGGTCCTCCTGGACAGCGGAATCACCCATGGGCAAGACATCATTGCCGCGCGGGCGTTGGGTGCCGACGCTGTCATGATCGGACGAGCATACCTCTATGGGCTCATGGCAGGCGGGGAGCCCGGCGTACAGCGAGCAATCGAAATACTCAAGGCCGAGTACCGCCAGGGTCTACAACTTCTTGGTTTGAGAGCTACTGAGCAGATCCGTCGACAACACATTTATGACGACCGCCAGCTCACTGAACTGACCTGATGGCCGGACTCTCTGCATACAGACGCCACTAGATGCCCCACCCGCGCGCTGATGGCAGCGTTGGCTCGGCCGGGGGCGGGGTGCGGGGATACCTGCCCCCGGCTCCGCTAGCGTGTTGACAGAGAACCCAGACTCGTGGACACCTCACGCGCCCCCCTCACGACCAGCTTCCGGTAGTCCTCTCTCTGTTTTTCTCCCCATCGCATGGTGGGAGTCGAGATGCTCATAGCCGCGATACAGGCTCCCGAACGGTCAAGGATGGGGGCCGCGACACAGGCGACGTTCTCGTTGGACTCACTGTTCTCTTCGCCCCACCCGCGTTCCCGTGTTGTCTCAAGCTCCGTAAGTAGCCGTTCCTTGCTGTTGATACTCTGCGCAGTCATTGCAGGGAGGGAGTCATCATCGGGGAACAGTGCGTTGACTTCATTCGAGTCCAGGGCCGCGAGAAGCACCTTGCCGCCGGCGGTGCAGTGGGCCGGGATGCTACTTCCCACGTCTGAGACGAGGCGGATGGAGTGAGTGCTGTCAATGCGGACGATGAACACCGCAAATCGCCCCTCCCTGATAGCGACCTGAACCGTCTCCCCGCATTCCGCCGCGACCCTTCGCGCACTTTCGCGGCTCATGCCAACCAGGTCCAGATCCCGCTCGTACGCACCGCCCAGGCGGAATGCCCGCACGCCCAGTGCGTATCGGCTTGGCGGTTCAGAGACTGCCTGAAGGTAACCGCGGTCCGCCAATGCCCCCACCAACTCGTGTGCGCTGGCGCGGGGGATGCCCAGCTTCTCTGTGATTTCAGGGACGCGGAGTCCGTTATTGGGTTCCAAAAACAATTCGAGAATGTCCAGTCCACGACGGAGCGCGGGGGCGGTGATTCGGTTCATGACTTCCTACCTTGAGCTGCCATACCGGAACAAGGCGACATGCGCACCATGTCAGACCATGTCTGATCCATCAGACATAATCATATACTTCATTGACCCAAGAAGGGGGATGCAGGTTCCGGCGCAGAGCCTCAGGAGCGCGAGGACCACGCTAATGACGATGCCAGGACGGTTTGCCGAAAGGTTGCCACCAGCGGGCGCAGGTCCACCTGATGCCATACAGCCCACAGGCGAACAGATACGTCATACCAAGGTAGCTCCCTCAGCACCACCCCATCCGGGGCGCCTCGCATGGCGCTCTTTTGGACCATGGCTGCACCCAAACCTGAGGCCACCAGACCCAGCGCGGTCAGGGGCTCTGTGGTCTCGAGACGTATATCCGGTGTGAACCCGGCCTGGACG
Source organism: Pseudarthrobacter sp. CCNWLW217 (assembly GCF_037203985.1). Lineage (NCBI taxonomy): Bacteria > Bacillati > Actinomycetota > Actinomycetes > Micrococcales > Micrococcaceae > Pseudarthrobacter > Pseudarthrobacter sp. CCNWLW217. The sequence goes on from NZ_JBBCBT010000012.1 coordinate 119,502, forward strand.
CAGGATGCCAGGAACGTATCGCGCCAACCAGGATGCTGGGTATTTTCCACCGCGATCCACGGCTTGTCTTGAAGGTCCGCCGGCGTGATGGTGCTGAGGCAGGCCACCGGGTCGTCCGAGGGCAGGGCCAGCAAGAGTGGGTCCTCCACGAGGTTCACGGAGAGAAGATCCGGGTCATCAGTGTCGGGCGGATCGCAGACGAAGGCGATATCCAGGCTGCGCTGCCGAAGACCCTCGAATTGTTCGGCTGGCTGCATCCCGTACAGGGCCACGTGCACTCCGGGTTTCTCGGTCCGCAATGCCCGGAGCGCCCGGGGCAGCAGACCGGTGTGCATGGCATCCGCTACGTAGCCTATGCACAGCCCGCCTTCCTCGCCACGACCCAAACGCCGGCCGAGGTTTTCGAGCCTGTCTGCATGGCGAATGACGGCCCGGGCTTCGGCCAGGAATATGGCGCCATCGGAGGTCAACCTAATGCGCTGCTGGGCGCGGTCGAAAAGCCGGAGGCCGAGCTGCTTTTCCAGCTTGGCGATTTGTCGGCTCAGGGGTGACTGGGAGATGAGGAGAAGCTCGGCCGCACGGCCGACGTGTTCTTCCTCGGCGACGGCGACGAAATAGCGGAGTTGGCGGAGGTCGATCAATTCGGACCTTTCGGGACTCAAGTATGGCTTTATGAGTCTTGGACGGACTCACATTTTCATCATACGCTGAGTGGCGTCAGGGTCGATGGCGCAGGTTCCAACGCATCTCCCCCAAGGCCTTCCCCCAATTTCTAAGGAAACAAATCTCATGAGCATCAAATCTCTTCTCCCCGGCGCCCTCGGCTTCGGCACAGCCCCGTTGGGCAACATGTTCCGCGCTATCCCTGAAGAAGAGGCTGCCGCAACCGTCGCCGCAGCCTGGGACCAGGGCATCCGGTACTTCGACACCGCTCCGTTCTACGGCGCGGGGCTGGCTGAGATGCGACTCGGTGAAGTGCTCGCCGGTCACTCGCGGGAGGAGTACGTATTAAGCACCAAGGTCGGCCGGGTCATTCTCGATGAAACCGAAGATCCCTCCGCCCGCGATCTGGGCGAAAAGGGCGGCCTGTTCGAGCACGGCCGCCCCAACAAAATGATCAACGACTACACCGCCGATGCGACCACGCGCTCGATCGAGGACAGCCTCAAGCGACTGCAGACAGACCGGCTGGACATCGTCTGGGTCCACGATGTTGCGCAGGACTTCTACGGGGACGAGTGGTTGGCAGTATACGAGTCTGCACGCACCGGGGCCTTCCGCGCCTTGACCCGCCTGCGAGAGGAAGGCGTCATTAAGGCATGGGGTCTCGGCGTCAACCGTGTGGAGGCTCTGGAACTGACCCTGGATCTGGACGAGCCCAAACCCGACGCCTTCCTCCTTGCCGGCAGGTACACCCTCCTGGACCACGATCGGGCACTACAGCGTCTCCTTCCCGCGGCCGCCGAGCATGAGGTTGACATCGTCGTTGGCGGACCGTACAGCTCCGGCGTCCTGGCTGGCGGCCGCCACTTCGAGTACCAAGAGGCCGCTCCGGAAATACTCGCCAAGGTCGAGCGCATCAAGAACCTGGCCCGGCACCACGGAATAAGCATTAAGGCTGCGGCACTGCAGTTCTCACTTGCGCACCCCGCGATCGCTGCGGTTATCCCCGGTGCCACCAAGCCGAGCCGCATTGCCGAAGACGTCGCCGCGCTGAATGAAAAAGTTCCCGCCCCGTTCTGGTCCGCTCTTCGTGAAGAACGGCTGATCTCGCCTTCGGCCCCCGTCCCGGCCGACGCCTAATCCACGCAAGGAGAACAAATCATGGCAACAACCTCGGTATCAGTTGAAGTCCCCGCATCTGCCGAACAGGTATGGCAGCTCATCGGCGGGTTCGATTCATTGCCCGACTGGCTTCCATACATCCCCGGGAGCGTCCTCTCCGAAGGAGGCCGGGTTCGCCGTTTGGAAAGCCAGGAGGGCGGTCTCATCATCGAACGGCTGGAATTCTTCGACGACCGGAACCGCACATACAGCTACTCGATTACCCAGGCACCGTTCCCGGTCACGGCCTACTACTCGACGCTGCGAGTCTACGAACTGCCGGTAAAAGAAACTGCACGAGTGGAATGGTCCGGCACCTTCACCCCGATAAATGTCAGCGACTCCGAGGCCGTGGCCCTGTTCCACGGCATCTATTCAGACGGACTGAAAGCCCTCCAGGAGACGCTCGCGTCCTGACGTTCTGTGACATCCCGGCTACACCCACGATCAGTGGCCAAGGCGCCGTGAAAAGTGACCTCCAGTGGTCCAACGAAAGAACCTGGGAATCACCCTTGAGTTGAAGGGTGGGTGGCGACGCCCACCCTTCAATCCGGGTATCCGCGCCGCTCCGCACTTCCAGACAGCGCCGGGACCCGTCGCTTGAGGCCGGTAGAATTCCAGCAATCCGCCCGCCATCACTCCCCCCGACCCGGCGGTGATCAGCCTCAACCGGTGTGTGCCGGTCCCGGGTTGGCGGGCGACGGCTGAGATTCTCCCGGGGGCGAAAGAATCCTCTGCGTCATCCGATCGCCTCCTGTACGCCGCACAGGGCTGAACGCCCGGGACCCGGCGGCAGGGGTCCGGCAGATGACGTCATCAAAGGCCGCAGACATTGACCAAACACCGCGGCTATGAAATATTTGATCTACATACCGGATGATGTCTTATATATTAGACATGGCAAGGTGGTGCAGATTCTTGGCCCGGCATGTATCCCCGGACGCCAACCGGTTCCATGCCCGTGCCCACGCATCCCTCCGGGACCTATCTATTGATTGCAAAGGTGACTAGTCAATGAATCTCGGCCTAAAAGACAAGACCGCGCTGGTATGTGCCTCCACATCGGGTCTGGGCCTGGCGACCGCCAGAGCCCTGGCCGCCGAGGGCGCCAGGGTCATCATCACCGGCCGCAGCCAGGACCGCGCCAGTGAAGCGGCAGCGACCATCCCCAATGCCATCGGCATCGGCTGCGATCTCGTCGCCGAAGGCGCCGCCGAAGACCTCCACGCAGCAACCGTGGCCGCCCTGGGCAGCGTCGACATTCTCGTACTCAACGGCCCGGGACCTGCCCCGGGAACAGCGGCCGGGACCACCGGGGACGGCATCAAAGAAGCCATCGCCACCCTGGTCATCCCCCAGCAAAAACTCGTCCAACTGACGCTGCCGGCCATGCGCGAGAACAAATGGGGCCGCGTGCTGAGCATCTCCTCCACCAGCGTTCAATCACCGATATCCAATCTGGCCCTGTCCAACCTCGGCCGGGCAGCCCTGGCCGGCTACCTCAAAACACTGGCCCCCGAACTCGCCCCCGACGGCATCACCGTCAACATGCTCCTCCCCGGCCGAATCGCCACACCCCGCGCGGCACAAATAGACCAGGCAGCAGCACGACGCACCGGCACCCCCCTGACAGAGATCCAGGCAGCCTCCAAAGCCACCATCCCTGCCGGACGCTACGGCGAACCCGACGAATTCGGCGCCGCAGCAACCTTCCTCTGCAGCACACAAGCCAGCTACATCACAGGCACAGCCCTCCGCTGCGACGGCGGAATGACCCAAACCCTCTAACCAAACCCCACCCCCCCACCCGTGAAACGGCCCGAATGAAAGTCCTGCAATGAATTTTCCGACCTTAGTGACGGCGTCCGAGGCAGCGACGCGCTTGGAATTAGAGGAACGATTGTCGGCAGCGGTGGCGTCAGCTGTCGAGCTGGCAATGCGGGACAAAAGACGGGGGGTGCTGATCACACGGCACCACGCCTCGCGTTTTACGGTGGAACTTAGCCTGGACGTTCCCTACGGGATGACCCTCGAAGATGATCAGAGCGCCTCAACGAACGCGCACGGATCAAACGGTTCCGCCCGCGCTTAGCCCTTTCCAGCCATCACTCTCTGTGCGCGCACCACGAAGGTTCATGGTCATGAGCCCAAGGGCGCGCCAGAAACCCTGACGGCTGCAGAGACTACAACCCACTTCGCCCTAGCCAACCATTTTCGGAATCAGCAGAAACAGGAACGAAAAATGAAGCCATCCGGCCCCACGAATCCAAATATCCCGAATGCGGAATCGCAGACGGGTTCGCGATGAGCCAGGCCGTGGCTCGTCCCCTGCTCGCCAGGTCTGGCCCGGGCACTGCCACCATACGGAAGTCGGCCGGTCATGTCATTGTCGACTCCCTTGTCTCACATGGGGTCAAGCGGACCCATGTGGTTCCCGGCGAGAGTTTCCTCGACATCCTGGACGGTCTACATGAGTCGGCGATCGAAACGATAGTGTGCCGGCATGAGGGCGGTGCCACATACATGGCCGAAGCCGACGGCAAGATTAACCAGATCCCCGGCGTCGCGATGGTAACCAGGGGCCCGGGCGCCGCCAATGCGCACGTCGGTCTTCATACCGCCTGGCAGGACTCCACCCCGATGGTGCTTTTCGTTGGGCTCATTCCGTTTGCCCACCGGGACCGTGAAGCCTTCCAGGAATTCGATATCAAAGCCTGGTTCGACACCGGCGCCAAGCGCGTCATGGTCCTGGATCACGCTGAGCGGGCTTCGGAAATTGTCGCGGAAGCCTTCTTTGCCGCGATGAGCGGACGGCCGGGCCCGGTCGTCATCGGCGTGCCTGAGGACGTCATCCGAGAACAGATTCCTGCCGAGCTGCACCCGCCAATACCGGTAGCCACCGGCGGGATGACGAGCGTGGATGCCGAAGCCCTCGCTGCCGCCCTGGCCTCGTCCAGCAAACCCCTCTTTGTGACCGGTGGAAATGACTGGACCCAGAAGGGAGCTGACCAGCTCTCGCAGTGGCTGGAAAAGCACCACATTCCCGCGGCCGCGGAGTGGCGTACCGAAGGCACTGTCCCGTTTGACTCCCCCTCCTATGTGGGTCCCATCGGCTACGGACGTCCCCGCCCGACGTACGACCTGTTGGAAGAGACAGACCTGCTGGTCTTTGTAGGGACGGTTCCGGGGGATGTCATCACAGATGGCTTCCTTGTCCGACAGGACTGGGCCAAGAAGAACTTCTTGGTCACCATCGATTCCTCCCTCCGGGGCCGATCAGGTGCCGTTTCCCACCATATTGTCGCCAAGCCCGACGTCTTCGTCCGGGACCTGACGAAGATCGAGCTTCCCGTCAGGGAGGATTGGAAGGTCTGGACAAAACGGATGCGTGCCGAGCAGGAGTCCTTTTCCGCCCTCCCCCCGTCAGCTCCGGGCATCGGACAGGCCCGGATGGATACCCTGATGGCGAACCTCGTACCAACCTTGCCGCCCGACGCCATGGTGACCCTTGGTGCCGGCGAGCACACCAACTGGGCGCACCGGTACTTTCCCACCCAGCGCTACGCCTCCATGATCAGCGCCCGCAACGGATCCATGGGATACTCCGTCCCTTCTGCCATCGCGGCATCCCTTGCCTATCCAGGCCGGCGGGTGGTGACCATCGCCGGTGACGGCGAGTTCCTCATGAACGGTCAGGAACTCGCTACCGCGGCGCAATACGGCGCCACTCCTCTGGTTATCGTGATGGACAACCAGGAATACGGCACCATCCGCACCCACCAGGAACGGCACTACCCCGAACGGATCTCCGGAACCCAGCTCAAGAACCCGGACTTCGCCCTCATGGCCCAGGCCTTCGGCGGCTTCGGGATCAGAGTCGAGCGGGACCACGACGTCCCCGTCGCTATTGATGCAGCCCTGAAAGCCATCGACGAAGACCACGTGTTCGCCCTGATCCACCTGATCGTCGAACAGCGGGTCAAGGCATATTAGGACCCGTGGCCCTTGTCCAAGGGCCCGCACCGCTGAATTCTGAACGCCTCATTGAACGGAAGAAAAACATGTCAGTGCCCGCACTTAGAGAGCTCGAACTGCTGGACTCCGTACCGACGGGCCTTCTCATCAACGGTGAGTGGCTCCCCGCCGCCACCGGGAAAACCGTCGACGTCGAAGACCCTGCCACCGGCAAGATCCTGTTGAGCATCGCCGACGCCGGCGCCGAGGATGGCATGGCTGCCCTGGACGCAGCCGCCGCCGCGCAGGACCACTGGGCGCAGGTCCCGGCACTTGAACGCGGAGAGATCCTCCGCCGCGCCTTTGAACTGCTGACGGAACGCGCCGAGGACTTCGCCCTTTTGATGACCATGGAGATGGGCAAGCCACTGGCCGAGGCCCGCGGCGAGGTCACCTACGCCGCCGAATTCCTGCGCTGGTTCTCCGAGGAAGCCGTCCGTGCCTTCGGCCGCTACTCCGTCTCTCCGGACGGCAAGTCCCGGCTCCTGGTCACTAAAAAGCCCGTAGGTCCCTGTCTGCTGATCACCCCGTGGAACTTCCCGCTGGCGATGGCCACCCGAAAGGTCGCCCCGGCCGTCGCCGCCGGCTGCACCATGGTGCTCAAACCTGCCGCCTTGACGCCGCTAACGTCGCAACTGTTCGCCGCCGTCATGATGGAAGCCGGGCTTCCTGCCGGTGTCCTGAACGTCATACCCACATCCACGGCAGGTGCCACCGCGGGACCGCTGATCAAAGACTCCCGCCTGCGAAAACTCTCCTTCACCGGGTCCACCGAAGTGGGCCGCCGTCTGCTCGCCGACGCCTCCGAGACCGTCCTGCGAACCTCGATGGAACTCGGTGGAAACGCCCCGTTCGTGGTCTTCGAAGACGCCGACATTGATGCCGCCGTCGCCGGGGCGATGCTCGCGAAGCTGCGGAACATGGGCGAGGCCTGCACCGCAGCCAACCGGTTCATCATCCACGAATCGGTCGCGGACGAATTCGCGGAGAAGTTCGCCGCGAAAATGCGTGACATGACCACCGCCCGCGGCACCGAGCCCGAGTCCACGGTCGGGCCACTGATTGATGCCAAGAGCCGGGACAAGGTCCACGAACTCGTCACCGACGCCATCGACTCCGGCGCCACCGCGGTGACCGGTGGGGCTGCAGTGGACGGGCCGGGCTACTTCTACCAGCCCACCATCCTCACCGGCGTCGCCGAGGGCACCCGAATCCTGTCAGAAGAAATCTTCGGACCCGTCGCCCCGATCACCACCTTCTCCACCGAGGACGAGGCCATCCGACTGGCAAACAACACCGAATACGGCCTGGTCGCGTATGTCTTCACCAAGGACCTGAACCGCGGCATCCGGATGGGCGAACGCCTCGAGATCGGCATGCTCGGCCTGAACGCCGGCGTCATCTCCAACGCCGCAGCACCCTTCGGCGGCGTCAAGCAATCCGGCCTCGGACGCGAAGGCGGCCTCGAAGGCATCGAAGAATACCTCTACACCCAATACATCGGCATCGCCGACCCCTACGCAGCGGGCAAGTCCTGACGCTGAAACCCCACTAAACCGCCAAGCCCGGGTCCTGTTGCCTCGCAACTACAGGACCCGGGCCTGGCTCGCTGCGGGAGATCTCGCATAGACCAACCGGTCAAACGCGGCCGAAAACCAGACCCACATGGGAGCCTGCGAAGGTCGGGGGCCCGAGGGCGCATAGCCCGTTTGCGCCAGATAATCCGGCCGGAAATCAAAGCCAGCGCTGTTGTCGCCAAACAGCTGAGCCAAAGTCTGACCGACAGGTTCCCCGTGCTCAGGATACGCACCACTACGTGAAGGACACCGGCGCTTGGTCAGTTAACCCCTGGCCATGACCGAGCGTTGTGCCCACGGCCATGCCAGGCCCTTTGGGTGTGGTCTCATCTCCGGTCGCTAACCGGTGACGATCGGGACCGCAAAAGAACGCACCCCGGCTATACACATGCGTCCATCAGGCTGCCATCATGTCCGCCGGCCAGCGTGTCCGCTGACCGGAGGGAAGGGCCGCAGAATAAGCGCTTCACCGTGGCCTCCGATCCGCACGTCCGCTTTCCGGACGATGCTAACGGACTGCTACGGTATCGACTTGTCAAAGAAGCCGACCTGGCGGATTTACCGTGAACGCCGGCAGGCGCTCAGCAGAGATATCCTTGCTGAGCGCCTGCCTGACTTCGGCGGCCGAATCCGTCCGAGGTGTTACACCGGTCCCGCGAAACCGCCCCGGCCGGAACCCTTCAGGATGTGATTTGGCCGGCGGTCCCGCTGGTTCTCACTCGGGCGTGCCGGGCGTACTTAGGTGTCCATCGACTCGCAGAGTGATCTGCATGGGGTTACTGTCCTGCAACTGGCGGGGCAACAGGTGCTGGGGGACGCCTTGGTAGGCGACAGGACGCAGAAACCGGAAAATTGCTGCCGTTCCGACCGAGGTTGACGTCGGTGCCGTGGTGGCAGGATAGGGGCCACCATGCTGTTGTGCGTATGTCACAGAGACCCCGGTCGGCCACTGATTCCATAGAACTCGTCCCGCCTTACGGGCCAGGAGACGGATGAGTTCGGGCGCCACGGCATCGTCCTCCTCCCCGTGCACGGTGGCGGTCAACTGTCCGTCGATGATGGCAGCAATTTCCACTAGCTCGGACTCTTCGCCATAACGGACCACCAGGGCAGCGGGTCCGAAGCACTCGGTGAGGAGCGCCTCGGGGTCCGCGAGAACATGAGCTGCGGTCGTCTGAACAAGGGTGGGCGCTGGAGGGTTCTCGTAGGCCGCAGGCCCCATCACCACCGGTTTCACGTCTGGATGTGCGGTCAGCGCGGCCAAGGAGTCTGTGTAGCCGGCTTGAATCCGATCGTTCAGCAATAAAGTCGCTTCCGGGAAGGAAGCAGCTGCCAAACCGGAAACGATATCGGAATCAGCGGGAACGAGCAGGATCCCTGGTTTTGTACAAAATTGCCCTGCTCCCGCTGTGAACGAGTCCACGAAGTCGGTGACGATCTGCGCGCCCCTCTTTCGCGCGGCCGAGCGAGTCACGAACGTGGGATTGACACTTCCCAGCTCTCCGTAGAACGGTATTGGCTCCGGGCGAGAATTTGCCAGATCGAAAAGAGCCCTTCCGCCAGGGATGGAGCCTGTGAATGAACTGGCTTTTACCCGGGGGTCAAGGAGGGCAGTCCTGCCTTGCGCGGTGCCGAAGATAACCGCGAACAACCCCGGCGGTGTTCCCGCGTCTGCCAGGGCAGACGCGACGATGTCGGCGGTCAGAAGCGATAGCCGAGGGTGACCGGAATGTGCTTTGACGATAACGGGGCAGCCGGCCGCCAAGGCGGACGCTGTGTCACCGCCGGCGACGCTGAAGGCAAAAGGAAAGTTGCTGGCCGAGAATACAAGCACAGGACCTATCGGCTCCAAACCGCGGCGGATCTCTGGACGGGGGCCCATGCCCCAGGACGGATCCGCGTGATCGATTCGTGCGTCGAGATAACTGCCTTCTTCTACTACGTCGCCGAAGAGGCGCAGCTGGAAGGTTGTTCGTTTGAGTTCCCCTCGGAGCCGCGCGAAGGGGAGGTGGGTTTCCTCATGGGCGACGCCGATAAGTTCCTCAGCCGCCTGATCGAGATAGTCGGCCACGGTCCGGAGTGCCGCTGCGCGTTCAGGTATGCCGGTTTCGGCCCAGGAGGAAGAGGCGGCGGCTGCCTGAGCAAGGATTTGGTCGAGTTCGGTGGTTGTGGTGGGTGCGGGGGTGGTGCTGGTCAATGCCATAGGTTCCTCGATGAGCTGTGGTGGGGGTGGGGTTCTGTCGTTCGCCCTAGGAGCCGCGGGTTGCGAGACGAGGTCAGGCGGAGGGTCAGTGGCGGGGGGCGAGATTAACGTTCGATGTGCTGCCGTGTGGGGTTCAACGACTGGTTGCCTGCCATGGGGTCCGCCTCATCCGGCAAAGGTTCCTGGGACGGGTACTTTTTGCCCAGTTCGGAAAGGCTCAAGCGATAGGTTTCCTTCATCACCAGCACGCAGACGACGGAGACGGCGCACATTGCAACCATGAACAATGCCACTCCGACGTATGACCCCGTCTGGGACATAACGTACGCGGCGACAATCGGTGTGGGTGCGCTGGCGGCAAGTCCGCCGATCGTATAACCGAAGGAGATGCCGGAGTAGCGGATTTTAGTCTCGAATGCTTCTGCGAAGAATGCGGCCATCGGCCCGTATGAAGCGGAAAACACCAAGCAGAAGACGACGAAGCCGATGAGAGCCAGGACATAGGAGCCTGAGTTGACCAGCCAGAACCACGGAAAAGTGAACGCCAGCATGGCAATCACTCCGCCAAGGAACACAGGTTTCCGTCCCAGCTTGTCCGAGAGCCTGCCGAACAGCGGCAAAGCAACGAACGTGACTGCCATGGCAATCAGCACAATGCTCAGCATCTCGTTGCGCGAGAATCCGACTGTCTGAACTCCGTAGCTCAGGCCGAACACAGTGGCGCCGTAGAAGGTGACACCAATGGCGAAGTAGGCGCCGCAGATCAACAGCGACTGCTTCGGGTAGTGGCGGAGCACGACAGCAATCGGCAGTTTCTCGACTTTTTCCTGTTTTTTCAACTGGTCAAACGCCGGGCTTTCAATAACCTTCAACCGGACGATGAGACCGATCACCACGAAAATTCCACCAACCAGGAAGGGTACCCGCCAACCCCAGGCAAGAAATGCCTCCGAGTCGAGCCCAGCCATCAAAAGGAAGACAGCGTTCCCGAGCATCAGCCCGGCAGGGACACCCATCTGCACCCAGCTGCCGTAGTAGCCACGCTTGTTGGGCGGAGCGTGCTCCACCGTCATCAGGATGGCCCCACCGACTTCTCCGCCCAGGGCAAGCCCCTGAACGAAGCGCAAGGAGACAAGGATGATCGGTGCCGCCATCCCGATCGTCTGATACGTGGGAAGGAGACCGATCGCCAACGTCGTTAGTCCCATCAGGGTCAACGTAATGATCAGCATCGACTTTCTGCCAATCCGGTCGCCAAAGTGCCCAAAGACGATGCCTCCGAGCGGACGGGCTATAAAGGCCGCGGAAAAAGTGGCGAACGCCAACAGCGTTCCCACCAACGGGTCGAAATCAGGAAAAAAGATCTTGTTGAATACCAGGCCGGCAGCAGTTCCGTAGATGAAAAAGTCATACCATTCCACCGTAGTTCCGACACCACTGGCCAAAGCGACCTTCTGGATCTGGGACATTTTTGACAACTTAATGGCCTCCTTGCCATAGCGGAAAGTCCGAAAGACGGACTCCCAAGCAGAATCAGGTGTCTTATATTTCAGACACTATCTGATATATAGACACAGTTTCGCACGCCGCAGAACCCGGGGTCAACCACGTCCGTGTCGTACGTCACGGCTTGACCGCCCCAACGGCCGGAGCTACTGTTGTTTCACAGAGCGGACAACGTCTGGCATTTCGGAACAAAAGTAGGGCATCGTCTGCTGGTCCGCAAACCGGCGCATCAGGATTTACTGTCCACGCAGGGCGACCCGATTCGGTCATAATGCCCGACGCCGCCCCGGCTTACCCCCTACTAACCAAACGGAGACCATTATGAGAGCAGCAGTTCTGTTTGAGACGCGGACCCCACTCCGTATCGAGGACCTCGACCTGGAAGGCCCGGCCCGCGGAGAAGTGCAAATCCGTATAAACGCGGCCGGAGTCTGTCACAGCGACTTTCACTACATGAACGGGGACCTTAACGGTCGACTCCCGGCTGTCCTCGGCCACGAAGGGGCCGGAACAGTAGTAAGTGTCGGTGAAGGTGTCACACGGTTTGCGCCCGGTGATTCGGTCATCACGACCTGGCGCCCCCGATGCGGGGACTGTGAATTTTGCACCAGCGGCCGCCCCGCCCTATGTGTCGTGGGAAGGGTGCAGGCCACCACCGGTGGCCTGCTCGACGGCACCTCACGCCTCAGCCTGAACGGTGAAAAGGTTCATCACCTCATGGGAGTTTCGTGCTTCGCCGAAGAAAGCGTCCTTTCCGAGCGGTCGCTGATCCGCATATCCCCCGCCATACCGCCGGAAATCGCGGCAATCACGGGATGCGCCGTCATCACCGGAGTAGGCGCGGCCCTAAATTTGATGAAGGACGCCACGGGCGAAGCTGCCGTGGTCATTGGCGCCGGCGGAGTCGGTCTCAGCGCCATCATGGGTCTGAATCTCATCGGCGCCCACCCCATAATTGCCGTCGACACCGTCGACACGCGCTTGGAACTCGCCCGGCAGGTCGGCGCGACCCACACGATCAACTCGACCAGCCAAGACCTCGAGGCTGAAATCGCCAGCATCTGTCCGAACGGCCTGAAATGGGCGCTGGACGCCGTGGGAATCCAATCCACACTCTCTCAGGCAGTCAACGCCGTGGGTACCTCCGGGACAGTGGTCGCCGTCGGTCTCGGCAGAACTGGTGCATCCTTTGAAGTCCCAATCAACGCCCTCGTCCAGCAGGAAAAGCGGATCATCGGAAGCCTCTATGGCTCATCGAACACCCAGGTGCAGGTACCGAAAATCCTCGATCTCTACACCGCAGGCAAACTCCCGCTCGACAAACTGATCGGGAACACGTTCGATCTCTCGCAGATCAACGACGCCTACGACGCTCTAGCATCAGGCTCCACAGGACGGGCTGTCATTCTTCCCAGAAGTAACTAATGGAGAGCTCGCATCAAACGTGCCGGTCTGATCGTCAACAGCACGGTCCCCGGGAAACAATGCCGTTCCGACCGTCCGGTCCTCTACAAATTGGAAGCCCTCGGACCCGCAGGCGGCTCACGCTCGAGGGGCTCTCTGATTCCCACCTGGGTGGACCTACGCCACAACCTAACGCGTCATGGGTCGCTCGTGGCATGGCATACAAGACCGGGGTCCACAAACTCGAAGTCAACCCCAGCGAGACACTCGTTCCTGGATCCGTCCTTCGATGAGCCAGCTCCACATCCCGTATATCGATGCTGACGAAGTCTTTGCACTGTTGTCGCCTCTGGAGGCTGTCCAGGCTGTGGAGACCGCCCTACTGGGTGGGCTTGATCCTTCAAAGGATTGTCCCCGCGGTGTTGTTCCCGTAAGGAACGGACAGTTCCTGTTGATGCCCGCTGATTCCGGGGCAGTAGCAGGAGTCAAAGTCGCCACGGTATCCCCCGGTAATGCCGCCCTCTCAATCCCACGGATCCAGGGCGTATACGTACTCTTCGATGCTCAGACGCTAACTCCCACGGCAATCCTGGATGGCACAGCTCTCACCACCCTTCGGACCGCGGCCGTTTCCGTTGCTGCCGCCCGGCTCTTCCTTGAACGCAGGCCAGGCCCCCTGAACGTCGTCGTATATGGGACGGGTCCCCAAGGAGTAGCGCATGTCCGTTCCCTTATGGCACTCGAGAGCCTGCACATTCAGCGGGTCACGCACGTAGTTAGGACTCCCCGTGCCGTTAAAAACTATCCCAACATCGTGCTCCGCGTCTGTTTGACCGCTTCAGTCGACGAAGCCCATGCGCTTCAAAATGCCGACGTCGTGATCTGCGCAACGTCCGCCAAGGAGCCTCTCTTCGATTCAGCGCTCCTGCACCGGAATCCTGTCGTTATCGCCGTGGGTTCGCATGAACCCGACGCGCGGGAGGTCGATTCCAACTTCCTCGCCCGCGCTGTTGTGGTTGTTGAGGATGTCGACACAGCACTGCGCGAGTGCGGCGACGTGATCATTGCAGCTGCTGAAGGCAGGATCGATGCCTCCAAGCTCGTTCCTATGACCGCCGTCATCAAGGGCGAAGTCGACCCCCCCGGCGGCCCAATCCTCTTTAAGAGCTCGGGAATGTCATGGGAAGACCTCGTGGTCGCAGAAGCAGTGGCTGCGCGTCAGGTGGGAATCCATGCAGAACCTGTTTCCCCATGAGGTCTGTCTATTAGCCGAGATCTGACGATCATTCTGGGGAACCGGCCCCGCGGCGTGCAGTCTGTCTTGTTAGGCAACACCCCAGACTGACGTCAGCCGGTCACTCAGCCACCGTCAGAATAGGGTCCAAAGTCGATTCCCGCACCGTTCAACCGAGCAGTCTTAGACCCAAACCTGACAGAGTGGCCCGGAAATTCAGCGCCTACGTAAGAAGTGCCCGGGGATTGACCCTGCAGCAGTATCTGGACAACTTGGGTTGGAGCGTTGGAGATGCCGGCCATCGCTTCCCCACGCTCACGTTTTTACGAGGAGAATACGTGCCGTACAGGGCTGCTGAACAGCGCCGTCCACCATGCCGCACTGTTCGCAGTTGTAAGCATCGTGCGCCTGGAATTGAATGTCCCGGACTGCCGCGGCGGACTCTGGGGACATGCCAGGTTGAGTTGTCTAAGGTTTTCTCTGCTCAGCGGATTAGGTGAGACAACCGCTCATCGGAGCTATCTTGCTGGCTATGTCGCACTGTCCACGGAGTCGGCCTCGGCCCATTCGAGGGCGGCGACGATGTGTCCCTCGTCGGGGAGTGCTTTTTGTTCGGCCGGGGGAAGTCGGTCGTAAGTGTAAGCGGCTACCGCCATGGGTGATGTGGAGCGCCCGAGACTGTATCGAACGCTGCGGTCGTTCTTGGTGCCGCAGATGAGGATGCCGATGGTTTCTTTATGGTGGTCGCGCCGGAGCATGTCGTCGACGAGAGCGACGTAGAAGTTGAGTTTGCCGGCGTACTCTGGCTGGAATTTGCCCGTTTTCAGCTCGATGACAACGTAGCGGGATTGTTCGATGTGGAAAAACAGCATGTCCACGTAAAAGTCGTCACCGTCGACGTCGAAGTGGACCTGCCGGCCGACAAAGGCGAATCCCGGACCGAGCTCGCGGAGGGTCTCGGTGATCCTGCTCGTGAGAGCGTTCTCGAGGTCGCGTTCCGCTACTTCGCCGGAGAGGCCGAGGAATTCGAAGTTGTAGGGGTCTTTTGCCACCTGCTGAGCAAGCTCGGAATCTCGCGCAACAAGGTGTTGCGCGAAATTCGAGGGCGCTGCCCCTGTCCGTTCCAGGGTCTTGTTCATGATCATGTTCATGAGGACGTTCCGGGACCACCCGTACTCGACCGCCGCCGATGCGTACCAGTCCCTGTCCTTCTGGCTCTTGATCTTGTCGAGCAGCACAGTGATGTGGCCCCATGGCAATTGCGCAACAGCCTGTTGCGCAATTGAGCTCCCCGTCCAGGCCCTGGCGAAAGTGGTCATATACTGCAGGTTCCGGGGTGAGAATCCCTTCATCTCCGGGAACTCAGCACGGAGGTCCTCGGCCAGTCTTTTGATGACCCCGCTCCCCCAGCCCATTCTGTCCTGCTGTGCACTCACGTCGTTCCCGATAGACCAGTACAGCTCGATCAGTTGGGTGTTCACGGTACGAAGCGCCTGCGTCCGGGCCGCTCGGACTCGGAACTTCAGCTCACCAAGGAGCTCGGTGTAGCCGGTGGGGAGGGAGAGGTCTGCGTCAGCCATAGGCTTGATCCTATCGATAAGCCCTATGCGGGCTGGAGATCCGTAAAGGGTCACCCTGGCACGGCTAAGCAGCGCCCTGGCGGGAATTTGGGCCTGCCGCTGGGCATGGGCCAGCCAGGGGATCGGCCCTCTTTGCCCGGGTAGCCGCCCGCTCAGGCAGCAGCACTTCATCCCAAGAGTGTTGTCAGGGACCGCTGGCCGATCTTAACCTTGGTCCACCTTGGAGAGGAAGAGTTATGGACGGCGGACTCGCACTCCTGGAATCTGAGCCTGCCACCGGCGCCTGCCCACACTAATCGGGGCTCCCACTGTCGCGGCCCAAGACACCGCCTAGCAACCCTGCAAACGCCGCGGGCAGAACTACCGCACCCACAAGTTGCGGTAACAAGCATTCCGGCATCATCATCGATACCCCGCCTACCACCACAGCAGGGGCGCCCACGCAGACTATGATCCACGGCCGGTGACGTCTGAAATACGACCAAAAGGCCGCACCAAGGGAGGTGACTATTCCGCCCAACATCAACAGTCTGCCGATACGCAACTGCTCTGGGCCCGGGCCGACAAGGAAGAAGAAGGTCCGCTCCAAGGCCAAACCGGTGAGGATGATCGATACAACGACCAGGGCAGCCCACAACAACGCCCTCGCCCACCACTTTCGGCGGAGCATCGTGTCAGGGGGCCGCGTTGTCATGACAACTACGTACCCACAACGCTGTATCAGTGTCGGAAGCTGCGACTATTAACTTGTTGACATTGTTCTACCTGCACAGGCCCCGGCTGGCCAGCCTTGTTTTCCCCTGTTGGTTCTGGTGAGCAGCTTCTACTTCCCGCGAGGCAAGTACTGCTGGTTTCGGTGAGGTCGTGGCCCACGTCCCACAGCGCGTTCGCTATGTACGCATGGGCGTTCCCCAGGATCGCGGGACTGTCCTTGAACCGGGCCAGTCCGGTGTTGCAGTTCCGGCAGAGCCGTCGAGGGGTAGAACTCCTTGCATCTGGGGCACATCTCCATCACGCACCTGCTCCGGGGGAAGTCAGGGTCGTCCCGGTGTGTGTCCGAACCGCTCCCGCGCAGTTCGAGCGGACGTGCCGAGGGCGGCACCGATAGCCTCCCAGGAGTCTCCGTTCGCACGGGCTGCGCTGACGGCGGCGTCGAGCTCGGCCTCGGCCTTCGCGGCGGCCGTCCGGGCAGCGGTGATCCGGCGGAAGTCCGCGGCGTCCCTATCAACGTGAGGCGCCGGGCTCAGGCGAAGGAGAGTACCACCCACCCGCAGCGGCACGGCCAGGTGCTCGACGTGCAGGACGTAACCCTCATCGGGCTCCCGCTGTACGTAGACGGTGAGGACGACCTTTCCCTCGCTGTCATCAAAGTCCACTTTCCCGTAGCTCTCACTCGGGCCAACAGGCCAGGGGCGCGGCTTCAACCGCTCTCCAGTTTCGTACGGTGTCGGCTCGTATACGGGCTCTCCGACCCGGAAGCCGGGCGCTTGTGCTTCGCGAGGGGTCATACTGACCGTTCTCCTTCAAGTTGTCTTGCCACTGCACCCCAACGCGTAGGGGCCCCAGCAAGGGCTCTCAGCCGGGTGTGCGATACAGCTTCATATTCGATTCCCTCATCCACTTGATCACTTTGATGTTCGCGGCATGCGGGCAGCGCTCTAGTACAAATACCAGTACAAGTCACCGCCGGTTGAAGCGCACGAGTACCCGGTACTCGATTCTCCCCGCCAGGAGGTAAACGACCATGCAACTGAACAAACGTAAGAAGGGAGACGGTTTGCACCATCTCCCTTCTTATTTTTATTGGTCCTATCGCGTAGGACCATTCTTGGCCCGTTCAGTCCCCACTGCTGCCCCTGTGCGCGACTTTCTGGCCTTGGTAGCACCCTTGCCAGTGGTGACTGCCGCGCTGGGGTGTGTACCCTCGCTGCGTGCGGCAGTGAGTCGCCCTCGGATCTGGGCTTCATTGGCGCCGGTGTCCTCCAGGGCCTCCGCGAATTTTGCGTGGTATTCGGCTGAGCCGTAGCCGGTAGCTGATGCGGTTTCTGCTTTGAGTGCCTGGTCTTTAAGTTGGCTGCTGTCGTTGCCTGTGACGCGGTTTTCGATTTCGCGGCCGACGCCTTCAAGGCGGGCGAAAAGTTCCTTCTCTGCCCGTTCATACCGTTGCTCCACTGATGCCACTTGAGAGCCTGTGAATCCGCCTTCGGCCAGGAGTTTGGTTTCGTGCATCTCCTTGGCTGCTTTCACGAACTGGGGATCAGTGAAGTGGGATTCGTCGGCACCGTTGATGTTCGCGGTGGTTTCTTTGCGCAGCTGCTCAATGTCGGGGCCGTTGATTCCGTCCTTGCCAATGAGGAACAGCCGCTCTTTGATGTCTGTGTCTGCAGCCGCAGCAGCTGTGGGCGTTTTCGCATTATGCGCGCGCTGCAGGGCCTGTGCCAGTTCGGGGTTTGCCAGGTATTCCACGGGTACCTGGTGGCGCTCCATTTCAGGTGCGAGCTTCGTCGCCTGGGCTCGAAGTTCTTCTGCCTGTGCAGCCGCGATCAGCTGCATGGCTTTCTCGTGTTCGGCGGCGGCTTTCCGTGCTTCTTCCTGGCTGCGTGCCAGCTCGTCCTGCCGGGCCTTCTCGGTTGCGATAGTCGCGATTCCCGATTCGGCGGTGTCCGTGCCGACGTCGTGTGTGTCGATGCCGTACCGGGCGAGGACTTCTTCGCGGATCTTTCCGGCCGCTTCAAGGGCGGCAGGGTCGTGGTCTTTCCAGCCTTCCGCGATCGCGTGTGCCGTGGCGATGTCGGCCGGCTGGGCTTTGTCCCACCACTCATCCTTCTGTAGGGGTGCGAGGACAGCGAGGGCTGAACTCCGTTCCGCGGTAAGGCGCGCCTGGGCTTCGTGCGCCGCTTGGGAGTCAAGGTCTTCCTGCTGTCGCTGGGCTTCCTGCCGGCGGCGGGCCAGCGTCTCGGCGATGCGTGAGGCCATCGTCAGGGATTGCCGCATTCCGTTGTCGAAAAAGTCGTCGATGCCGTCTGATTCACTCATGGTGTTCCCCTTGCACTAGTGGTGTGATTCTTATCGGTCGAGTCCCGGCCCAGTATCGCGGCTGGGCTGATAGGTCTTCGGTGGTGTTGCGGGTGTAGGTGTTCTGGCAACCACCGAACCGGGACGGATCGGTGCCATGCCGCGGCGGGCAATATCGATCGCGCTGGGCACCACTGCAGCCTCAGCTGCAGGCTGCTGCTCGGCACCAACCAAAACCGCCTTAGGCATGGTCGCGGTGAACGGGGCCAGCTGCTCCTCAACCACCGAACGGATGCGCTGAGCCTCACGGGTCCGCCCGGACTGGGCGTGCATCTCGTACACCGCGAAGGCCGTGTTGATCAGCTGCACCATAAGTGCTGTTTGAGCCGCTGTTTTGTTCTTACTCGACGCTGCCATGAACAGCATGGCCGTGCCGGCAATGGATGGCAGCGCGACGGGTTTGCCGTGCTGTCGGGGGGCTCGAAGTTGGGCGGTGCGGGACAGTTCGGCAGCTGTGGCGGCCAGCGGCCCTGGCGTAGCCTCCAGCCGGTATGACCAGGCTGCAAAGGCACCGGAAACCTCGCGCGCTGCCTTCGCCCAGGTTGCGTGATCGTCACGCGGAATGGTGCGCAGCTGGTCGGCCAGTGCTGTGGCGTTGCGGGTGTACTCCACCCACACATCAGCTGACGGGGTCGCGTTCTCGGGACCGGTCTTGGAGACCTTGCGCTTGTTGCGCGCTGCCGCATTCCATTCCGCCGCGGCCTCGGTAGCCTGGTGCGGCGAGTCCAGCCATTCTTCACGAAGTGCACCGAGCTTCAGGTCGGAGGCGAGGGTTCCGCCGCCGAACCAGATCGGCCGCTCCCCCGGCTTGGGGCGTTCGGCGACGGAGTAGCCAACGATGACGTCGGTGGTGTTTTTCGCGTAGCGCGGCCGGAGCAACAGGCCGGTGTCGCGGGCGCGGCGGACGAACTCCGCTTCGGTCGCTGACGCGCTGGCGCTGGCGCGGACTTTCCTTGCCAGCGAGGCGCGGTGCATTTCCCGGTCGTCCCGGGCGGCCGTGGCCTTCTCCGCCCGGTCATAGCCACGGGTGGCGTGCACGGACGAGAGCTCTTCGAGCCCGTACTTGGTTTCCAGATCCCGGCAGGTCTTCTGTGCGCGCTGGTAGTCACCGTGGGTGGAGGCCTTGGTGCCGTCTTCACGGACCAGGGACACGGCGATGTGGATGTGGTGGTTGCCGTTCTCACTCGTTCCGTGGTTGATCGCGACCCACCGGCACTGGGCCTTGCCGCTGGCCTCGGTGAAGCCCATGGCGTCAACGAAGTCATTCGCGATGTCCCCCCACTGCTGGTCCGTCAGGGCGCCTTCTTCGGCGCGGAGGCTCAGCGAGCAGTGCCACACATCGGCTGGCTTGTGACCGTTCGGTACGCTTTCTTTCTTGACCGGGTCCCAGCGGAAATCCTTCTGCAGAATCTCGACGCCGAAGGCCTTGCGGGGCTGGTCCAAATGCTTCGCAATCGCGACCGCGTCATCCTTGTCCAGGACACCGTCGTCGTACCAGGCCATGATCGCCGCGTCCCCCGCGACCAGGTGCGGATCCGTGTGCGAGTTCTTCGTCTTGTCCGCGTCAGTGGAGGCCAGGTAGAGCAGCAGCCCGGACATCCGGGAGCCACGGGTGATGTTCGGAATCATTCCTACATCAACCCCTCAATCGTCCGGTCAATCCGCATGGCAACCTCGCGCACATACGCCAGGGCAGCCTTCGCATCCTGGGGGAATTCGTCACCGGCGTTGGCGTGCCGGGCGATCTGGTTCACGTTGTTCGACACCCGGGCCAACAACGTATGGATCGCCATCAGTTCAGCCATCGCCGCCTTACGCTCCGTCGGCGTCTCCGACCCCTCCGACAGCGCTGCCGTGAGGATCAGGTTCGGGACCGTGACCTTCTCCCTGGCAGCCCGGGCAACCAGGGCGGCTTCTTCCTCGGCGGTGACCCAAAGGTCACGGCGCTTCTTGGACCCGGCTGGTTTGTTCTCACGCCGCCGCTTGGAGATGCGGGAACGGGAATCAATCTCCTCAGACACGCACTCCCCCAATCCCTTCAAACGGCCCAGCGCAGCGACCCCGAAATCGGGGACCACACGACCAGTGTGCCAAGCGAACAACCACAGGGCCGTGAGCGACACGCCATTTACACCCGTGTAAATGTATAGCTTGCTCCACCGAAGTTGGCTCACCCTCCTTTCCGCGGCTCAGTCGCTAATCGGGTCTGGAATCGGACCACCGCGCGCGTGGCTCCCCCGAAACGGCCCACTGGTGTGGTTACCGTTGGTGCATGCCAACCATCGATATCGAACAGACCCGCAACCAAGCCCGCGCCCTCCTGGACTCACGCATCGAGTCCGTCACGAACCTGGTCAAGACCAGACAGCGCATCACCGAGCTGCGCGAGCAGCTCGCCGACGCAGAACGTGAAGACAAGCGCGCCTACGTGCGCGCCACCAAAGACGGGTGGAGCCCCGAGGAACTGAAGAAGCTCGGGCTCGAATCCGGCGCCGCCACGCGCCGCCGCAAAACGGCCACCGCCGCCACGTCGAACGACACTTCCCCGTCCTCCACTGGAGGGTCTACCGCGGCGGAGTAGGACTGCCCCTCGACCACATGGGCACGGCAAAAGCTAAAACCTTCGGGCTTTTCCCGCACACATGTGGACGACGGGACCCACCTGACCGGCTGCACACAAACGCCAGGACACCCAAGGCGGGAATGTCACCGCCGGGACCGGCGAATGTGCACAGCCTAGGCACGCTGACATCACCACCGGGCCCCTTCCCCATGGACCAAGACCGGCGTCGCCGGCCAACCCGTCCCGGGGTCAGGTTTCCTTCAGCAGGGACAACACCCATCCGCCGAGCGGGGCAACCTTGAGTGGCGATGGAACCGAACCGATGGCCTGGCTTCTAAGACGCCCGGGGGGCTTCCAGCCCGGTCACCGGCAGGGACAACCACGAACTGCAGGCGACGCTCATCACCACCAAGTACCGCAGGCCCGCGTGATCCAAGTAATGGCATCAACCGCACATCCCAGGCATCACAAACGTCCCCCATGACGTTGAAGGCCGGCACCCGATGGGCGCCGGCCTTCATGCTGCTTTGGGAACTGGATTGGTTAGCTGCCGCCGGGGGCGTCGCCGTCCGGGATCTGCCCTGAAGCGATGCGCTCTGCAGTCTTCTCATACGCGGCTTCAATGTAAGCCTCCAAGTCGTCTTGCCGTACCCGCCAGACGTTCCGTCCGCCGAACTGCGCCGCGCGCAGCTCGCCGCTTTTCACCAGCGCATAAATCGACGGCATGCCCAGGTTCAGGATCTCCTGGACCTGCTCAAGGGACAGCATCCTTGGCAACGGCAACGGCGCCGGGCCCTTCACCTGGTTCATTTCTTCCATCCGCTTTCCCATCGCTATGCGCCCTCGTTCCGGTGTTGCATCTCATCCATAGTTCTCTGCCCACGGCGCAGCTCGCCAGCCTTCACCGGAGGCCACGGCTTGCCGCCGTTGTACTTGCGCTGCAGGCGCTTCACCTCACGCATCGTCGCCCGGACAATGAAGTCCGACACGCTCGCATCGCCTTCCTGCAAACCCGCCGCTCTGAACGCGGCCCGGACCTGCCCGGCCTGCTCCTCGGTGTAGTACGGCGTGAACGCAGGAAACCTTTCCGGCTTCTTCACCATTTATGAACAAACCTGCTTAGACCGCACGCAGTGCCCTCGGCCACGGATGCAGGCTGTCCAAGAATCCCTTCCCCAGGGCCATGGAACCGTCCTCGTTAAAACGGACATCGGAGTGCTCGTGGCTGCCGCCTGCATGAGCGACCGCGGCCAGGACAAGGTCAAGGTTCTCCCTGTCCAGCCCCGACACGAGGTCACCCAGGACGACGGGAACATCCTCCGCCAGCGACGCCGCCAACAACAAAACCCGACGTTCCCCACCGGAGAGCACACCCGTCCCCTCCGGGACAGCTGCGAAATCGATCCATGCATTCACTTGGCCGGGCCCTTGGGGCTCAGTGCTTGTGTGGACCCAAGGGTTACCAGGGGCAGCAAACTTCCCACCAAAGCCCCGGATCAACAGCTCAGTGGCAGCCTCGATCGTGTACACGCCTTTTGCCCAGGCACGGAGGTCATCTGCATGTGTCATGGTGGTTTCCTTTGATCGAAGAAAGGTATGGAATCAGCGGCGGGAGGGATCAGATGCGCTGCATAGAGAGCCCTGACAACCATGGCCCTGGGCCCTAGCCCAGGCGCCGCTTTCCCGGTTACGGTCCCATTCGCACACGGTGGGGGAAGGGGCTCGACGCCGGTTGCCCGTCGCAGAGCTCGCACCCATTTCTGCAGCTCTAGGCTTCCGTGCGGCGGCGAAGAACTGTAACGAGGGTCCAGGCAGCTGAAAGCGCAGCAATGAGCGCGGAAACAGCCATCAGTACGTTGCCGGTCTGGCGCAGTCCGTCCAAACCTGTTCCTGGTTCTATCCATACGGTAAGGGCGCTCGAAACACCGGCAAGGGTGGTCAACAAACTGCCCCAGATCAGCCAGCCTCTGCTGGCACCGATTCGGACCATGAGGAAAAAGCACAGTCCCACAAAGAGGACGACGGCAATGGATGCCAGTGACGTATTCATCGTTTCCATGAGAAACCTTTCGAGTGGATGATTCATCTTGTCCGTTGGGTTTAGCGTATCTGCCGGCCCTGACGGAAAGCGGCTGTTATTCGGTGAGGCTGTTCCGGCCGTCTTCCGAGACGTCACGGGCAAAGAGGTGCCGGGGTGCGTGCCCGTCGGAGGCAGAAACGCCATGCTCCAGTGTCTCTGTTGGTGCGTGCGAGTTCCCTGAGTATCCGGCCAACCCGCGACTTGGTGTGTCCGGGCCAGCGTATCTGCTGACCCCGACAGTTGTACTGCTTAGAACGGGGGCTCGGAATCAGGCCCGCTGCCCCAGCCGCCGCCGACGTTGCTGGTGGCCGGGATGCCCCATGGGTCGTCCTGCGGGGCTGATTGCCCGGCCGAACTGCTGTTGCCCTGGAAGCCGTTGCCATTCCCGCTTTGTCCGCTCTGGGAACTCCGCTGGGTGCGGTTAACCTTGGCGTTCGCGTACCGCAGGGACGGGCCGATCTCGTCCACTTCGAGTTCGATCACGGTGCGTTTCTCCCCTTCCTTCGTTTCGTACGAGCGGGACTTCAGCCGGCCCGAAACGATGACACGCATGCCCTTGGTGAGGGATTCGGCGACGTTCTCGGCAGCTTCCCGCCACACCGCTGCCCGGAGGAAGAGTGTTTCGCCGTCCTTCCACTCATTGGAGGCCCGGTCAAATGTCCTGGGGGTGGAGGCGATGGTGAAGTTTGCCACCGCGGACCCCGAAGGGGTGAACCTGAGTTCGGGATCGTTGGTGAGGTTTCCGATGACGGTGATCGTGGTTTCTCCGGCCATGATGGTTGCTGCCTTCCGTGAGGTGTTGCTGGTGTCGTGTGGGTTCTCGTGCTGTGGCTCGTAGGGGTCTGGCAGGGCTTGGTATGGATCTTCGAAGGGGACGTTGATGGTGCCCTCCGGGTTGGCGTCCAGGCCGAACCAGTCAGCGTCGCTGGATTGCCGTGGGCTGAGTTGGAACCGCTCCCCTGCCGTTGTCTCAGGCATGTGCTGACGCTGCCGTGTGGTTCATGTTCGCCTGAACGAGCTTGTCGCGGCGCAGCCCGGACCAGTGGTCCTGGTCATCGGAGTTGTTCACGACGACGGGCGCCTGGGAATAGCCGAGCTCGGCAGTGATGTATTCCAGGGCAGCCGGCACTTCAGTGATGTCCACGGCCGTGTAGCTGATGCCCTTGTCCTCGAAGTAGGACTTGGTCCTGTCGCAGTTCGGGCATTCTGGTTTGGTGTAGACCGTGTATTCGGTGGGTGAAGAAGTCATTTTCAGTACCTGGTTTCGTATCTCAAATTAGTTTCGTTCGCCTGTCTGACTTGCTGCTTCAATTCTACCAATCATTCAACTGAATGAATAGGCTTTCAGGCGCTGATTCTAGGCATTTTTGGCCTGAATTTTGTGTAAATTTCTGCCATTGCAGTGGCGGGTCCGTCAGCTGACAGGCGTTTAGCCCCGCGCTCCTGGTCCTCGGAATAGAGCCGCAGTAAGAGCTGCCACCCCCACCCAGGACGCTAATCGCCGCCCCCACCCCGGATCCCCTGCCGGTCGTCCATGGACATGTTCTTGAAAAGTAAGCTTGCTTTCTATTAGATTGGGGTGAGCTTCTCCGCATGTCCCCCAATTTGCGGAGCCGGCGCTTAGGAAGACCCCGCATAACTTGACTCGTGCTGCGGGGTTTTCCGCTGTCTGCACCATTCGTGAAAGTTCAACCGTGAGAGGGAGATTTCTATGGCCCAGGGTGATATTGAGACGTACTACGAAGATGGCGCGTGGAAGAACAAGCGCGAAGGCACAGGCCGGGCGTTCGGCGCCGGCTACAGCACCAAGGATGAAGCAGTGGCAGCAGGCCGGGAGGCTGCGCAGGTTGACAAGGTGGAGCACGTCATCAGGAACCAGGACGGCCAGATCGGCTCCAAGAACAGCTACGGCAACGATCCCCGGAATGTCCCGGGCTGATTGCTAAGCGACACCCTGGCGCTCCGGCGCCTGGGACACAAGAAGGGCCGGCTCAAAATGAGTCGGCCCTTCTGCGTTCTCCTCGGCAAAGGAAATCTACGGATTGAGCCTAGCTGAATGTTTTCCTTGGTGCCTGCAGCTTCCGGGTGGACGTCGTGTCCCTGTAGCGCGGCACCTGGTGCTGCGGTTGCTGGGTGCGTTGATCGGCGGTCGGCCGCTGGTGAGTGGCTGCTGTGGTTCGCCTTGGGCGGCGGACCGCCCGACTTCTGAAAGGTTCCTGACCCTTCCGTGGTGAGTGGCCGGGGTCTTGCCGGGCGGGGTTTCCGCCCGGCAAGGGTGTTTATGCGGCCGCGTCGTCCTCGGTTGGCTTCTGGCCGTCGAGGATGATGTTCTCGACCTCGCTGGGGGTGTATCCCCACGTGACCAGCTGGTTCAGGTAGTCCCGGTGGGTCTGGGACGGGGACCGCCATGAGTCTTTGGCGATGGTCTTTTCATATCCTGCGCAGACCAGCGCGATCAGGGAGAACTCGGGCCTCGCTTCGGTTTTGGCGACGTGGTCCCGGAGCGGGTTCCATCCCCACCGGTTAGCCTCTTCGACCTTGGCCCCGACCATTTCGGCCGCGACCTTCCCGTCGTAGCCGCTGGCGGTTTCGGAGTGGTGGGTGATGGCGTGGACGGTGAAGTACTGCCAGCCTTTGGGTGCCTGCTTCCTGGCCAGCAGGGTTTTGACGAACTCGCGGCGGACCTTTGTGGCCGATTCCATGGCCTTGTTGTTGGCGATCAGCGTTTTCCGTTCAGCCTTCTGTTCCTCGGTCATCGGGCCCTTCTGTGCCTGCGTCCCGCTCCCGTTGTAGCGTTCGTACTTTGGGGTGAAGCCCAGTTCCTTCCAGTCGCTGATGACAGGCTGGGCGGTGTGCTGGCCCCGGTAGTCGGTGCTGATCACAAAGGCTTTGGCGTCCTCGTCGGTGGCCGGTTCACCGTCAGCACGTTTGGCCGCTGAGACGTACAGGTTCTCCTCGTCCGCATAGTGTCCGGCGTCT
The DNA here is from genome assembly GCF_037203985.1 of Pseudarthrobacter sp. CCNWLW217. Taxonomy (NCBI): domain Bacteria; kingdom Bacillati; phylum Actinomycetota; class Actinomycetes; order Micrococcales; family Micrococcaceae; genus Pseudarthrobacter; species Pseudarthrobacter sp. CCNWLW217. Next base: position 145,541 of record NZ_JBBCBT010000012.1, read on the forward strand.
TCGACGATGGCCTTGCCCTGGGCGATCAGTTCTTCGATCAGGGCGGCGAGCTGGGCTTTGGATTCGCGGTCGTCCCGGATTTTCTGGGCGATGTGGTCGAAGTACTGCGGTTCGTCGCGGATGACTGATTCGAGTTCTTCGATGGCGTCCTGGTCTCCTTCGAACTCGGTCATCACCAAGGCCATGTCGAGGGTGTAGCCGCTCTCGAGGGCCTTGGTCCCGGTGGTGGATGCCTTGGCTTTGAGGGCGTTTTCGACTTTGGCCTTGGTCCTGCCGGTTTTCTTGGCGATCGCGGCCGCCGAGACGCCGATCAGGGACAGCTGGTGGTAGGCGTCAGCTTCGTCCGCTTCGGTCAGTTCGGCTCGCTGGATGTTCTCCACGACCTGTGTGACGATGCGTTCTGCTTCCTCGGGTGAGTCGATGAGCAGGACCGGGATGAGGGGCCGTTCGGCTTCGACGGCGGCCCGGGTGCGGCGCTGGCCCATCAGGACGTGGACGGTGCCGTCGTCCTTGCGGTGGGCGATTACCGGTTCCATCACGCCGTGTTCCTTGATGCTGGCGATGAAGTCAGCGGTCAGGGCGGCGTCTTTGCGGACGTTGATGTCCACGGTCAGTGTTGCCGGGTCGAGCACTTCAAGCGTGGGTGTTGCGTTCATGGTGTTGCTCCTTCTTGCCGAGAAGTTGGGTGCGTGGGGCGACCAAAGGTGACCGGCCAGCTCCCCTCTCCCCCGTTGTTTTTTGGCTGCTGGCGAAGCTTGCGGAGCTGTGGCCGACGGAGGCCTGTCTACCCGCAGGGCAAGGCACGGAAAATCTTCGGAGGAAATCAGCGACGCAGGAGCGCCGGAGAAGAATTTCCGGGGTGCAGGCCCCGACGAAGGAGGGGCTAGAAGGGGCCGGAGCGGGCACGTACAATCCGAAGGACAGCAGCCAAAAAACGTCGTAGACACACCAGGTTCAGGGGGTCCGGAGCTCTGCGACGGCGCGCGCTGGACCCAACTGCCGGCCGCGCCAGCGGACGCCCAAACGAGTGCGAGCCCTGCGAGCATGCCTTTGTCCCTGAGTAGGGTGGGGGCATGAGCGATCCATTTCCGCACCTTGGCCGCGGCAGTGAGGCTCGGCGCGGCAGCGCGTGGAAGTCACCACGGGTCCGCCGGATCCTGGCTGTGGTGTTCACTATTGCCGCGTTCGGGTCGGTGGTGCTGGTGGCTGTGGACCTGATCGTTGGTCGGCCTGCTGCCGGCGACCTCTTTATCGCGTTCCTGAACAGTCTCGCGGCCGCGGCCTTGTGGCGGCTTGGTTCTGAAAAGCAGCGGACATGACGAAGGGCCGGCACGTTGACGTGGCCGGCCCTTCGTGGTTTTTCCTCGGCAAAAGGAAATCTGGGTGCAGCGTCAGCGCTGCGCTGGGTTACGGCTCGTCGAGCCGGTGGTCTTCCAGGGGAAAGTCTACGGGGCCGGTGGGTGGGCTGGCGGTGAGCAGGCGCAGCTCCAGGAAGTCTTCGATGGGGCTCGCGTCGGGGGCGACGGTGTCGTCCTCGGTCATGCGGATCTCGTTGGCCACGCCTGTTTCCTTGCCTGCTGTAGGACTGCTTGTGTCCTTTCACAGTAGTGGCAGTTTCTGCGGGCTGGCTGGAAGTGGCTGCGCCCGCGGCAGCGTTATCGCGGCCGGCGGAGCGCTAGCGGGGGAGGCCGCCGCGCACCTGGGGAAGATCCGACGGGGAAGGCCGGACCCCTTGGGTGGGTCCGGCCTGTCCCTTAGCGGTTCAGCTGGCGGTCATAGGACTTCTTCGGGTCCCGCACACAGTCGGCCAGAAGTCCGCGGTTGACCAGTTCGGCGAATAGTTCAGCCAACCGGTATTCGGCGACGTCCTCCAATGCGAGCTTGAAGTACCGGGCGGCGAAGCTGGACTTTCCTTTGAGCCATTCCAGCCAGCCGATCAGGCACAGCATGGGGGCGCGCTGCCCTTCGGGGGTGGCTTTCATCAGTTCGAAGGCGACTTCCTGGGCGGTGTCCACGCGAGCCCAGTCCGGGCGGGTAGGAAACACTCCCAGCATCACCGAGGTGAACTGGTCGGGGGCGTGGGTGATGATGTCACCCATCATGTAGTCCCGGATGGTGGGGTGCTGGAACGCTCCTGCCAGCTCCTGCGCGGTCTGCGTGGTGAGGGTCTTGGGGTTGTCCAGAACCTCGGCCCACTTGGCACGTCTTGCTTCCAGGTCCTCGGGCCAGCCGTCCGGCTTGTGGGCGGCGATCGCTTCACGTACCGTCTCGTCACCGGTGAACGGCGCCGGTGCGGTGAATCCGGTGACGTTGCTTCCCCGGTAGATCAAGGCGGCGTTGCCGTTGCTGGTGGTGATGGCATCCAGCGGCTTGTCCGGGCAGCAGGTCGTGTCCTCGCAGAGGTAGTTCCTCCACAGTTCGGAGGTCACCAGCCATGCGTCCTTCAGGGGCATCCCTGCGGTGTCCAGTTCGGTACGCAGTGCCTGCACGTGTCCGGAGTAGGGGCGCTGGTTGCGGGCGGTGTTTTCGTCCGTGTAGATCACCAGAATGGTCCCGGTCGCTGCCTCGTCAGCGGTCAGGTAGCTGACCAGCGTCTGGGCAAAGGCCACAGGCTCCAGACCGAACGGAGCATCCATGCGGAGGGTGGCGCCGAGCTTGTTGCCCTGCATGGTTACAGCGACGAAGGATTCCGTCGGGGCCTCGCCCAGCGTGTGCGGGATGAAGGCCAGGATGTCGGCCGGGCGGGTGAATTTGATGAAGTCGTTCATGGTGTTGCTCCTTCTTGCCGAGAAGTTGGGTGCGTGGGGCGACCAATGGTGACCGGCCAGCGTCCCCTCTCCCCCGTTGTTTTTTGGTTGCTGGCAAGCTTGCTTGCTCGGCGGCCGACGGAGCCCTGTCTACCTGCAGGGCAAGGTGTGGGAAATTCCCGAAGGAAATCAGCGACGAAGGAGCGCCGCAGGGAAATTCCCGGACCGCAGGCCCCGGAGGAACGGAGGGGCTAGGCGGGGTGGAGCGGACGCCTAGAATCCGCAGGACAGCAACCAGAAAACGTCGTAGACAGACAGGGCCAGGGGGTCCGGAGCTCTGCGACGGGGCGCACTGGACCCAACTGCCGGCCGCGCCAGCGGACGCCCAAACGGGTGCGAGCCCTGCGAGCATGCACTTTTCCCTGGTCTCCCGGATCCGCCCAGTCCGGCCCCAGCTCGGGGCTTGCCGCCGACGCCAGGTGATTTCTTCCCTTCCAATGGCGGGAACGGCGGTCCGCCGCGGGCAACCACCGGCCCGAGCCGGCCACGTGCGGCGGACCGCCCGCACTGTGCCACCCCTGGGTGCGCACAGAAGGGAAGCACCCACCTACCCGCTTGAGTAAGTGGGAGCCTCGGTTGGCTAGTTCATCCTTGGCCGGTGGTCCGAGCGAACAGGACGGCCACCAGCTCGTTGTGCCAGTCCAACGGCAGGGTCAACGCGGGCTCCCGTGATCACGGCGTCGGCCATCGCGCGGATGTGCCCGGCGAGATCTTGCGCGGCGGCCGCGCTGTAGGACTCGGGAGACTTATCGACGAGCTTGGCGAGGGTTTCGAGGAAAACAACAGTCTGCGCGATCTTTTCAGTGATTCGGTGGGTTCTGTCATGGTTCTGGTCCTTTGGTCGGAACGGGCCGGGCCGGGGCCTTGCCGGGCGGGTTTCCGCCCGGCAAGGGTCGCGGCGGTTAGGCGGCGTGGACCGCGTAGGGCATGCGGTACCGGCTGGGCAGCTCGGCGGCGGCTTCGGGCAAGTCCGCCGGGCCGTGGGCCTGGCCGTTCTTCCAGTGGAAGAACGCCTGTTCGGTGATCGCATCCCACTGCCGGGCCTTGGTCCGGTAGTAGGTGCAGGTCACGTCGCCCTCGCAGTACGTGGCCACGCCGAACAGGTTCCCGATGTTGTCAGCGGTCCGCGTGGCCGCGACCATGACGTAGGGCCACTGGCCCACGTCCCAGCCCTCATTCCCCCAGCTGGGAATCACAGCCCAGCCGTGTTCGCCAATGAGTTCCATCCACTCGTAGCCGCCGTTCAGGTGGTAATCCCCCAGCACGGTCACGCCGTCGATAGTTTCCCCGGTGTCCTTGAGGATCACCGTCTTCTTGGATACTGCGTTCATGGTGTTGTTCCTTCTTGCCGAGAAGTGGGGTGGCGGGGCGGCCAATGGTGACCGGCCAGCTTCCCCTCTCCCCCCGTTGTTTTTTGGTTGCTGGCAAGCTTGCTTGCTTGGCGGCCGACGGAGGCCTGTCAACCCTCTGGGCAAGGTCAGAAAAATCTTGCGGGATCCGAGCTGGCGAGGATCCCTGGCTGAAGAATTTTCGGGCCGCCGGCCCCGACGAAGGAGGGGCTAGACGGGCTGGAGCGAACGCCTAAAATCCGCAGGACAGCAACCAGAAAACGTCGTAGACAAACAGGGCCAGGGGGTCCGGAGCCCTGCGACGGCGCGCACTGGACCCAACAGCCGGCCGCGCCAGCGGACGCCCGAAACGAGTGCGAGTTCTGCGAGCCGCTGCGTTGAACGGGTTGTGCCCACTGGCGGTCAGGTGGAGCCCTCCGCACAGCTCGAAGCTGTCCCCCTTGGGTACAACCCGTCCCGTTTCCCGGTCTCGGCACGATCCTGTATCGGAAGCAACATGGTGGGGAAGAGCGAATGTCCGCCCTCGCGAGTACACTGAATGAATCGAACATATATTCGAATAAAGGTGTGTTGTGGGCGTTATTGTTGGTCCCCGTGTGATAGATGCGGGCGTGTCGTTGTTGTCGGTGCTGGTCTCCCCGGTGCCGGTCGCTGCGGGGTTCCCGTCGCCGGCGCAGGACTACTTCGACGGCCGGATAGATCTGAACGAGCACCTGATCAAGGACATCACCAGCACCTTCGTTGTCCGGGTCACCGGTGACTCGATGGAACGGGCAGGGATCAGCGACGGCGACGAACTCATCGTCAACCGGGCGCTCGAACCCAAGGACGGTTCCGTGGTCATTGCGATCCTGGACGGAGAATTGACCGTCAAACGACTGCGGATTACTGCCACCGGGGTCGTGCTGCAGGCCGAGAACCCGGCATACCCGGACATCCGGGTCCCCGCGCTCTCGGACCTGCTCATCTGGGGCGTGGCCACCCGTTGCCTTCATTATGTGTGAGGCCGGCCATGACTAAGCCGGCTGTGACGCGGCGGATGCCGCAGATCGCGCACGTGGATGTGAACTGCTTCTACGCGTCCGCGGAGCGGGCCTTCGACCCGTCCCTGGACGGCAAACCCGTGATCGTGCTGTCCAACAACGACGGCTGCGCAGTCACCCGCTCCCCGGAGGCGAAGGCCCTGGGGATTCCTATGGGTGAGCCCTGGTTCAAACTCGCCCCACGCGCGAAGGAATGGGGCCTTGTCGCGCTCTCCAGCAACTACGAGCTGTACGGGGACATCAGCGCCCGCGTGATGGAACTGCTGGGCCGATACTCGGCCTGGCTGGAGGTCTACAGCATCGACGAGGCCTTCCTGGGAGTCAAAGGCACACCCGCCGAGCTGCTAGCCCTCGGCCGGACCATGAAAGCCACCGTCCGACGGAACGTCGGCGTCCCGGTCTGCGTCGGGATCGCCGCCACGAAGACGTTGGCGAAGCTGGCCAACAAATGGGCGAAAAACAACCCTGTCTTCGGCGGGGTCTGCCACTGGGACTCCGTCCCCGCCACCGAACGGGAATCCCTGATGGGGCGGCTGTCCGTGGTGGAGATCTGGGGAGTCGCCGCACGGCTGACCCGGCGGCTGAACGTGATGGGTATCTTCTCCATCCTTGACCTGTCCCGCGCCGACGCGGTCATGATCCGGGACAGGTTCTCCGTGGTCATGATGCGCACCGTACTGGAACTGCAGGGAACCCCCTGCATCCCGATGGAGGAAGAACGCATCGGACGGGACCAGCTGAACTTCTCCCGCTCCTTCGCCACCCCCATCACCACGGCCGCCGGCATGCGCCAGGTGTTGAGTGTGTACGGGCAGCAGGCCTCGGCCCGGCTGGCCAAACACGGGCTGCAGGCCAAAGTCCTGACCGCGTTCGCCGGCACCTCCCACTTCAACCCGAAAGACACCTCCTACCCTTCGGTCTGCATCCCGTTGCCGATGCCCACCGCGGACCCGGTCATCCTGACCAAGGCCTCCCACGCCCTCCTCCCCCTCATCAACGAGGGCGTCAGGTACGCCAGGGCCGGGATCATGGTCACCGACCTCCGCCCCACAGGGAACCAGCCACCCCTGTCCCTGTTCGAGAACCCGCACGAGGAACGCCGCGTCGGCACCCTCCTCGAAGACGTCACCAAAAAGTACGGCCGCGGCTCCATCGGCCTCGGCCACGCCGGGATCCGCAGCGGTCCCGACTGGACCATGAAACGCGACATGCTCTCCCCCAGATACACCACCCACTGGGACGAACTCCCCCTCGTCAAAGCCGCCTAGCCCTTCTGCCTCACCAATGAACCAAGCACCACATGAAAGAACCCCATGACTCTGACTCCTGAAGCCCCCGCACTGACCCGCGACATTCAGGTCCGCACGGACCCGACAGGCAGACCCCTCGCACTCCGGCACGAGGGCCGGATCTGGGTCGTCGACCCGGACACTGATTCCCAGCACTGGTTCACCCGCGACTCCTGGTGGGACACCCGCCGCACCGCAGCTGTCGGTAGCGGTGACCTCGTCAGCGTCGAATACTGGCGGATCCAGGCACGGTCCGGATCCTCAACCGCAGCCCTGCGGACATTCACGCTGCGCCGCCAGCCACTCGCCACCACGTGGCTCCTCGAATCCATCAACGACGGCGCCTGATGCCGGCACCGATCATCGGCCGGCCGGTCAGCGACCAGGTCTGGGCGGACCTCAGGGCCGAATTCACCCTGCCCACCCTGGAGCAGGTCCGACGCCGGCTCACCGAGCTCATGGATGATCCGGAACCAGTGTTGCAGCAGCTGGTCCGCATCTTCCTTGGCGACGGCACTTACTGCCCGGGCTTCCAATTCCTCGCCGGCGGCCAGCTGCACCCCACCATGACCTCCCTGTTCCGGCACGCGCTGGAACTGCAGATACCGCACAACTACTTCACCGCCTGGATGATCACGCCCGCCCCGGAACTCGGTGGAGTCCGGCCCGTGGACTCGCTCCGTGAGATGGTGCGGCTGCGCAGCGCCCTGGAGGCTTTTGCCGCCGACCTTCCGGGCATCCGGCAGCCAACACGGAGAGCGGTTTAGGCTGATCCGGTGGAACTCATCGGAACAATCCAGCGCGCCGACGGCAGCATCGACTACATCGCCACCCAGGGCGACAGCTACGACAACGCCAAGGCCGCCCTCGAGGGCGCGATTCCGGAAGGCACGCAGCTGATCGCCATTCGCAAGGACAACTGACCGCCATGCCCGACGAACACAGGCGAAAGGCGCCGCACCCGGAATGGGTCCAGATGTACCGCCAAGGCATCCCCTCGCCGAAGATCGCTGCCGCAGCCGGCGTAGCCAAAAGCACCGTGCGCTACCACCTCCACCTCGCAGCCAAGGCAGACCCATCCATCCGGGACGAATATCAAGCGGCGGCCGGCGCACCTTCCCAGCCCTCCGGCGCGGGGCTGCGGAACATGGAAGACCTCATCGCCCTGTACGAAACAGAAGGCAGACTGCCCTCATTCAAGGGCAAGTCCCCCCGTGAACGGGCACTGGCGGTGTGGCTGCAGCGACGGCGGCAGGACGCCGACCGGGGTGGCCTCTCCCCCATCTACAGGGAAGGCCTGAAGGCAATTCCCGGCTGGGATCAACAGCCGGGCCGCAAAGCCAAGGATGAAGCACGCTGGCACCAGCGCCTGGCCGAACTGATGAACTACATGGCAGCCAGCAACGACTGGCCCCGGCACAAAAACACCGAAAGCCACCAAGAATGGACCCTGGGCATCTGGCTACACACCCAACGGATGAAACACCGATCCCGCGAACTGGACCAGGACTAGGAAACGCAGCTGAACACACTTCTTCCCGGCTGGAGAGACGGCAGAACGCGCGGCCGCCCGCCAAGATCCCCCAACATCCGCCGGGGCCGAATAGCCGCAGGGACCATTGAGCTGCCGCCTCGCTTCCCGCACCGGATCAGCGGGATGAAAGGGCCGATCACTGACAACTGAACCCCGCATGCGTAGCGTGAGGACATGGGACTCATCTACGACGACCCCAAGCTGGCCGCGCTGACGCTCACGCGCATCGCCGCCGAGGAATCCGAAGGCCCCACCGAGCTCACAGGACGCATGCACGCTGTCCTTGATGACCTGGTACAACGCAACGGAGCAGGCTATCTCGCAGAACTAGTCATCGTTCTGGCGCGTGCCCGGTTTATCACCCTTGACGACCTTGCCCGCACCACCGGGACCGACACCGCTAAGTTGCTGGACGAGGCCGAAGTCGAGACACTCGAAGGCCTCGACGATGGCAACTAACCCGCCAGCCAGGACCGGCCTTCCACCCGGACTTAAACCTCCATTCAAGGTTGCACTGGCCCGGGCCGTTGCGAAAATGCCCAACGCCGGCACCCTGCCGGGGACTCTGCTCTTTGAACCCAAATGGGACGGATACCGCTGCATCTGCGTCCGGGATAAAAAGAGTGCCACGCTGTGGTCCCGGCAAGGCAAGGAACTGACACGCTACTTCCCTGAACTTTTCTCAGCGATCGCTTCGGCCGTTCCACCCGGATGCGTGATCGACGGCGAAGCCGTGATCTGGAGCCGGGGCCGGCTGAACTTCGACGCCCTCCAGCAGCGCTTAGGCGCCGGACCAAGGACCCTGCCTGGGCTGGTCATGGCAGCGCCTGCCAACTATGTTGCCTTCGACGTCCTGGCCGTAGCCGGGCATGACGCCAGGGAACTGCCTCTGAGCGACCGGCGCGCGCTCCTGGAAGAACTAGCCACGGGCTGGGAAGCGCCGCTGTCCCTCTCCCCCACCACCACGGACCGCAATGTAGCCGAGCAATGGCTCGAAGAGCTGCCGCATACCGGGATAGAAGGGCTGGTACATCAATTCCCTGTTGAATTAGCGTGTTGATGCGGTTCAAGAGGGGTGTGAGTGGTGCGAGGATGGCGTATTTTTTG